>NC_015580.1:3482812-3792500 GCF_000253255.1 Novosphingobium sp. PP1Y | reverse complement strand
GCTGTCGTTGATGGTGTGGATTCTCAAGCGTGAGGTAAGAGCATTTGGTGGATGCCTTGGCATGTACAGGCGATGAAGGACGTGGCACGCTGCGATAAGCGTCGGGGAGTTGTGAGCAAACTTTGATCCGGCGATTTCCGAATGGGGAAACCCACCTTCACCATTTCTCTCGGTTCGTGAGCGATCACGGGTTGAGTGAGGTGGATAAGGTATCACCTTGGCGAATATATAGCCTTGGTGAAGCGAACCCGGGGAACTGAAACATCTAAGTACCCGGAGGAAAAGACATCAACCGAGATTCCGTTAGTAGTGGCGAGCGAACGCGGACCAGGCCAGTGCTTCTTGTTCAACTAGCAGAACACTTTGGAAAGAGTGACCATAGCGGGTGACAGTCCCGTATGCGAAAGCGAGACAAGAAGACTCGAGTAGGGCGGGACACGTGAAATCCTGTCTGAACATGGGGGGACCACCCTCCAAGCCTAAATACTCGTACATGACCGATAGCGAACACAGTACCGTGAGGGAAAGGTGAAAAGCACCCCGATGAGGGGAGTGAAACAGTACCTGAAACCGAATGCTTACAAGCAGTTGGAGCCTCTTTAGGGGGTGACAGCGTACCTCTTGCATAATGGGTCAGTGACTTAATGTACCATGCGAGCTTAAGCCGTTAGGTGTAGGCGCAGCGAAAGCGAGTCTGAACAGGGCGAATTGAGTATGGTGTATTAGACCCGAAACCCGGCGATCTAGGCATGACCAGGTTGAAGGTGCGGTAACACGCACTGGAGGACCGAACCGGTGAATGTTGAAAAATTCTCGGATGAGTTGTGTTTAGGGGTGAAAGGCCAATCAAGCCGGGAAATAGCTGGTTCTCCGCGAAATCTATTGAGGTAGAGCGTCGAATGATTGCCGTTGGGGGTAGAGCACTGGATGGATGCGGGGGTCGCGAGATCTACCAATTCTAACCAAACTCCGAATACCAACGAGTCTAGTTCGGCAGACAGACGGCGGGTGCTAAGGTCCGTCGTCAAAAGGGAAACAGCCCTAACCTACAGCTAAGGTCCCCAAGTCATCACTAAGTGGGAAAGCATGTGGAACTTCCAAAACAACCAGGAGGTTGGCTTAGAAGCAGCCATCCTTTAAAGAAAGCGTAACAGCTCACTGGTCTAAATAAGAGGTTCTGCGGCGAAAATGTAACGGGGCTCAAGTGATGCACCGAAGCTTAGGGTGTGATCTTCGGATCACGCGGTAGCGGAGCGTTCCGTAGGCGAGTGAAGCGGGAGGGTAACCGACCGTGGACGTATCGGAAGTGCGAATGCTGACATGAGTAGCGATAAAGAGGGTGAGATGCCCTCTCGCCGAAAGACCAAGGGTTCCTGCTTAAAGCTAATCTGAGCAGGGTGAGCCGGCCCCTAAGACGAGCCCGAAGGGGGTAGTCGATGGGAACCACGTTAATATTCGTGGGCCTGGAGATGTGTGACGGATCGCGTGTGTTGTACAACCTTATCGGATTGGTTGTGCTTCGAAGCGGTTCCAGGAAATAGCCTCTCCGTATAGACCGTACCCGAAACCGACACAGGTGGTCAGGTAGAGTATACCAAGGCGCTTGAGAGAAGTATCCTGAAGGAACTCGGCAAATTGCCTCCGTACCTTCGGAAGAAGGAGGCCCCATGTTTGCGCAAGCAGATGTGGGGGGCACAGGCCAGGGGGTAGCGACTGTTTAGCAAAAACACAGGACTCTGCTAAGTCGGCTTCAAGACGACGTATAGGGTCTGACGCCTGCCCGGTGCCGGAAGGTTAAGAGGAGGAGTGCAAGCTCCGAATTGAAGCCCCGGTAAACGGCGGCCGTAACTATAACGGTCCTAAGGTAGCGAAATTCCTTGTCGGGTAAGTTCCGACCTGCACGAATGGCGTAACGACTTCCCCACTGTCTCCAGGATATGCTCAGCGAAATTGAATTCTCCGTGAAGATGCGGAGTACCCGCGGTTAGACGGAAAGACCCCGTGCACCTTTACTGCAGCTTCAGAGTGGCATTGGAAAATTATTGTGTAGCATAGGTGGGAGGCTTTGAAGCACCGGCGCCAGCTGGTGTGGAGCCATAGGTGAAATACCACCCTGTGATTTTTTAATGTCTAACCTCGTACCGTTAGCCGGTACAGGGACCCTCTGTGGCGGGTAGTTTGACTGGGGCGGTCGCCTCCTAAAGAGTAACGGAGGCGCGCGATGGTAGGCTCAGGCCGGTTGGAAACCGGCTGCAAGAGTGCAATGGCATAAGCCTGCCTGACTGCGAGATTGACGAATCGAGCAGAGACGAAAGTCGGTCATAGTGATCCGGTGGTCCCTCGTGGAAGGGCCATCGCTCAACGGATAAAAGGTACGCCGGGGATAACAGGCTGATGATTCCCAAGAGCTCATATCGACGGAATCGTTTGGCACCTCGATGTCGGCTCATCACATCCTGGGGCTGGAGCAGGTCCCAAGGGTTTGGCTGTTCGCCAATTAAAGTGGTACGTGAGCTGGGTTCAGAACGTCGCGAGACAGTTTGGTCCCTATCTGCCGTGGGCGTCGATACTTGAGAGGAGTTGACCCTAGTACGAGAGGACCGGGTTGAACATGCCTCTGGTGTACCTGTCGTGGCGCCAGCCGCGCAGCAGGGTAGCTATGCATGGACGGGATAACCGCTGAAAGCATCTAAGCGGGAAGCCTCCCTCAAGATTAGGTATCTTCGAGTCGTGATAGACCATCACGTTGATAGGCCGGGTGTGGAAGCGTGGTAACGCGTGGAGCTAACCGGTCCTAATAACTCTGATCATGCTTGATGAATCCCACCATCAATGACAGCTCTGCACACCGTGCAGCAGCGTCAGTGATGACCGGACGATCATCCAGCCAGATAATGCACGGATACATTCATCGATTAAAAAGCACGCCAGCTCCATTGCTTGGTGACCATAGCGTCAGTGACCCACCCGATCCCATCTCGAACTCGGCCGTGAAACCTGACAGCGCCGATGGTACTTGCGCTCAAGCGTTGGAAGAGTAGGACGTCGCCAGGCATTGAAGCCGGCGTGCAAAAAACCCATCACAATCTCAAGAACAACGAGGGCCAAGGGATAACTCCCAAGGCCCTCTTTGTGTCTCTAACCTGAGACACGTGGAAATTACGCCGAACCGAAGCCAAGGGCTTCGCAAGGCCGAACGGCCGTCCGAGCTTATGCAAGGATAGCCAAACCGGCGGATGCCGGTGCCGGTAATTGAGGCAACATCATTGACGCGGGGTGGAGCAGCCCGGTAGCTCGTCAGGCTCATAACCTGAAGGTCGTAGGTTCAAATCCTACCCCCGCAACCAATGGTGTACGACTTAAGCCCCCAGCGCCCAGCCGCCGGGGGCTTTGTCGTTTGCAGCCCGCGGCCATGCTTGCCACCGCGGCTGTCACCGCCATGGACCACCACTGCCTCGATCAGAGCGCGGATCGTGTTCCTCGAGGCACTGGCCCCGCGCGCGGCGAGGTGCTCGTGTTCTCACACCGAAGTCTATTGGAACTCTGGCGCGCTTCACCCCATCACTTCAATACTCTCCACGGTACCGGGGAGAGACTTTCACGCAAACATTGCAGGAAAGCGTTGGTTCGCCGACTCCTCCCGTGCCGTGCATGCAGGAGGGCAACAACATCTGCGCTGGGCGGCGCCCAGTCCGGGAGTATTTCCTGCAAGTTTCCTGCGTCAAGGTCGCCAACTACGTCCCACTCGCTGCGGACCATTACGCCCATTCCTGCAAGAGCCCACTGCCGAACGATCTCGCCGTCATTGCTCGACATCACGGGCTTGATCCGAACCGTGACGCTGTCAGAACTATTTCTGGAAAAGCGCCAGAGTGTCACGTCTTCATTGTTCTCACGAAGTGCGAGACATCTATGCGCTGAAAGGTCTCTTGGATGACGCAGTGGCCCATTTGCGGCTATATATGCTGGCGCAGCGCACAGGATACGCCGATTTGGAGCAAGGGTGGTTATCAGCCTGTCGCTCTCGGGCAAGGCGCCTATATGCACGATAAGGTCGCAGCCTTCCGACATTTGCTTCACGGGGTTCTCGGACAGGTCCAGCTTCACTGTTACGCCAGGATGGATCGCGGCGAATGACTGGATGACTGCGGCAACGTATTGTCTTCCAAACCCGTAGGGAGCGGCCACCCGAAGGTTGCCCCGTACCTGCTCGGTTCGTTTGGACAATCGCTCTGACAGATCTTCCAGAGCGTGAGCGATGTTCACACCTTCGGTCGCGATCAGTTCGCCTTCGTCGGTGAGGCGAAGTCCGCGGGGGTTCCGCTCAACCAGTTTGACACCCACCCGAGCTTCCAGTGCGCGCAGGCGCTGGGTCACTGCCGGAGGCGTTACGTGGAGACGGCGCGCTGCCTCGGCCAGGGAGGTCGAGGTTGCGAGGATTTGGAAGAAGAGGAGATCCTCGTGCGTCAGCATTAACCTAGAGCTTTATCTAAAATACAATTTTCATTAATTGCATAGTTTACGCATTCGTATCATTATTCGCAACGCACAATACGATGGATCTTCCAGATGCGCCGCTCCGATTCTTGCGAAGGTAGAAGCTGCAATGACCATAGTGGCGTGTGACATGCACTCAATCGGTAGCGAATGGACGACCGCCGGTCGAAACGGGTCGCTCCATTGCAGGGATCTATTCCGCTCGCGAAGCGGAGATTTTCTGACCGGTCCTTTGCCTCATCACGAGGCTGCGCCTCGTCCGGTCATGGCTAGCGCCAATTCCTGAGCCAATTTTCAATCGCACGCGGAGAAAGCCCATGAGCGAAGCACAAGTTTTCGAAGCCGGTCGGGATTTACCGGACCAAATGACACTCGACGATCTGGAAACTCCCTGCTTGATCCTCGATGCCGAACGCATGGAGCGAAACGTGGCGCGCCTGCGCGCACGGCTTGCGAAGTTCGGCGTAATACTGCGCCCACACCTCAAGACGGCCAAGTCGATCGAAGTTGCGCGGGAGGTGATGTCCTCGCCGCAAGGCCCGGCCACGGTATCCACTTTGCGCGAGGCGGAATTTTTCGCCTCGGCAGGGGTAACCGACATTATTTACGCGGTTGGCATCGCACCGGGGAAACTTGAAAAAGTCATCGAATTGCGCCGCAAGGGATGCGACCTCGCAGTGGTGCTGGACACGGTCGAGCAAGCTCAGGCGGTCGCTTCTGCATCGGTCGATGCCGGAATGGCCATCCCAGCCCTGATCGAGATAGATTGCGATGGGCATCGTTCGGGTGTGCTGCCGGACGACGCAAAACTCCTTATCGACATTGCTGACGCCTTGACGAAGGGCGGGGAGCTTCGCGGCGTCCTCACCCATGCAGGCGCAAGCTACGATGCGCGCGGGGCCGAGGCACTCGGGGTCTGCGCCGAGAACGAACGCCTGGCCGTCGTCTGCGCTGCTGCAATCTTGCGGGATGCCGGCCATGCATGCCCGGTGGTCAGTCTCGGCTCTACGCCCACAGCCCATTATGCCGAGAATCTTGATGGCGTGACGGAAGTGCGTGCCGGGGTTTTCGTCTTTTTCGATCTGGTCATGGCGGGCATCGGCGTTTGCCGGATCGATGACATCGCACTTTCCGTGCTGGGGACGGTGATCGGTCACCAGCATGAAAAGGGCTGGATACTTGTCGATGCGGGCTGGATGGCGATGTCTCGCGATCGCGGGACATCCAAGCAGGAGGTCGATCAAGGTTACGGGATCGTGTGCGACAGCACCGGTCGGCCCTACGAAGATCTGATCCTGGCCGATGCGAACCAGGAACACGGGATAGTCACGGTGCGCCCCGGCTCGAACGCTGCTTTGCCCGATCTGAAGATTGGCGACCGGGTCCGTATCCACCCCAATCATGCATGCGCGACAGGAGCGCAGCATGGATCGTATCGCGTTGTGCGCGGGAGCGACAACGTCGTCGTGAATGAATGGAAGCGCTTCGGAGGCTGGTAATGGACAAGAAACAGCAGGTCATTGAAACGGACAAGGCACCCGCCCCCGCCGGCGCTTATTCTCAGGCCGTTCGGTCAGGGGCGACGCTTTACATTTCGGGCCAATTGCCGATCCGCGCGGACAAGGCACCTCTAGCTGATACGAGCTTCGCCGCGCAGGCTCGTCAGGCAATCGCGAACATGCTTGCCATACTTGAAGCGGCAGACGGTTCGCCAGCGGACCTTTCGCGGGTTACCGCCTACATTGTCGGCGTGGCGAACTGGCCGGAATTCAACCGCATTTACGGCGAATTGCTTGGCGATGCGCGCCCCGCCCGGACCGTCGTGCCGGTTCCGGAGCTGCATTACGGGTTTCTCGTCGAGATCGACGCGGTCGCCACACTCGATGATGATGCCTGATTTTGACGGCTGAGCGATAGCGGCAGGCGCATCAGCCTGGTTCTCGGACCGGGTCCGGCAGTCAGCCCGGGCCAGGTCACCTGCATCGCGATCACGACACTTACTGCTCTGGAGTGTCCTGAATTTGAAACAATCGGCCAGATCCGGCGCAAACTTGCCAACTTTATCGATGCGTGTTGAGCCAGCATGAAGCAAGTTGGCTCAACACTGAAACGGGTTGGTATCATGGCGAGTAGCGCATCACTGTCACCACATTTGGTCGAAGCCTCGGCAGCAGGCCAGCAAGCTGTCAAAGTCAAATCGCGTCTGGCCAATATCGATGCCCTGCGCGGCTTTGTCATGGTTCTGATGCTTTTGGACCACCTGCGCGAAACGTGGTTCGTCAACTACGCCGTGAGCGATCCGATCAATGCGGCAACCGTGATTCCAGCGATTGGATTTGCGCGTTTTGCAGTCAGTTTTTGCGCACCCATCTTCGTCGCGCTTACGGGGCTTGGCGTCTATCTCTTCAGCATGAACCATACGGTCGAGGAAACCTCGTCGTACCTGCTCAAGCGCGGCCTTCTTCTCGTCGCCATCGAATTGTTCTATCTCTCCCCGCTGTACTGGGGGATCGTACCGCAGCCCACGTTCTGGCTTCAGGTCATCTGGGCGATCGGACTGAGCATGATCGCCCTGTCAGTACTGATGCGTCTGCCGCGCCAGGCACTGATCGCGTTCGGCTTGATCATCGTATGCTTCCATAATCTCCTCGATCCGGTCCGGCTGACGCCCGAAAATCCCTGGTTCCCGCTTTGGGCGATCCTGTACCAGCGCGACGTGATCGCGCTGCCATTCGGCTTCGCCGCCAAGACGACCTATCCCCTCTTGCCGTGGCTGGGCGTCATCTCGCTGGGCTATGCCATCGGCAACTGGTTCCGCCCCGATTTCGGGACGGAGAGGCGGCAGCGTAATCTGCTCATCCTCGGCTTCGGAATGATCGCCGGTTTCATCGTGCTGCGCATGCTGAACGTCTACGGCGACAAGCCCTGGTTCGTTGTCGAAGGCGATTTCGTGCGCACCGCGATCAGCTTCATCTCGATGACGAAGTATCCGCCGTCCCTGCTCTTTCTCCTGCCGACGCTTGGCGGAGGGGCGCTCCTGCTGGTCCTGTTCGAGAAGATCAACGATTCCAGGCTGGTGGAGGCGCTAGCGGTATTCGGTGCGGCGCCGATGTTCTTCTACCTGCTGCACCTGACAGTACTGCGCGTGCTGTATCACAGCGCTCTGGCGATCTGGGGCCCGAACAACGGCAGCTACTATATGTTCGATAACTACCACTGGGTCCTGCTGTGGTACGCCTTGATGATCGTACCGCTATATATCCCGACCGTGTGGTATGCCCGACTCAAGCGCCGTCGCCGCGACATTACCTGGCTGAAATATTTCTGATAGTTCAAGGCGCGCCCCGATACGGGGCGCGCACCAGTTTACGGGCGGCTCGGGGCATGTCCATGGCACGGCCACCCGCATGCTGGCCCAGTTCAGCGGATCACTTCGAATTCCATATTCTCACAAGGGGATATGTCTGACCGCAGTTGCCGAATGACTGGCCACCGTGGATCTCGATACGCTTGCCGATGCCGTGTCTCCCGCAGGAGACGATCCAATCTGGACCGATGTGCGAGCGCTGGAGATCGGCGCTGGGACCACGCTCCGTTGAAGCGATCGCCCTGCCAATTTCCGGCAGGCTGACTGACGGAGGGAGCCGGTTGGGCGCAGTCTTGTAGTGGAACCGGGCAGGAGCGCGCTCCTGCCCGGTTTGTCGTTAAAGTCCGCCGATTTCGAGTGGGGAACCGTCCACGAGACGCGACAGGCGAAATGGCGCGGCGTCCACGCATGGGGTGTCGTTCACCAGCAATTGCGAGGCGAGCAGGCCAATCCCCGGCCCCATGCCAAAACCATGGCCCGAACAGCCCGCGGCCAAGACAAGCCCTTCAACTTTATCCGTTTTCGAAATGACAGGCACCGCATCGGGAGAACAGTCGACAAGCGCGCCCCATGCTCCGGCCAATTCGACACCTGCAAACTGGGGAAACGCACGGGCGACGTTGGCCAGGATCCTGCGTACGAGCCATTGCTGGGGATTGGGATCGAGAACGCGGGTTCTTTCGAAAAGCGTTTCATCGTTCCTGAGCAGCGAGAAAAGGGATTCCGGGCCGGTCACGAAGGAGGGCCCGATCGCCAGCCTGACGTTCTTGAGGCGACGCTTGAACTGAGGCAGGAACTCGCGGGAATAACGGATGCCTTGCGGCGTCAGGTCGATCGTTGCCTTACCGCTGATCGCCAGAGTGTAGCTACCATCAAGCCGTCGCGTCATCGCGAAGTCGGGGGCATAAAGACACCCTCCAACGTCGTTCATGGGTTTCGTGCGTATGGCCGTCTGTCGCACGCCGGCTTGCGGGAAGTTGATACCGTGCGGGCGAAGGAACCGCGAGGCCCAGGCGCCGGCTGCACACAGGACCGCATCGGCCTTGATCAGGCCATGTTCCGTATTCACGCCGACAACTCGGCCGTTCGTAATCTCGAGTGAGCGGGCGGCACATCCTTGGTGAATTGTCGCGCCGTGGGCGCGCGCACCGAGCGCGATCGCGGGGGCAGCAAGCGCCGGTTCTGCCTTGCCGTCGTTGGGTGAGGAAACGCCACCGATCCACTTGCGCGAGCCTTCGGGAATATGCCGAGCGATTTCCGCGGCGCTGAGCATTTGCGTCTCGACGCCGTTCTCAAGCCCGTAGGGCTGCCATTTCGCCCATTCGGCCAGTTGGGCTTCGTTATCGGTCGCGTAGAAAAGGCCGCAGCGCTGAAATCCGACGTCGTGGTCGAGTTCTTTCGAGAATTCGTCCCACAGGCGCATCGAAACCGAGGAGAGGGGCAATTCGCGGTGATCGCGATTTTGCTGACGGCACCAACCCCAGTTACGGCTCGACTGTTCGCACGCAATATGGCCCTTTTCGATCAACGCGACCGAATGGCCCTGCCGAGCGAGAAAATATGCCGCCGATACACCGACGATACCGCCGCCCACGATGACCACATCGGCGGTTTCGGGCAGGCGCTCGTCGCTGGATATGCGTTCGACGTATGGTGACATTATCTCTGGCCCTCGACCGATTGTTCAATCCAATCGAGCGGATTATCCCATCGCTCGTTCGGCAAATTATGTCGAACCCTACGCGAAAATTGGCATATTTCGCGCGATTTGCGCTCGCGTTCTCATGGCGTTTTCAATTGTGTTCCAATGATGTGTCGCAACCAGACAGCTTGCTGCCGTTCCTTCGGGCGGCAGCAAGCCGTGCTACCATGACCAAGCCCAAGACAGCCGCAACCAGAAGCTCCAGCTTCCCATCAGCTGCCCCTTTGCAACCGCTTTGCAACTTCGGCTTCCCGGAGGGCAGCGACAGCGTGCCAAACTGGCCGATGGCGCCAGTATCGGAGGCGACGATCCGAAGCGCAGACGAGCCCACGACTGCGCTCGACGTGACGAGGCAGGCGCAGATGCCGGACCTGATCCGCGAAATCCGGCGGCGAAAGGCACAGGGCGTGACGTCTGTCACCCATGGCTTTGGCGTTGCAGGGGAAAAGGGTTCGGGCCAGCGGCCGACCGCGCGTGATCGCGGGACGGCCGCCTTTGCCTGTCCTTGTCAGTGAGCCAGCGGTGCAGCTTCAGCCGCGTCTGCGGGAAGGCCGCCGAGTTGGGTCACGAGCTTCGTGTATGCATCGAGGTAGGCAAGCACGATGATCTGGCCGATCTTGGTGTTCTGGTAGCCGCCACCGGCAACGCCGCCGAAAGTGTTGCCTCCGAACAGGCCGCCGCCACCGAAGCTGATGTCGGACTTGCGGGCATACCCCTCGGTCAGCGCCTCCTCGACCGTCGTGCGCGAATTGACGATGGAAAGCGTCACGTTCGCCTCGCCCTTCTTCACGTTGAGGCCGCCCGCCACCGCGCCGAAGCCGCGACCGAACAGGCCGCCGCCGACACTGCCAAGGATGCCGCCGACGCCGCCACCGCCCGAGTTGGAATTGGTGCTGACGATGTCAGGCTGCAGGAAATAGTCGGCTGCCTTGATCTGGCCCTTGCCGATGTTCGAGCCCCTTTGCAGCTCGCCCTGTTCGGCCAGGGCGCGTTCCATGGCGCTGCTCTGCAGCGAACGGCCGCGATTGACGAGTGTAAAGCAGCCCGAGCGCTGGACGAAGACGCGCAGGATGGCCTCGGGGCTGCCCAGGCTCAGTTCGCGCCACCACTGGTTTTCGGGCTCCACAATTCCGACGGTGCCCAGATTCTTGGTGCAGCGCGGAATGTCGCGGGTTCCCTGTTCCTGCTGCTTGCGGGCCGAAGACTTGTCGGCCGCCGTTGCAACATGCGGCAAGGCAGCGACTGCGATTGCGCCAAGTGCGCAGGCAAGCTTTTTCATGAAATCCATCCCTCCTGACGGGCGATAAACTGGATTCGCCATCAGCCCACTTCCCGGGCTCGAACAAGTTTAGTCAGGATTTCAAAGTCAACAACAGTTGTTTTCAGTGTTTTTTGTCACATTACTGTGGCTGAACCGCCATGTTGTCTATCAGACGCGCCTTGCCGATCCTTGCCGCGACCAGCAGGCGCATCGGCCTCTGGCTGCGCGCGTCGAGCGGAATGAGGGTGTCGGCATCGGCGATCCGGGCATAGTCGATGGAAGAGAACCCGCCGGCCAGCAGCGTGGCCTCCAGTTGCGCGAGGGCGGCGGCGATGGTTTCGCCTGATTCGACGGCCGCGATGGCAGTCTTCATCGCCGAGGGCAGGGTGGCGGCCTGCCCGCGCTGCTCGGGGGTGAGGTACGCATTGCGCGAGGACATCGCGAGCCCGTCCGCCTCGCGCACGGTCTCCACGCCGATGATGTTGTCGGCCAAGGGCAGGGTGAGGTCGAGGTCCCGGGCCATGCGGCGGATGACGGCCAGCTGCTGCCAGTCCTTGGCGCCGAACAGGGCGAAATCGGGCCGGACCTGGTTGAACAGCTTGCACACGACGGTTGCGACGCCATCGAAGTGGCCGGGGCGCGAGGCGCCGCAGAAGCCTTCGCTCACGCCCGAGACCGAGATGTTGCTGGCAAAGCCGTCCGGGTACATGGCATCGACGGTGGGCGCCCACAGCAAGTCCACGCCTTCGGCCTGCAGCAGTGCCGAATCGCGCTCCAACTGGCGGGGATATGCATCGAGATCCTCACCTGCGCTGAATTGCAGCGGGTTGACGAAGATCGAGACCGCGACATGGTCCGCCCGGGACTTGGCCTCGCGAACGAGTGTCAGATGGCCTTCATGAAGCGCTCCCATGGTCGGAACGAGGGCGAGCGATCCACGCGTGCGCAGAGCGTCGACTGCACGGCGTAGTGGATCAAGTCTGTGGACGGTTTGCATTGCTGACGGCTGCTCCGATATGATGCCCTTGACCGGCTGGCGCGCCGGCCATTAGCCGCAGCGCGCCGGGGGCGGCAATGTATTTGACTTGGTGGCCGGGTGAATAGCCCGCATCAACAGGGAAAGCGAACACAGGTCTCGTGACAGCGCATCGCATCGTCTTCGCCAACGAAAAGGGCGGTACCGGCAAGTCCACTACCGCCGTCCACGTAGCCATCGGCCTTGCCTATCAGGGTGCGAAAGTGGCCGCGATCGATCTCGATCCGCGCCAGCGCACCCTGTTCCGCTATCTGGAAAACCGCGTGGAAACCGAACAGCGACGCGAGATCGCGCTGCCCGGCGCGCGTTTTGCGGTTTATGATGGCGACGACGTGAACGAACTCGACGCGCTTTCCGAGGAAATCGCCGAGGGCTACGACTTCCTGATCTTCGATACGCCCGGCCGTGACGATGTCTTCGCCCGCCACGTGGCGACGACCGCGGACACGCTCGTCACCCCGCTGAACGACAGCTTCGTCGATTTCGACCTCATCGGCCAGGTCGAGAGCGAGAGCTTCCGCGTGAAGAAGTTGTCCTTCTATGCAGAGCTCATGTGGGAAACGCGCAAGAAGCGCGGATTGAAGACGATCCAGGATGGTCGGCGCGAGTTGGACTGGGTGGTGGTGCGCAACCGCGTCCAGCACGTCGAGGCGCGCAACATGCGCCGTCTCGACGAGGCCCTGAAGGAATTGTCCAAGCGCGTGGGCTTCCGCATCGCCAGCGGCCTTTCGGAACGCGTCATCTACCGTGAGCTGTTTCCCTCGGGCCTGACCCTGCTCGACAAGGGGCACCTGGGCGAACTGGGCACCAGCCATCTCGTCGCCCGGCAGGAGCTGCGCAGCCTCGTCGCCGGCCTGAATCTGCCGGTGCCGGCCCGCGACAAGGGCGAACTCGAGCTCGCGTCTCAGGCATGAAGTTCCTGTGGCTGGCGGCGCTGGCCTGCATTGCCTGGAAACTGGCTTTCGGGCGCTGGCCATGGGAATCGCGCAAGCGCAGCGGCAAGGCCTTCCCGCGCGTGCGGGCCCGGGCCCTGCTGGGCGTGTCGGAAGGCGCCAGCCGCAAGGATATCCTCGAGGCGCACCGGCGGCTGATCGCGCAAGTGCACCCTGATCGGGGCGGGTCGAGCGAAAAGGTCCACGAAGCCAACGAAGCGCGCGATATCCTGCTGGCCAACCTGCCGCAGGACAGTACCCCCCAGCCATGAGCCATCGCTTCGACCCGACGATCCTGCGCGAGTACGACATTCGCGGGGTGGTCGGCGAGACGCTGGGCCCCGACGATGCCCGCGCCATCGGTCGCAGCTTCGGCACGCTCGTGCGTCGCTGCGGGGGGCGCAAGGTCGCGGTGGGGCGTGACGGTCGGACCAGTTCGCCGATGCTGGAGGCCGCGCTGGTCGAGGGGCTCGTGGGCAGCGGCGCGGATGTCGTGCAGATCGGCCTGGGGCCGACGCCGATGCTCTACTTCGCCGAAGCCACAGGGGCGGACATCGACGCAGGCATCCAGATCACCGGCAGCCACAACCCGCCAGGGCACAACGGCTTCAAGATGGTGCTGGCAGGCAAGCCGTTCTTCGGTGCGGATATCGCCCGCCTCGGCGCCATGGCGCAGGCGGGGGACTGGGACGAAGGCGCAGGCAGTGTCGAGCTGCGCGAAGTCCTCGATGCCTACGTCGCCCGCATCGTCGAGGGGCTGGGCGAAGTGCCGAGGGAGGCGCTGTCCGCGCTGCGGATCGGCTGGGATGCCGGAAACGGCGCTGCCGGGCCGGCGCTGGAAAAGTTGGCGGCGCGCTTGCCGGGGCAGCATTTCCTGCTCTTCACTGCTGTTGACGGCACCTTTCCCAACCACCATCCCGACCCGACCGAGGAAGCCAATCTGGCTGACCTCAAGGCGCTGATCGCTGCCGAGGGCCTCGATTTCGGGATCGCCTTCGACGGCGATGCCGACCGCATCGGCGTCGTCGATGGCATGGGACGGACGATCTGGGGTGACCAACTGCTCATGATCTTTGCCGAAGACCTGCTGCGCATGGTGCCCGGGGCGACCGTCATCGCTGACGTCAAGGCGTCGCAGGCCCTGTTTGACGCGATTGCCGGGCATGGCGGTGAGCCGCTGATGTGGAAGACAGGCCATTCGCTGATGAAGGCGAAAATGGCCGAGACGGGAGCACCGCTCGCCGGAGAGATGAGCGGCCATGTCTTTTTCGCGCATGACTTCTATGGCTACGACGATGCACTCTATGCCGCGGTCCGGTTGATGGCCGCTTCAGTGCGGCTAGGGCGCTCGATCACCGAATTGCGCGGGGCCATGCCGGAACTGCTCAACACGCCCGAACTGCGCTTCCATGTCGACGAGACCCGCAAGTTCGCGGCGGTCGAGGAAGTGCGCCGCCGCCTCGCCGAAGCGGGGGCGGATTTCGTCGCGATCGATGGTGTACGGGTCAGGACACCGGACGGCTGGTGGCTGCTGCGGGCGTCCAACACGCAGGAGGTGCTGGTCGCCCGCGCCGAAAGCGGGACGGCGCAAGGGCTGGAGCGGCTCATCGCCGAGGTCGACGCACAGCTTGCCATGTCGGGTCTTTCGCGGGGGAATTGAAGCGCATCCACCCCTGCGCCTCTCGAAAGATGCCGAGGCACTGCAAGCCTGCAGGACCTTGCAAGTTCAGATCATGAGCAGGGCGGTTACCGTTACCGGAACGGCGCAGGCGATTAGGGGTAGCGTCCCGTGCTTGCCCTTGTGCCAGCCCCCGACGCTGCTGGCGACGAAGGCCTTGAACAGGGTGTTGAGGACGACCGGTACGGCAAGGACAAGCCCTGCAGTCCTCGGCGCCAATGTGCCGGCGGGCAGGTTGCCCAGGGTGATGATTGCGGAATCCACGTCCAGCGCTCCCGACAATGCGAGGACGATGGCCAGTTCCCGGTCGCCGTAGTGCTGGAGCACCCATTGCGCCGCCACCGTCAGGGCCATGACCAGCGCGGTCAGGAGCAGGGCAGGCCCGATGTCGAAAGGGTTGCGCATCTCCACTTCGTGGCCGCCCTTTTCGCGCTTTTCCTGCGCCGATCGCCGTAGGTACCACAAGGTCAGGGCGAGGCTGACAGCCATGCCGGGGGCCACGATTTGGGCCAGTTCGGTCAGCGCCGGCGGTGCCAGCACACTCACGAGCGCGAGCACGCGTATGAACATGACCACGGACGCCAGCGAGATCCCGGCGGCCACGATCATGGTTCCCTGCGTGCCTTCCTTCAGCTTGTTGGCGAGCGAGGCGGTAACGGCCGTCGACGAAACGAACGAACCGGCTGCCGCGGTCGCGAGAATGCCGCGGGTTGGCCCGAGGATGCGTGCGGCGAAATAGCCCGCGAAGGAGAAGCCCGAGACGAGCACGACGACGAGCCAGAGCTTGCGCGGGTTCCATGCGTCGTAGGGGCCGAACGACTTGTCCGGCAGCAGCGGAAGAATGACGAGCGCAATCAGCGCGAAGCGCGCGATGGAGAGCATCTCCTTTTCGCTCAGGCGCTCGATCCAGCCGTGCAACTGGGTACGCATGGCCAGGATGAGGACCATCACGACCGCGATGACGATGCCCAGCAGTTCCTCTCCGGTACCTACGAGAAAACCGCAGGCGAGCGTGAGCAGGGCGACCACGCCGGAGGTGCCGTCGATCCGCTGCGAGTTGCGCGTCGCTCGCTCGTAACCGAGGATCACCAGCGCGCAGATCGCCACCAGCAGCGTCGTGGCCGGCCCCTTGGCATTGGCATAGAGCAGGCCCGCGAGGCTGCCACCCAGGCCGATGAGAGCGAAAGTGCGGATCCCGGCGAAGCGCGAGCCTTCCGGACGGTCGCGCAGGGCCCAGCCGCGCTGCAGGCCCACAAGCAACCCCAGTGCGAGACCGACACCGGCGGCGGTCAGGTGATCGGTGTCGGCAATCGCTATCATTACACCTCCCCGGGGCGTCGCTTCGGCCTTCTTCGAAGATCGCGGAAGGTGTCGCAAGAGGGACATGCCGGAACCGGGAGAGTTCCCGCTGCATTTCCAGTGGGGAACGCTATGCTGCAGACACGATGAGCCGTGCCGGGACAGACCAGGAATGAGTAAGCAAGCGGGAGTCCCGCCCGAGATTGCGCAATGGTTCCAAGCTCGCGGCTGGCGCGCCCGGCGCCATCAGGCCGACATGCTTGCGGCTGCGGACGAGGGGCGCCATGCGCTGCTCGTGGCCGATACCGGGGCCGGCAAGACCCTCGCAGGGTTTCTGCCGACGCTGGCGGCCTTCTGCCCGTCGCGGCTGGGCGGGATGAAGCCTGCAGAGGGTCTCCACACGCTCTACGTCTCTCCGCTCAAGGCGCTGGCACACGACGTGCAGCGCAACCTCGTCACCCCGGTCGAGGAAATCGGTCTGCCGATCCGGATCGAGACCCGCAGCGGCGATACGCCTTCGGACCGCAAGGCCCGCCAGCGCGCCCGCCCGCCGCATGTCCTGCTGACGACACCGGAATCGCTTTCGCTGCTGTTGAGCTACCCCGAGGCGCCGGAGCTGTTCTCGACCCTGCAGCGGGTGGTGATCGACGAGGTGCATGCCTTCGCCACGGGCAAGCGCGGCGATCTTCTGGCGCTCTCGCTCGCGCGGCTGCAGGCACTGGCGCCCGCGATGCAGCGCGCGGCGCTTTCGGCGACCCTGGCGGATCCGGATTCCTATCGCGGCTGGCTGGCACCCTGGGGCGACATCGATACGGTCGCGCTTGTCGCGGGCGAAGCCGGGGCCGAACCCGATGTTTCGATCCTGCTCCCGCGCGACGAGCGCATTCCCTGGAGCGGGCATGCGGCGACATGGGCGATCGACCAGCTCTACGAAAAGATCCGCGCCCACCGCACGACGCTGGTGTTCACCAACACGCGGTTCCTTGCCGAGTACATCTTCCAGTGCCTCTGGGATGCCAACGAGGACAAGCTGCCCATCGGCATCCATCACGGTTCCCTGTCGAAGGAGGCACGTCGCAAGGTCGAAGGCGCGATGGCGCGGGGCGAGTTGCGGGCGCTCGTCTGCACGGCCAGTCTCGACCTCGGCATCGATTGGGGCGATATCGACCTTGTCGTCCAGATGGGCGCGCCCAAGGGCTCCTCTCGGCTGCTGCAGCGCATCGGCAGGGCCAACCACCGTCTCGACAGCCCGAGCGAGGCCATACTGGTCCCGGGCAACCGCTTCGAGTTCTTCGAGGCATTCGCCGCGCAGGAGGCGGTGCGTGAAGGCCGGCGTGATGGCGAGGGGTTCCGTCCGGGCGGGTTGGACGTCCTGGCCCAGCACGTCATGGCCATTGCCTGTTCCGGTCCGTTTCGGGAGGAAGACGTCCTGTCCGAAGTACGCTCCACCCAGGCCTATGCATGGGTGGACGAAGCGATCTTCGCCCGGGTGCTCGATTTCGTGGCGACCGGGGGCTACGCACTGCGCTCCTACGACCGCTTTCGCCGGATCTTGAAGGACCGGGACGGCACCTGGCGGTTGACCCATCCCGAGCACGCGGCGCGCCACCGGCTCAACGCCGGGATCATCGTCGATGCCGAGATGCTGGATGTGCGCTTCCGCAACGGGCGCTCGCTGGGCAAGGTGGAGGAGGGCTTCGGCGCGAGCCTGGAGCCGGGCGATACCTTCCGCTTTGCCGGGATGGATCTCGAAGTGGAATCGCTCAAGGATCTCGACCTTGTCGTCCGGGCGGCGAAGCGTTCGGCGACGATCCCCAGTTACATGGGCCAGCGCATGCCGATTTCGACCCATCTGGCGGATCGGGTCCGTGAGATGCTGGCAGACCGCGCGGGCTGGGCGCGCTTTCCCGATGACGTGCGCGAATGGCTCGAAGTGCAGGACTGGCGTTCGCACCTGCCGGCTCCGGGACGTCTTCTGGTCGAGAGCTTCCCCCATCGCGGATTGGCCTACACGACGTACTATACTTTCGAAGGCTGGCCGGCGAACCAGTCGCTCGGGATGCTGGTGACGCGGCGCATGGAGGATCGCGGCCTCGGCCCTCTCGGGTTTGTCGCGACGGACTACGCGCTGTCGATCTGGGGCCTCAAGCCGGTGGAAGATCCGGCGGTGCTGCTTTCACCGGACATCCTTACGGACGAATTCGTCGATTGGGTTCAGCAGTCCTACCTGTTGCGCCGCGCCTTCCGCGAAGTCGCGGTCATCTCCGGCCTCGTCGAGCGGCAACATCCTGGCAAGCGCAAGTCGGGGCGACAGGTGACCTTCTCGACCGATCTTATCTACGACGTCCTGTGCAAGTACGAGCCCGACCACCTGCTGATCGAGGCTGCCTGGGCCGATGCCCGCTCACGCATGACCGACGTGGCGCGCGTGGCGGACGTTCTCGACCGGGCGGCGCGAGAGATCGATCATATCCGGCTCGACCGGATCAGCCCCCTGTCGGTTCCCGTGCTCTCGATGATCGGGCGCGAGAGCCTGCCCTCGGGCGCGGCGGATGACGAACTCCTGCATGAAGCGGAGAGCCTGGCCTCGCTTGCCATGCGGGTCGATCCGGCGCTCGATGAATAGATGGGGGATGAATAGATGGGCGTGTCGCCGATGCCGGGACGTTTCTTGCGCGCATGAAAAAAGGGGCGGATTTCTCCGCCCCTTTTTCCGTGATCCTTGAGGGATCCGCCGGTTTCGACTTACTTGCCGAATTCAGCGTACTGTTCGTTGCCGACGAAGCCGAACTTCGAAACCTTCGAAGCCTTGATCACCTGCAGCACCTTGGCCGAGAGATCGTAGCTGGCCTGCGGTTCCGGCTGGAACTGCAGTTCCGGCTCGGGATCGATGTTGGTCGTATCCACGAGCAGGCGCTGCAGGGTCGCGCCGTCGATCTGGTTGCCGTTCCACATGATCTTGTCGTCCGAGGTGAGGACGACCTTGTTGCGGACCGGGTCGACCGGCGGAGGCGTCGAGTCCGGGGGAGTCGCGACCGGCAGATCGATGTCGATCGAGTGGGTCGCAACCGGGATGGTGATGATGAACATGATGAGGAGCACGAGCATGACGTCGATCAACGGCGTCGTGTTCATGTCCATCATCGGGGCGCCATCATCCTTGCCGCCTGACATTGCCATGGGGTGTTACTCCTGTTCCTGTACGAACGTCAGGCGTTCGGGTCGACGGGGTTCGAGATGAACCCGACCGTCGGGTAGCCCGAGATCTGGACGTTGTAGATCGCACCGGCAATGCAACGCCACGGGGCGTTCACGTCGCCGCGGATGTGCACCTGCGGGATGAGGTCCGGATTCTTCATCAGGGCCTCGGCGCCGCCTTCGCGCTTCACGATCGAGTCGAGGCGCTTGAAGGCACGGTCGCGCAGTTCTTCCGCAGTGACCGGTGTGATATTGTTGAAGTAGACGCGGCACTCGCCATTGCGCGACGCGCCCGTGTACCCGGGTTCACCAGCGCTGCGTCCGCCATCGTCGGTGGTCGAAACGGTGAGGAGCAGGTTCTCGACCTTGTCCTTCGATTCGACCGACTTGATGATCGGAATGTGCAGTTTTTCGATCGTCTGGATCGCGACCGGAACCGCGATCAGGAAGATGATCAGAAGCACCAGCATGACGTCGACGAGCGGCGTCGTGTTGATGTCGGACATCGGTGAGTCTGCACCGCCTCCGCCCGTGGATATCGCCATAGTCTTATCCTAATCCTAGCGTTGCCCTGGGGAGGCGACGGACACGCATGCATCGCTCCGTCGCCTTGGGCCCCGAAAACGCGGCAGCTTGAGTACCTGCCGCGTTCCTAGCGTCTTACGACTTGGCCGGAGCGGCGGCCGGCTTGGCCGGAGCAGCCTTCGCCGGAGCAGTGGCCATGGCGGGCTTGACGGCACCCTTCGAGTTGATGTTCGCGAGAACGTCGTTCGAGAAGCCGGTCAGCATTTCCGCAATGCGCTTGTTGCGGCTCTGCAGGTAGTTGTAGGCGAGAACGGCGGGAACGGCGACGAGCAGACCCAGCGCGGTCATGATCAGAGCTTCACCGACCGGACCGGCGACCTTGTCGATCGAGGCCGAACCGGCGATGCCGATGGCAATCAGAGCGCGGTAGATGCCGACGACGGTACCGAACAGACCGATGAACGGTGCAGTTGCGCCGACGGTGGCGAGGAACGGCAGACCCGAAGCGAGACGTGCGTTGATGGTCGATTCCGAGCGAGCGAGCGAGCCGTGCAGCCAGTCGTGGGCTTCGAGCGAATCGGTCATCTTGGCGTGCTGGTCTTCAGCGGCGATGCCGTCGTCGACGAGCTGGCGCCATGCGCTGTTCTTTTCGAGCTTGGCGGCGCCTTCACGCAGGGTGGGGGCCTTCCAGAAGCTGGTGCGGACAGTGTTGAACTGGCGCAGGATCTTCGACTGTTCGAACCACTTGGTGAACAGGATGTAGAACGAACCGAAGGACATAATGCCGAGAATGATCACGGTCGCGTAGGCGATGAAGCCGCCCTGCTCGAGGGCTTCTGCGAAACCGAATTTGTTCTGAGGCGCGGCGGCTTCGCCGGCAGCGGCGAGGATGTCAACGATAAGCATGCGATTTTACCTCTCAAGAAGAATGCAGGAGTTGGCCTAAGTCCGCATGGGACCCTGCCGTACAGGAGTTAGTTGAGCTTGTAGACGATCGCGGTCGAATACGTATCCGTCGTCGGATTACCCGCGGTGTCGAGGGCCGGGTTGAAACGAGCGTAACGGGTCATGCCGTCACATGCTGCTTCGTCCAGGTCCGGGCTGCCACTCGAGCTCGTGACCGAGCAGGAGGACACCCTGCCGTCCGCGTTGATGGACACTCGCACGCCAACGCGACCTTCACGCTCTTCACGAGCGGCGCGGGTCGGATAGTTGGCCTGAATGCGGGCTGCCCAGCTGTTCATGCCCTTGGGCGTGGCGCCCTTGGACTTGGATGGCGGCGGCGGCGGCGGCGGCGCT
The DNA here is from genome assembly GCF_000253255.1 of Novosphingobium sp. PP1Y. Classification (NCBI taxonomy): domain Bacteria; kingdom Pseudomonadati; phylum Pseudomonadota; class Alphaproteobacteria; order Sphingomonadales; family Sphingomonadaceae; genus Novosphingobium; species Novosphingobium sp. PP1Y. Next base: position 3,771,706 of record NC_015580.1, on the reverse strand, counting down.
GCGGTCTGGATGACCACCGGCGGCGGCGGCGGCGGGGTGATCACAGTCTGCACCGGCGGCGGGGCCGGAGCGATGTTGATCGGCGGCGGCGGCGCCACAATGGGCGGCGGCGGCACATTTTCCTGTTTCGGAGGCGGCGGTGGCGGCTCTTCCTCCTTGGGTTTCTCTTCCTTGATGTCCACGGTGGTCACCTTGTTGATGACCTTCTTCGCCGCCTCGTAGGCGAGGCCCGTGACTAGCGCATAGCCGACGAAGACGTGGATCAGCGCGACAATGACAAGCGCGGTAATCTTATTACCGCTCATTTGCTGGTCAGCGTAAGCCATTCAGACGCATCACTCCATTACCAAGCCCCGGACGAATCCAAGGGCGACCATGGCCTTCGCAGTTGCGAAACCCATGACGAAACTTAAATTACCCACCCTGACGGCTGACAACCCTTAACCCGCAGACGGTGCAACGGGGGTCCGGGCCGAGGGGCTATTTTTTATTTTTGCCCCGTTTTGCGAGCTTCCTTAGCGGTGAAGCCCCCCCTACGCAATGTCTTATGAGCGTGGCAGAGGTTAACCGTCAATTCAGCCCCATTCAGATGAAATTATCGCCAAGCGATTTTGAGCCTGTCAATCGACAAGCCTATACAGGCCGTTCTTTCTACGGAGATATCGTCTCATGTCATCCAAATTGCGCGTACTTGCGACTGGCGTCGCAGGGATATTGCTCGCTTCGCAAGCTCTTCCCGCGATCGCGCAGGAAAACGCAGCTGCGCCTGCCGGCGTGACTTACGCCGACATCGCCGACCTAGCTGATTCGTCAGGTCTGGTGATCCACGCGCAGATTCGAAAGATGGTGCGGGTGGCCGACGAAAGGGCTCCCGGCCTCAAGCCCGGCCTGGCCCGTTTCTACGTTCAGGCCGATACCAAGGCTTTGCTGACCGGCTCGACGCCGCTCGGCGAATCGGTTGCCTATCTCGTCGACCTGCCGCTCGATGCGCGTGGCAAGGCTCCCAATCTGAAGAAACAGGACGTCCTTCTTTTCGCACGTGCGGTAGAGGGGCGGCCCGGCGAGATCCAGCTTGTCGCGCCCGAGGCGCAACAGCTCTGGACGCCGCAGGCCGACGCCGAAGTGCGCCGGGTGCTCCAGGCTCTCGTCTCGCCGGATGCTCCGGCGAAGGTGGCCGGGGTCCGCGAGATCCTTTACGTGCCCGGAACGCTGGCCGGGCAGGGGGAAACCCAGATATTCCTGTCGACCAGGGACGGTTCCGCAGCGTCGATCACCGTGCGCCATGAGCCGGGGCAGCCGCCGATCTGGGGAGCTTCCTTTTCCGAACTGATCGCCGATGTCGGCAATCCGCCCAGGCGCGATACGCTCGAATGGTACCGCCTCGCCTGCTTCCTGCCCAACACCCTGCCGCCGAAGGCCAACGTATCCGAAGGTTTCGCGGCCCGGCGCCAGGCCGAATCCGATTACCGCATGGTGCTGGGCGAATTGGGGGTGTGCCGCCGCACGCTCGGTCAGGGCGGCTGAGGGCGCCGCCGCTTCCGAATGGCGCAGGTATCGTCTGTCTGCGCCAAGGTTGCGGGTAGGCCAAGATTGAGCATAGTAGCGGGAAGGTACTGGCAATTCCGCCCCGCCTCGCCTAGGGCGCGCTCCCGAAAGGGAAGTCCATGGTAGAACCGCTCAATATCGCGCTTGCAGGTCTGGGTACCGTCGGTACCGGCGTCGTCCGTCTCATCGAGACCAATGCGGAGCTCATTGCCCGCCGTGCAGGGCGTCCGATTCGCATTGCCGCGGTGAGCGCGCGCGACCGTACCAAGGATCGCGGCGTCGACCTGACGCAGTACACCTGGGAAGACGATCCGGCCGCGCTTGCCGCCCGCGAGGACGTCGATGTCGTCGTGGAACTGGTCGGCGGCTCCGATGGTCCGGCGCTGTCCCTCGCTCGCAAGGCGATCGGCAATGGCAAGGGGTTGGTCACCGCCAACAAGGCGATGATCGCGCACCACGGCCTTGAGCTGGCCTCGGCGGCAGAGGGTGCCGGCGTCGCCCTCAAGTTCGAAGCCGCGGTCGCGGGCGGTATTCCGGTGATCAAGGGCCTGAGCGAAGGCGCCGCTGCGAACAAGATCGAGCGCGTCTATGGCATTCTCAACGGAACCTGCAATTACATCCTCTCCACGATGGAGGATACGGGCCGCGATTTCACCGACGTTCTCGAGGAAGCGCAGCGCCTCGGTTATGCCGAGGCCGATCCGACCTTCGACATCGAAGGCATCGACGCCGCGCACAAGCTGTCGATCCTCGCCGCCATCGCCTTCGGTTCGCGCCTGCGTTTCGATGCCGTCGAAACCATGGGCGTTTCGCCGGTCAAGGCTGCTGACATCGAGCAGGCCCGCTCGCTGGGTTACGTCATCCGCCTGATCGGCATGGCCGAGATCGACCGGCTCGATGGCGGGGTCGGCCTGTTCCAGAGGGTGCGGCCGCATCTGGTCCCGATCGACCACCCGCTCGCGCATGTCGACGGGGCTACCAATGCCGTCGTCGCCGAAGGCAATTTCATGGGGCGCCTGCTGTTCCAGGGGGCCGGTGCTGGCGACGGACCGACGGCCAGCGCCGTGGTCGCCGACATTATCGACATCGCCCGCGGCGAAAAGGGCGCGGCTTTCTCGATGCCCGCAAGCGAGCTTGAGGACATTGCACCGGCGCCGACCGGCCATCGGTTCGGCCGATCCTACCTGCGCTTCATCGTCCATGACCGTCCGGGCGTGCTTGCCGAGATCACCGCCGCCATGCGCGATGCCGGCGTCTCGATCGAGAGCCTGATCCAGAAGGCGCCGTCGGACGACGCCGGCGAAGTGATCATCGCCGTTGTCACCCATGAAGGTCCGGAATCGGCCGTTACCGAGGCAATGCGCATTCTCGATGGCTCGGACAGCCTGGCGGGCCAGCCGCTGGTAATGCAGATCATCGCCAATTGATTGCGCGGCGGATCGGGGTTTCGGGCGCAGTCTAGCGCGCCGATTCTTCGTCATGTCTTCAGTTGGCGCGCATTTCGCCCTTGGCGATCTTGTCAGCGTCGGAGCCTTCCGGGGCCTTCGGGATCGACGAAAGATCGATGATATAGGGCTGGGTTACGCTGCCGAAACCCATCGTCGCCTTGCCCTTGAAGATGCCGTTCCCGGCAACATCGGGCGCGCGAAGCTGCCCATCGTCGAGCGCTTCCTTGGAATTGGGATCGCTGTCGGCGGTGGACGGCATGCGAAACTCGTCCTGCTTGGGAGCGCAGACGACGATGTCGCCGCGTCGTTCCGGCGTCGAGCAGCGATTGGTCAGCTTGTCCTGCGTTATCCGGCCGCGTGCCATCATTCTTTCCGCCAGTTCCCGGTCGGCTTCGCTCACCTGTGCAGTTGCCGGGATGGGTGCACATGCAAACAGCACGAAAACGAACGGCCAACTTCTCGACAATTTCAATTCCTCTGTCTAAGCGGGCCGAACCTTTCCTCCTCGGATTAATCCGGAGTGAACATGTCCGACAAGAAAACTCCTGCAAGTAAAGTTCTCGATCGCGTTCTCGTTCTCGAAATGGTGCGCGTTACTGAGGCGGCAGCCATTGCCGCTTCCGAACTCATTGGTCGCGGTGATGAGAAAGCCGCCGATCATGCCGCCGTTGAGGCCATGCGCAAGGCTTTTGACGAACTTTATATCGACGGGACTGTCGTGATCGGCGAGGGAGAGCGTGACGAGGCTCCCATGCTATTCATCGGCGAGAAGGTCGGCGGCGCTCCAGATCGTGGGCCGAAGATCGACATCGCCCTCGATCCGCTTGAGGGCACCACGATCACGGCCAAGGCCGGACCGAATGCTCTGGCCGTCCTGGCTGCCGCCGAAGAAGGCGGCCTGCTCAACGCGCCGGATGTCTACATGGAAAAGCTGGCCGTGGGGCCGGGCTATCCCGAGGGCGTGATCGACCTCGACAAGACGCCGACCGAGAACATCAAGTCGATCGCTGCGGCAAAGGGCGTCGATCCGCACGAGATCATCGTGTGCGTGCTCGACCGTCCTCGCCATGCAGACCTGATCGAGGAGCTGCGCGCCATCGGCTGCGGCATCCAGCTCATTCCCGATGGCGATGTTGCCGGCGTGATCGCGGTTACCGACGAGACGACCACCATCGACGTTTACATGGGCTCGGGCGGCGCGCCCGAGGGCGTCCTCGCCGCCGCTGCGCTTCGCTGCGTGGGCGGGCAGATGCAGGGCCGCCTGCTGTTCCGCAACGACGATGAGCGGGCGCGTGCGCGCAAGTGGGGCATCGAGGATCTGAACAAGATCTACACGCTCGGCGAACTGGCCAAGGGGGATTGCATCTTCGCGGCGACCGGTGTGACCAGCGGCTCGCTGCTCGACGGTGTGAAGCGCCTCAAGGGCGGCAAGATGACCACTGAAAGCGTCGTCATGCGCGCAAGTTCGGGGACGGTTCGCTGGATCAAGGGCGAACACCGCCACTGATCGCGTCGTCCAGACGATTCAGGCAGTTAGGCCGGGTCCGTTGGCGCGGGTCCGGCCTTGCTGCTTGTGGCGGGGGAGAAAAACCTGCCGCGCTCTATTGCAATCGCATGACGCATGGCTAGAGGCCTGCGCCATCAGCCCAAAAACTATCGGCCGTCTCGGGGATTCGCGATGAAGATCATGTCCGGCAACAGCAACCTTCCGCTTGCACGCGCTATCGCGGGCTATCTGGAGTTGCCGCTAACCGATGCCAGCGTCCGGCGTTTCGCCGACGAGGAAATCTTCGTCGAAATCCATGAGAACGTGCGCGGCGAAGACGTCTTCGTCGTCCAGCCGACGAGCTTTCCGGCTAACGACAACCTGATGGAACTGCTGATCGGCATCGATGCGCTGCGCCGTGCTTCGGCCAAGCGGATTACCGCGGTCGTTCCCTACTTCGGCTATGCCCGCCAGGACCGTAAGCCGGGACCTCGCACGCCGATCTCGGCGAAGCTCGTTGCCAATCTGATCACCGAGGCCGGGGCCGACCGCGTTCTCTCGGTCGACCTGCACGCCGGGCAGATCCAGGGCTTCTTCGATATCCCGACCGACAACCTCTTCGCAGCGCCGGTCATGGCGGCCGACATCCAGGCCCGCTACGGCGACCAGTCGCTTATGGTGGTCTCGCCCGACGTCGGCGGCGTGGTTCGCGCCCGCGCGCTGGCCAAGCGTCTCGACAATGCGCCGCTGGCCATCGTCGACAAGCGCCGCGATCGGCCGGGCCAGTCGGAAGTCATGAACATCATCGGCGACGTCAAGGGCCGCGCCTGCATCCTGATCGACGACATCATCGATTCGGGCGGCACTCTGTGCAATGCGGCGCAGGCGCTGATGGACGAGGGCGCGGTCAGCGTGACGGCCTACATTACCCACGGCGTGCTTTCGGGCGCGGCGGTTTCGCGCGTGAACAATTCGGCGCTCAAGGAACTGGTAATCACCGATTCGATCCAGGCTACCGATGCAGCGCGCGAATCGGATCGCATCCGCATCCTGACCATCGCCCCGCTCATCGGTGAGGCGATTCGCCGTATCGCCGATGAAAGCTCGGTTTCCAGCCTCTTCGACTGAGGCCGATCCGCTTGTGATCGCATGATGAAGGGCTGGCGCTGCGGAAGCGGCGCAGTCCGGTCAGGCCCAGGGCCTGTCTTCTCCGGGTTGGAGCCGCTTTAGCGCTTCCAGCCTGCGAGCCTGTCGCGATTCCAGCGCCAGGGTCAGGATCGGCTGCGGCGTGCTCTGGAACTGGCGGGGCGACATTCCGAACAGTTCGGTGAACTCGTGGATGAGGTGGCTCTCGTCGTAATAGCGCAGCGCGATCTCGTCGCCTTCGTTCCGGTCCGCCACCCCGCGCAAATGGCTGGCCATGTCGAGCGCGCGGGCGCGCCGCAGCACTTGCTTGGGTGACATGCCGAAGTCGCGGCTGACCATGCGTTCAAGCTTGCGGCGCTCGACACCGCAATCGCGCGCTGCCTGCGCGACTGCGATGTTGGGGTTGCTGAACGCCAGTTCCTCGAATCGGGAAATGATAGGGTCGGGCTGCTTCGCATCGATCTGCTCGATCCGTTGCCGGACCATCTCTTCCAGTTGCTGCAGCCAGTCTTCAGGGCTCCCGTCGGGGTCGATGCGGGAGAGGATCTTGGCCGAGGGCGTTTTGACCTCGTCGGTAAGGACCAGGCGGTCCACGAACTCGCGGACGTGAAGGCCCTGCAGCGTGAGGCAGGCGCCCGGGCGCAGGATCAGGCCGACGCTCGTGAAGCTGCCGGTCACCGTGACGGGCATGCGCCGGGACTGAGGGCCGAAGAACAGTGCGGCCTTGCCGTATTGTTCGGGGCCGGTAGCCGTCACCGCCTTCCAGTCGCCGGCAAGTTGGATTCGCACGCAAGCGGTGTCGTTGAACAGCCCGCAGGACAACTGATAGTCCTCGGGAGCGGTAACTTTTGTCACATAGAGACGACCCACCCACGGAGCCAGGTCCGGCGCGGGAGCTCGGTTATAGGAAAGGGGCTGGCCTCCGCTGGTCACCCCCTGTTCCGGCGCTATGGATGTATCCACGGCCGGACGTTTCTTGCGATGCATGCCCCTCTTTCGTTAAGTTAAAACCCCTTAACCATGAAATACGATGCTGCTCCAAGTCCCGCAATGGAGGAAATCTATACATTCCTTCTAACCGACCTGCAATTTTCTTACAGGTGCTGAAGTTAAGACATTGTCGCTTGACCAGTCCGGAAAGCTGCGGGCACAGGATGTCCATGAAGATCGATCAGGACCTCGCCCTTGCCCTGCGGCTGGCAGATGCCGCCGGAGATGCCATCCGTCCGCATTTCCGCTCCAGGCTCGATGCCGAGCGCAAGGCCGATGCCTCGCCGGTTACGGTGGCCGACCGCGCCGCCGAAGAGGCCATGCGCCGGATCCTCAAGGCGGAAGTGCCACGCGACGAGATCGTCGGCGAGGAATTCGGCACCGAAGCCGGGTCCTCGGGCCGGACCTGGGTGCTCGACCCGATTGATGGCACAGTCTCGTTTATCGCGGGGCGCCCGATCTTTGGCACCCTGATCGCGCTGTTGGTCGACGGCTGGCCTGTTCTCGGGGTGATCGACCAGCCGATCCTGCGCGAACGCTGGGTCGGTGCAAGCGGGCTGGCGACGACTTTCAACGGTCGCGAGGTGCGCACGCGTCCGTGCCGGGAACTTTCCGATGCCATGCTTGCCACGACCGGCCCCCAGTACTTCGATGACCACCAGGGCGAGCACTTCATGGCGCTGGCCGCCCGTACCGATCACAAGCGCATGATGATGGGTGGTGACTGCTACAACTACGGCCTTCTTGCCTCTGGGCAGATCGATCTCGTCTGCGAGGCCGGACTCAAGCTGCACGACTGGGCTGCACTTGTGCCTGTGGTCGAAGGTGCGGGCGGAACGATGTGCGACTGGAACGGTGAACCGCTCCATGCGCAGTCCGAAGGCCATGTCCTGGCCATTGGCGATCCGGCGCGGCTGGAAGACGTGGTCGAGGCCATGGCCTGCCATCACTGATCGGTTGCGGCGCGCGAAAGTGACGCGGCTGAGGCTCTTCGTTTACGGCACGCTTCAACCCCAAGCGGGAACCCGAATGGGCGCGTGGATCGCCGCGCGCTGCCATGCCAGCGCAGTAGCGAGCCTCCCGGGACAGATCCATGCGATCCGCGGCAGCAACGGCTGGTTTCCCGCGCTGGTCCCGGCTGCCTCGGCGCAGCGCGTGCGCGGTACCTTGTGTGAGCTCGAACTTGCGCCCGGTGAACTTTCGCTGCTCGACCGCTATGAAGGCGCCGAGTACCGCCGCGCCGCACTGCCGGTGCGTCTCGGCAATGGCGCGCGGGTCGCGGCACAGGTCTATCTCTGGCGGATATCGCTTCCTGTTCATGCCCGCCCGATAGCTGGCGGCGATTACCTTGCGTGGTTGGAGGAAAGCCGGTTGAGTGCCTTCACCACGTTGCGTGGCGGGGCCTGAGCACCACTCGGCGGCGTCTTCGCGCTTGCCTTGCCGCGATCTTCCCACTAAGGGCGCGACCTTCAATCGACACGGTCGAATCTCCGCGACGGGGATTCGGCGTGCTGGTCTGGCCATGAAGGGCTGCCACGGCTGGTGCGACGTGTCCCTGAAAAGGAGTCGAAAATGCCCAAGTTGAAGACGAAGAGCGGCGTCAAGAAGCGCTTCAAGCTCACCGCCACCGGAAAGGTGAAGCACGGCGTTGCCGGCAAGCGTCACCGCCTGATCAGCCATAACGGCAAGTACATCCGCCAGAATCGCGGCACCGAGGTCATTTCCGACGCCGATGCCAAGACGATCAAGAAGTGGGCGCCCTACGGGCTCAACTGAGGAGTACTGACCGATGAGCCGTATCAAGAGGGGTGTTACCACCCGCGCCAAGCACAAGCGTATTCTGGACCAGGCCAAGGGCTACCGCGGTCGCCGCAAGAATACGATCCGCGTCGCTCGCCAGGCCGTCGAAAAGGCCGGCCAGTACGCCTATCGCGACCGCAAGGTTAAGAAGCGGACTTTCCGCACGCTCTGGATCCAGCGTATCAACGCTGCCGTCCGCGCCGAAGGCCTGACCTACTCGCAGTTCATTCACGGCGCCAAGCTCGCCGGTATCGAACTCGACCGCAAGTCGATGGCCGACCTCGCCATGAACGAGGGCTCGGTTTTCTCGGCGGTGATCAAGCAGGCGAAGGAAGCGCTTCCGGCCTGCTCGGAAATCGCTTTCCACCCGGGCCATTGGCCCGGACCGAGATTTGGATAATGGGCGTGGATGCATGAATCCGCGCCCATTTTCTTGCGTGTTGACATCTTTGCTTTAGGTTTGCCGGTTCAGCGAGGAGCTTGAAAGGATGCCCCCGTCCTGCAAGGTAACTGCGGAATACATGAGTACCTCTCCGAGGTTGCAGCGCTATTTCGCGGGTGTGTTCCTCATCGAGATCGAAGTCGAAGGGGACGGCTTCATCGAAGATTTCATGTTCCCTGACTGGGCCACCCTGCGCTTCAATCACGTGCCGCTGGTCGGCGGCGCCACGCGCGGCGGCCAGGCCCTGGGCAAGGCGACTTTCTCCGTCTCCGGGCCGCGCACGCAGGAGGCGTACCTGCGGACGGGGACCATTCGCCAGTGGGGTGTCCTGCTTCATCCGCTTGGCTGGGCCCTGCTGGTCGGGGCACCCGCGCACGAATATGCCAATCGGCTGGCCGATGGCATGACCGATCCCGCATTCGCAAAGTTCAGGCCCCTGGCCGAAACACTGTTCGGTCCCGAGCCGGACAGGCAAGGCGAACTTGACCGCCTCACCGGCTTTTTCGACGGGCTCGAGCCGCTTCGCGACCCTTCTGCCCGCAGCATCGCCGAAGTCTATGAGGCGCTGTATGATCCGGAGATCGATACGGTGCCGGAGCTGGTCGAGCGGTCGGGCGTCAGCCGCCGCACGCTGGAGCGCCTGTGCCAACGGGCCTTCGGCTTCTCCCCCAAGACCTTGCTGCGCCGGCAGCGTTTCCTGCGCAGCCTTACCGACTTCACCGTCGACCCGACCCTGAGGTGGATGGGGGCAATGGACGCGGCCTATCATGACCAGGCGCAGTTCGTGCGCGACTTCCGGGAATTCATGGGCATGACCCCCTCGGAATACGGGCAATTGTCCAAGCCGGTCGTCGAGCCGGTCATCCGTGAACGCACGCGCTATGCCCGCGAAGTCGCACGCGAGTTGAAGGAAGGTGCGAGCTGGCACGGGATCAAGCCCGACTTGTGAAGAATTGCGCCTTCGCGCCCCGTTATCCTGCTCTTTCGTTGCGATTCGCGGCTGACCTGCCTAAGGACCGCGGCTCGATACCAGCAACGCAGCAGGCAGACGACACGTGGACTACGCAGCAACCGGCCAGGAGGCGCTCTCGCGGATAGCGGGGGCATCCGATCTCGATACGCTGGAGGCGCTGCGCGTCGAGTTTCTGGGCAAGCAGGGCTCGATTTCCGGCCTGCTCAAGACCCTGGGCAAGATGAGCCCGGATGAACGCAAGACCGAAGGTCCCAAGATCCACGGCTTGCGCGAAAGCGTGACCGAGGCGTTGACCTCGCGCAAGGAAGCGCTCGAAACCGCCGCCCTCGACGTCCGCCTCGCTTCGGAGACCATCGATCTCTCGCTGCCCGCGCCCGACCAGCCGCGCGGATCGGTGCACCCGGTTTCGCAGGTCATGGACGAACTGGCCGAAGTCTTCGCCGACATGGGCTTTGCCGTTGCCACTGGCCCCGAAATCGAGGACGACTGGCACAACTTCACCGCGCTCAACATGCCCGAGAGCCATCCGGCGCGTGCGATGCACGACACTTTCTATTTCCCCGATCACAACGAGGACGGGCTCGAGATGCTGCTGCGCACGCATACTTCGCCGGTGCAGATCCGTTCGATGATCGCGCAAGGTGCGCCGCTGCGGGTGATCGCGCCGGGCCGTGTCTATCGCTCGGACAGCGATGCCACCCATACGCCCATGTTCCACCAGATCGAAGGCCTCGTGATCGACAAGGGCATTCACCTGGGACACCTCAAGTGGACGCTCGAAACTTTCCTCAAGGCCTTCTTCGAGCGTGACGACATCGTCCTGCGCCTGCGTCCCAGCTACTTCCCCTTCACCGAGCCTTCGGTCGAAGTCGACGTGGGCTATGCCTACGAAGGCGGCCGCCGCGTCGTGGGCGGATCGGGCGATGCGCCGGGGCACGCCTGGATGGAAGTGCTCGGTTCGGGCATGGTCAATCGCCGCGTCATCGAGGCCGGTGGGCTCGATCCCGACGAATGGCAGGGCTTTGCCTTCGGCACCGGCGTCGATCGCCTCGCCATGCTGAAATATGGCATGGATGACTTGCGTGCCTTCTTCGATGGCGACGTTCGCTGGCTCTCTCACTACGGATTCTCCGCCCTCGACGTGCCGACCCTCTCGGGCGGCGTCGGTACGCCGGCCTGAGCGGAAGGAAAGAACACATGAAATTCTCGCTCGCCTGGCTCAAGCGCTACATCGAAACCGAAGCGACCGTCGAGGAAGTGGCGGCAACGCTCAATGCCATCGGCCTTGAAGTCGAAGCCATCGAAGACCCGGCCGCCAGGCTCGCTGGCTTCCGCGTCGCCAGGGTCCTGACCGCTGCGCGTCATCCCGATGCCGACAAGCTGCAGGTGCTCACGGTCGATACCGGAGACGGCGATCCGCTTCAGGTGGTCTGCGGTGCGCCCAATGCGCGGGCCGGCCTCGTCGGCGTACTGGGCCTGCCCGGCGCGACGGTTCCGGCCAACGGCATGGTGCTCAAGGTTGCCGCGGTGCGCGGCGTCGAATCGAACGGCATGATGTGCTCCACGCGCGAGCTGGAGCTGGGCGATGACCACGACGGCATCATCGAACTGCCCGAAGATGCGCCGGTCGGCACCGATTTCGCCGCCTATCACGGCGCCAGCCCGATCATCGAAGTGGCGATCACGCCCAACCGGCCCGACTGCATGGGCCTCTTCGGCATTGCCCGCGATCTGGCCGCGGCCGGTCTCGGCACGCTCAAGCCGATGAAGGTAGAGCCTGTCGAAGGCACGTTCCCGTGCCCGGTCGAGATCCGCACCGACGATCCGGAAGGCTGTCCGGCCTTCTACGGCCGCGTCATCAAGGGCGTGAAGAACGGCCCGTCACCGCAGTGGCTGCAGGACCAGCTGCTCTCGGCAGGTCAGCGTCCGATTTCGGCGCTGGTCGACATCACCAATTATCTCATGCTTGGCCACGGCCGCCCGGCCCATGCCTACGATCTGGCCAGGCTTTCCGGTCCCGTGGTCGCCCGCCGCGCCCGCGATGGAGAGACCGTCGTTGCGCTGAACGAGAAGAGCTACACGCTCGATGGCGAGATGACCGTGATCGCCGACGACAGCGGCGTGCATGACATTGCTGGCATCATGGGCGGCGAGCATTCGGGCTGTTCGGACGAGACGACCGACGTCCTGCTCGAGATCGCCTATTTCGATCCGGTCCGCATCGCCAAGACGGGGCGCAAGCTCAATCTCACCTCGGATGCGCGCAGCCGCTTCGAGCGCGGCATCGATCCGCAGTTCCTCGATACAGGTCTCGATTACCTGACGACGTTGATCCAGATGATCTGCGGCGGTGAGGCTTCGCACGTGGTTCGCGCCGGTGCGGCGCCGGCTACGCCCAGGATCGTCCATTTCGAGCCCGGCCTGACCGAGCAGCTCGGCGGCGTTGTGGTGAAGCCGGAGGAGCAGCAGCGAATCCTCGAGGCGCTGGGCTTCTCGGTGGTCGTCGAGGAAGCGAATTTCGACAAGGCCTGGGCCGTGACTGTCCCGGGCTGGCGTCCGGATATCGACGGCGCGCCCGACATCGTCGAGGAAGTGGTGCGCATTCACGGGCTCGACAAGGTGGAGAGCGTGGCCCTGCCGCGTGCCGACGGTGTCGCCCTGCCGACCGCCACGGCCATGCAGAAGCTCGAACGCCGCGTTCGCCGCGCTGCCGCAGCGCGCGGGATGCATGAGGCGGTGACCTGGTCGTTCCTTCCCGAAGCGGAAGCGGCAGCCTTTGCCGATGGCGAGGGCCCCCTTTGGACCTTGTCCAACCCGATCAGCGAGGACATGAAAGTCATGCGCCCTTCGCTGCTGCCGGGCCTGCTTTCCGCCGCTCGCCGCAATCTGGACCGCGGCGCCGCCAGTCTGCGCCTGTTCGAGATTGGCCGCCGCTATCTGCGCGGCAAGGCGGGCATGAGCGACGAGCGCCTGACCCTCGGCGTGGTGCTTGCAGGCGAGAAGACGCCGCGCGGCTGGGCATCGGGCAAGGCGACTGCCTTCGACGCCTTCGACGCCAAGGGCGAAGTGCTGGCCCTGCTTGCCGAAGCAGGTGCCCCTGCCGACAAGCTCCAGGTCATGGGTGAGGCCGGGCCGCAGTTCCATCCCGGCCAATCGGCCACGCTGCGGCTTGGGCCCAAGAACGTGCTGGCCCGGTTCGGCATGATCCATCCCGGGGTGGCGAAGCAGTTCGACATCGACGGGCCGGTGGCCCTGGCTGAGATCTATCTCGACGCCATCCCGGCGAAGAAGGGCGCGGCCAGTTTCGCCCGCATCAAGTATGCGCCGCCTGCGCTCCAGGCGATCACGCGCGACTTCGCCTTCCTCGTGCCGGCCGAAACGCCCGCGGGCGATCTCGTGCGGCTGGTGCAGGGTGCGGACAAGGCCAACATCGTCTCGGCCCGGCTCTTCGACGATTTCCGCGGCACGGGCGTTCCCGAGGGACAGAAGTCGCTGGCCCTTGAAGTAACGCTCCAGCCGCAGGAGAAGAGCTACAAGGAAGAAGACCTCAAGGCGATTGCCGACAAGGTGACCGCCGCGGCCGCCAAGCTCGGGGCCGTTCTTCGCGGCTGACAGACACGGACAGGAGATCGCCGGTGCCGGAAGTGGAATTGCTGACTATCGGTTCCGGCGATCTGACTGCCCGGATCAACCCTTTCGGGGCCGAGTTGTGGTCGCTGACCGATGCCCTCGGGCGCGAGTTCATGACCGATGCCGATCCGGCGTTCTGGGGCGGCCATGCTCCGCTGCTGTTCCCCATCGTCGGCGCGCTCAATGGTGACAGGTACCTGCTCGAGGGGCAGGAATACGCACTGCCCAAGCACGGCTTTGCCCGCAATTCCCTGTTCGAAACAATCGCAGCAGAAGAGTGCCGCGCCTGCTTTCGGCTGACGGACAGTGAGGCGACGCGCGCGGTCTATCCCTTCGCCTTCGCGCTGGAGGTGGAGTTCCGCCTGGAGGGCATGACGCTGCACATGACGGCGACGGTCCGCAACACCGGCGAAGCGCAGTTGCCTTTCAGCTTCGGCTATCATCCAGCCTTTGCCTGGCCGCTGCCCGGCGGGTCGGAAAAGGCCGATCACGTCATTGCCTTCGCCGAGCCCGAGCCGCAGCCGATCCGGCGAATCGATCCGCCCAGCGGCCTGCTGCTTTCCGAAGTCTTCGAATCCCCGGTCGAGGGGCATCATCTGGAGCTCGATGCCGCGCTGTTCGAGCCGGATGCGATGATCTGGGACGCGCCGACGAGCCGTTCGCTGACTTTCGGGACGCCCGGCGGCTCGCAGCTTGCCATCGCCTTTCCCGATACGCCGATGCTGGGCATCTGGCAGAAACCCGGCGCACGCTACTTGTGCATCGAGCCCTGGCAGGGCCATGCCGATCCGGTGGGATTCGCCGGAGAGTTCCGCAGCAAGCCGGGGATCGTCGAACTCGAACCCGGCGCCAGCCGTTCGTTCCGCATGGACGTGACCGTCCTGACGGCCGATTGAAGGAGATCAATATGAAGACCGTTCTCGTCACCGGTGCCACGTCCGGTATCGGCGAAGCCTGTGCCCGCGCTTTCGTGAAAGCGGGTTGGCGCGTGGTGGCTACCGGCCGCCGGGCGGAGCGGCTCGAGGCTCTGGCAAGCGAGCTGGGGGCGGACAAGGTCCATCCTTGCGTATTCGACGTGCGCGATGAAGCAGCCCGCGACGCTGCATTGGCCGCGCTTCCCGAAGATTTTGCGCAGATCGACTGCCTCGTGAACAATGCCGGGCTCGCGCTCGGCACCCAGCCGGCGCAAAAGTCCGATCTCGCCGAATGGAAGACGATGATCGAGACCAACGTGACGTCGCTGGTCTCGCTCACCCACAAGCTCTTGCCGGCGCTGATCGAACGCAAGGCGGTGATCGTGAACCTTTCCTCGGTTGCGGCGACCTACCCCTACACCGGGGGCAACGTCTATGGCGGAACCAAGGCCTTCGTGCGCCAGTTCTCGCTGGGCCTGCGCTCGGACCTGTCGGGCACCGGTGTGCGCGTGACCTCGATCGAGCCGGGCATGGTCGAGACCGAGTTTACCGTCATCCGCACCGGCGGCGACAGGGAGGCCTCCGACCGCCTCTATGCCGGCGTGAACCCGTTGACGGGGGCGGATATCGCCGATGTCGTGCTGTGGGTCGCCAGCCAGCCGCCGCACGTCAATATCAATGCTCTTGAGCTCATGCCGGTCAACCAGTCCTTCGCCGGTTTCCAGGTTGCCCGCGAAGGATAGGCGCGCGAAAGTTGCGGTAAGGCGCGCGCGCCACTAAAGGCGCGCCCATGACTGCATCGCGCCGCACCTTCGCCATTATCTCGCATCCTGACGCGGGCAAGACGACCCTGACCGAGAAGCTCCTGCTTCAGGGCGGGGCGATTCACCTTGCCGGACAGGTCAAGGCGCGCGGCCAAGCGCGCCGCGCGCGCTCGGACTGGATGAAGATCGAACAGCAGCGCGGCATCTCGGTGACCAGCTCGGTCATGACTTTCGAGCGTACCGATGCCGATGGCAACACGATCACGTTCAACCTGCTCGACACGCCGGGCCACGAGGACTTCTCCGAGGACACCTACCGCACGCTCACCGCGGTCGATTCGGCGATCATGGTCATCGACGCGGCCAAGGGCATCGAGCCGCAGACCCGCAAGCTGTTCGAGGTCTGTCGTCTGCGGTCGGTGCCGATCATCACTTTCGTCAACAAGGTCGACCGCGAAGGCCGGGCCTGTTTCGACCTGCTCGACGAAGTGGCCGACATGCTTGCGCTCGATGTCTGCCCGATGTCGTGGCCGGTCGGCATGGGTGGCCTCTTCCAGGGTATTCTCGATCTCAAGAGCGGCAAGGTCAGCCGTCCGGAAGGCGGCAGCAAGGAATTCCTCGGCAAGGTCGACGAAAACGTCGAACTGCCCGAGGAAGTCGCGGAGGAAATCGAGCTGGCCCAGGCCGGCTATCCCGAGTTCGACATCGAGGCCTATCGCGGGGGCGACCTGACTCCGGTGTTCTTCGGTTCCGCGCTCAAGAACTTCGGCGTGGTCGAACTGATCGAGGCGATCGCCAACTTCGCGCCGCCGCCGCGCCCGCAGCCGACCGAGGCAGGGCCGGTCGATCCCGAGCACAAGGAAGTCACTGGCTTCATCTTCAAGGTCCAGGCCAACATGGACCCGATGCACCGCGACCGCATCGCCTTCATGCGGCTGGTCTCGGGCACCTTCAAGCGCGGGATGAAGCTGACGCCGTCGGGGCTGGGCAAGCCGATCGCGGTGCATTCGCCGATCCTCTTCTTCGCGCAGGACCGCGAGATCGCGGACAGCGCCGAGCCCGGCGATATCATCGGAATCCCCAACCACGGCACCTTGCGCGTCGGCGATACCCTGTCCGAGAAGAACCAGATCCGTTTCACCGGCCTGCCCAACTTCGCGCCGGAAATCCTGCGGCGCGTCGCGCTCAGGGATCCGACCAAGACCAAGCAGCTGCGCAAGGCGCTCGACGACCTGTCCGAAGAGGGCGTGATCCAGGTCTTCTATCCGGAGATCGGCTCGCAGTGGATCGTTGGCGTCGTCGGCCAGCTCCAGCTCGACGTGCTGATCTCGCGGCTGGAGGCCGAGTACAAGGTCGAGGCGGTGCTCGAGGCTTCGCCCTTCGATACGGCGCGCTGGATCAAGGGCGACGACAAGGCGCTCCGGGACTTTGCGGATTTCAACAAGATGAACCTCGCCAAGGACCGCGACGGCGATCCGGTGTTTATGGCCAAGTCCGCCTGGGACGTCAGCTACCAGCAGGAACGCAATCCCGATCTGACCTTCAGCGCCACCAAGGAGCGTTGATCCGGCCGCTGAGCAGGGAACTCTGCCCCTCTCTCGCGGATTGATCCTGTACAGACCTTGGCAGCTCCGGATCGTCGGAGATACTCTGCTGCAAGGGCGGCCCGGTCGGGGCCGGCAGGAGCGGTTTCGCGCGTGAAGATCAGGTTCGCCAGCTACAACATCCACAAGGCGGTCGGTCTCGACCGCCGGCGCGACCATGAGCGCATCCTGCGGATCCTGCGCGAAGTCGATGCCGATATCGTGGCTCTGCAGGAAGTCGACCGCCGCTTCGGCAGGCGGATGACGGCGCTGCCCCTCGACGCGATCCACGATGCAACGGATTATCGTCCGGTCCCGATGTCGATGAAACCCGACAGTCTGGGCTGGCACGGGAACGCGATCCTCGTGCGCAAGGGCATAGACATTGTCGAAGCGGCGCCCGTACCCTTGCCGGTCCTGGAGCCGCGCGGGGCGGTGCGGGCCGATCTCATGGTGGAAGGGCAGCGGTTCCGGGTCGTGGGGATGCATCTCGACCTTTCAGGGCTGCGCCGGCGTCACCAGGTCCGCAGCGTCCTCACCCACGTGGCCGAGTGCGATCACGATTGCCCCACGGTCTTGATGGGCGATCTCAACGAATGGGCCGTCCACGGCGGCTGTTTTCGCGAATTCGACGCGAGTTGGCGGGTCCTGGCACCAGGGCAAAGCTTCCCTGCACGCAGGCCGATTGCCCGATTGGATCGCATTATCGTGTCGCGACAATGGCAAGTGCACGAAGCGAAGGTCCATCACAGTCCGCTTTCGGCGGTCGGTTCGGACCACTTGCCCGTCCATGCCTCGCTAGAGTTGCCTAAAAAATAGGCAACTGCTCAGGAATCGGGCGTTGACCTGTGCCTGACTTGAGGCAGGCGCGTTCGAGTCCGCCTTGAATCTTGCCATTCCGTAAATTGGCACGCTGCTTGCTTATCATGTCTGCAGCCGGCGCTGGGCCGGTGGCAGACAGGGGATAGGCATGAAGTTCATCATAGCCATCATCAAGCCCTTCAAACTCGACGAAGTTCGAGAAGCGCTGGGTGCGATCGGTGTCGCAGGCATGACCGTGTCCGAAGTGAAGGGATTCGGGCGCCAGAAGGGCCAGACGGAAATCTATCGTGGGGCCGAGTATTCGACCAACATGTTGCCGAAGGTGAAGATCGAGGTCGCCGCGACCGACGATCTGGCCGCCAAGATCGTGGAAACGATCCAGCAGGTAGCAAGCACCGAAGCAATCGGCGACGGCAAGATCTTTGTCCTCGACCTTGCTGCGGCTGTGCGCATCCGCACCGGCGAATCCGGCGACACCGCGCTTTGACAGGCGCTTCCGACAGGAGGGAATCCACGATGATCCGCAAGATGATTTGCGGCGCTGGCGTACTCGGTGCGTCCATGTTCGCTGCCATGCCCGCCTGGGCCCAGGAAGCCGCCGCTGCGGCCGCTCCGGTGCCCAATCCCGGTAACAATGCCTGGATGATGACCTCGACCGTCCTGGTCCTGCTCATGATCCTGCCCGGCCTTGCCCTGTTCTACGGCGGCCTGACCCGCTCGAAGAACATGCTTTCGACCATGACCCAGATCGGCGCGGCGGCTGCGCTCGCCATGATCATCTGGGTGGTCTATGGTTACTCGACCGCTTTCGGCCCCGAAGGCAACGCCTTCTTCAGCTGGGGCAACGCGTTCCTGGCGAAGACCACGCCGGACAGCACGGCCGCCACGTTCTCTGATGAAGTGATCAGCGAATACGTCTTCATCTGCTTCCAGATGACCTTCGCCGCGATCACCGCCGCCCTCGTCCTGGGCGCTACGGTTGAGCGCATGAAGTTCTCGGCAGTGATGGCTTTCACCGCTGTGTGGCTCACCATCGTCTATTTCCCGATCGCGCACATGGTGTGGGCGGGCGGCGGCCTTCTCTTCGAGATGGGCGCTCTCGACTTCGCCGGTGGTACGGTCGTTCACATCAACGCCGGTGTCTCGGCTCTCGTTGCCGCGCTGATCCTCGGCAAGCGCAAGGGCTACCCGAGCGAACCGATGCCGCCGCACTCGCTGACGCTGACCATGGTCGGCACCGGCCTGCTGTGGGTGGGTTGGTTCGGCTTCAACGCCGGTTCCGAACTCGAGGCTGACGGTACCGCCGGTCTCGCCATGATCAACACTTTCGTCGCCACCGCTTCGGCCGGCCTGTTCTGGATGCTTGCCGAGCGTTTCTCGGGTCACAAGGGTTCGGCACTGGGTTTCTGCTCGGGCATCGTCGCCGGCCTCGTCGCCGTCACCCCGGCGGCTGGCAACTCGGGCCCGTTCGGCGCGATCGTGCTTGGCGCCATCGCTTCGATCATCTGCTTCATCATGGTTTCGAAGGTGAAGCCGGCCCTCGGCTACGATGACTCGCTCGACGCTTTCGGCGTCCACGGCATCGGCGGCATCGTCGGCGCCATCGGCACGGGCTTTGTCTATCAGCCGGGCCTTGGCGGACCGGGCGACGGTTCGACCGCGATGGGCGCCCAGGTGTGGATCCAGATCCAGGCGGTTCTCGTCTCGATCGCATGGGCCGCCGTCGGCACCGTCATCGCGATCTTCATCGCCAAGCTGATCACCGGCCTGCGCGTCACTCCCGAAGTCGAGCAGGAAGGCCTCGACATCGGCGAGCACGGCGAGCGCGCCTACAACTAAGTTCCTAGAGTTTGGCGGCGGCGGGTACTTCCTCCTCTCCTCCCATCCGTCGCCGCCTAACGGTGTTCCTCCTGCGAACACAAACTGTAAGGGCCGGAGCCAGCCGCTCCGGCCCATTTTTCATGCTCTCGCCATTTTCCTATGTTTCGCGGCTGCAATGTGGGATGCTGCATCGCGGTTTCGGCACGGGCCGGAACAAACGCGCTAGCGGGCGGGGTGCGCGATGAAATACATCACGGCTATCATCAAACCCTTCAAGTTCACGGAAGTGAAGGACGCACTCGGATCGGCCGGGATTTCCGGCATGACGGTTTCCGAGGTCAGCGGTTTCGGGCGCCAGAGAGGGCAGACCGAGGTTTACCGCGGCGCGGAATATACCTCGGCCATGTTGCCCAAGATCAAGCTCGAGATCGCGGTTCCGGACGGCCTTGCCGAATCGATCGTGGAAGTCATTCGCCGCACCGCGTGCAATGACGAGATCGGCGACGGCAAGATCTTCGTTTACGAGCTTGCCGATGCCCGGCGCATCCGGACCGGAGAGCAGGGCGAACTGGCGCTCTGATCGCGCGCCCGGTCGGCCGGTTCAGCTCTGCGCAGCGAGCATTTCAATCAGCTGGCGAATCGGGGATACGTCATAGCCTGCGGCCGCCGCCTTGGAGGCAATCACGGTCGGATTGTCGCCTGCCTTTGCCCGCGCGAGGGCCCAGAGCAGGGTCGAACGGGTTCCCGAACGGCAATAGGCCAGCACCGGGCCGCCCGCATTCTCCAGCGCATCGTACATCGCGTCGACCTGGGCTTCGCTGAAACCGGCGTGCGTTACGGGGATCGAGACATAGTCCATTCCGGCGGCTTTCGCGGCAGCTTCGATCTCCGCTCCCGAGGTTTGATCGTCGCTCTCACCTTCGGGGCGATTGTTGATAATCCGCACGATTCCCATCTCTTTTGCGGTCGCAATGGCGTCGAGGCCAATCTGCGGGCTGGCAAAAACGGTGTCGGTAATCTGGCGGAACATGATCGTGTTTCTCCGAATTGGCGGCCTCGGCGAAGACGCATGGCACCTTCAGGGCGGCGCGATCAAGAGGCGCTCTTGAAGCAACTGGCAAGCCAAATCGACGATCCGGATGGTCCAATTCCGCGCAGTTCAACGAAAAAGGTACGTAATTCTGTTCGCCATGGGCTTGAGACTAGTGTATGAACCGTGACCGCAGAAAAGATCCGGGCGCATGTCCGGTAAGTTTTCTGACGTTCGGCGCGGATCGTCCACGCGTCCGAGTGAATGCTTGTGGGGCGCATCGAAGGTACGTTCGTAAAGATGGGTTTTGACAGAGGTCGTCGCGGAAGGGGACGCGACAAGCGGGATCGGTTTGGAGAGGACGATTTCGATCCGTTCTTCGCCGGACAGGATCGATTTGGAGGCGGTGATCGCTTCGGTGGTGGCGACCGTTTCGGCGGAGGCGGTGATCGCTTCGGCGGCGGCGGCGACGACCGTGGTGGCGGTGGCCAGCGCGGCGGCTTCGGTGGCGGCGGCGGTGGTCGCGGCTTCGGCGGCGGTGGCGGCGGTGGCGCTCCTCGCGGCGGTGGCATGCCGGCCCAAGTCGTTGGACAGGGCCGCGGCGTCGTAAAGTTTTTCAACTCGGCAAAGGGCTTCGGCTTCATCCAGCGGGATGAAGGCGGCGACGATGTGTTCGTACACATCAGCGCGGTCGAACGCGCGGGTCTTGAAGGCCTGGCCGAGGGACAGCAGCTGGAATTCCAGCTCGTCGATCGTGGCGGTAAGGTTTCGGCCAGCGACCTCGTGGTCGTCGGTGACGTCATTCCCGTCCAGAAGCGTGAAGTTGCGCCGCAACGTCAGCTTACCGGCGAGAAGGCCACCGGCACAGTGAAGTTCTTCAACTCGATGAAGGGTTTCGGCTTCATCACTCGTGACGATGGGCAGCCCGATGCTTTCGTTCACATCAGCGCTGTCGAACGTTCGGGCCTCAGTGCCCTGAACGAGGGCGATCGCGTGGAGTTCGACATTGAGGTCGATCGACGAGGCAAGTACTCGGCGGTCAACCTGTCGCCGCTTCAGGGTTGATCAGCCTGCTTTGATCCCGGTCGTTTGACCGGGGCATTGCAACAGCATAAAAGCGCGCAGATGGCGGTCCGGATAGGGCCGCCATTTGTCGTTTGCGATTCACCATTTCGTCTCATTGTTCCGTTTCGAGGATTACCGACATGTCGATCACCCCGCTGATGCCCGTATACCCCCGGTGCGGAGTTCGGCCCGTTCGCGGCGAACACTGCCATCTGATCAGCGAAGATGGTCGGCGATTCCTCGATTTCGCCAGCGGCATCGCGGTCAATGCCCTCGGTCATTCGCACAAGGGCCTGATCGGAGCGCTGCAGAAGCAGGCAGAGACGCTGATGCATGTCTCGAACCTCTATGGCAGCCCCCAGGGCGAAGCCATTGCGCAGCGGCTGGTGGACCTGACCTTCGCCGATACGGTGTTCTTCACCAATTCGGGCGCCGAGGCGGTCGAATGCGCGATAAAGACGGCGCGTGCCTATCACCAGTCGGTCGGCAACGATGGGAAATATGAACTCATCACCTTCAACAATGCCTTCCACGGCCGCACGATGGCGACGATCAGCGCGTCCAGCCAGGAAAAGATGCACAAGGGTTTTCTGCCCCTCCTGCCCGGCTTCAAGTACGTCGATTTTAACGATCTTGAAGCCGCAAAAGCCGCGATCGGGCCGAACACGGCCGGATTCCTGGTAGAGCCGATACAGGGCGAAGGCGGCATCCGCATCGCCGACGAGGCTTTCCTGCAGGGCCTGCGTCAGCTTTGCGACGAACATGACCTCATGCTCGTACTCGACGAAGTGCAGAGCGGTGTGGGCCGTTCGGGCACGCTCTATGCCTACGAACAGTACGGTATCGAGCCGGACATCATGGCGACGGCCAAGGGCATCGGCGGCGGCTTCCCGGTTGGCGCCTGCCTTGCCACCGAAAAGGCTGCCCGCGGCATGGTCGCAGGAACACACGGTTCGACCTACGGCGGCAACCCTTTCGCAATGGCCGCGATTGGTGCAGTGCTCGACGTGATCGCCGACGATGAGTTCCTTGAAGGCGTGCGCGCGACGGGTGAGCGACTGAAGGCGCGTCTCGAACAGTTCATCGGCAACTATCCGGATCTCTTCGAATTGGTTCGTGGTCGCGGCCTGTTCATCGGGCTCAAGATGAAGGTCGAGCCACGTCCCTTCGTGGCGCACATGCGCGACAATCAGCAGGTGCTGGCAGTTTCGGCCGGCGACAACGTGGTGCGCGTGCTGCCGCCGCTCGTGATCGATGACAGCCACATCGACGAATTCATGGAAAAGCTGTCCGCCGCAGCGGCCAGCTACAATCCCGAAGAGGTATCCTGATGACCCGGCATTTCCTGAGCCTGTCGGATGCAGGCGGTGACACGCTCGCCGCGATGCTGAACGATGCGATCGATCGCAAGGCGGCGCGCAAGGATTGGCCCAAGGCTCGCGTCGATGCGGACGGGCCCTTGGCAGGCCACGTTCTGGCGATGATCTTCGAGAAGAATTCGACCCGTACCCGCGTATCCTTCGACATGGCGATGCGCCAGCTTGGCGGCAGCGCGCTCATCATGGAGGCAGGAAGCACGCAACTCGGCCGCGGCGAGACTGTGGCCGACACCGCACGCGTGCTCAGCCGCATGGTCGACGCGATCATGATCCGTACCGACGATCACGCCAAGATCGAGGAGCTGGCGCATTATGCCGAGGTTCCGGTGATCAACGGCCTGACCGACCTGTCGCACCCGTGCCAGATCGTCGCGGACCTGCTGACCGTCGTCGAACGCGGGTTCGCGCTGCCCGGTCTTCAGGTCGCGTGGCTCGGGGACGGCAACAATGTCGCCAATTCGCTGATCGAGGCGGCGGGGCAGATGAAGTTCACCGTGCGTATCGGCGGGCCTGCCGGCTACGAGCCGAACGCCGGCTTCATCGAGCAGGCGCGCGCTGCCGGTGGAGAGGTGATTCTCACCCAGGACCCGACCGAAGCGGTCAAGGGTGCGCAAGTCGTCGTAACCGATACCTGGGTGTCGATGGGCCAGCCGGGCGGGGAGAAGCACGTTGCGGCGATGCAGCCCTATCAGGTCAACACCGCGCTCATGGCGCAGGCGGATCCTCGTGCGATGTTCCTGCACTGCCTGCCCGCGCACCGCGAGGAGGAAGTGACCAACGAAGTGATCGACGGACCGCAGTCTGCCGTTTGGGATGAGGCGGAGAACCGCCTTCATGCTCAGAAGTCGGTCCTGTTGTGGGCACTGGGCAAGCTGTGAGCGAGGACTATCTGATCGTGAACGAGGAAACTGGTTTCGACCGGGTCCTCGCTTTTACGGTTCCCGATCGGCACGCCCGCGGGCGCCTCGTGCGTCTTGGTCCTGCACTCGAGACGGTCCTTTCAGCTCACGACTATCCCAAGAAGGTCAAGCACCTGCTAGCCGAGGCGCTGGTCCTGACAGCACTCATGGGCTCGCTCCTCAAGGAGAACGGGTCGCAGCTGACGGTCCAGGCACAGGCAGACGGCGGCCCGATCGACCTGCTTGTCTGCGATTACCGAGACGGTGAAATTCGCGGCTATGTTCGTCATGACGACGATCTGCTGGCGCAGCTCGGTGAAGATGAGACGTCGCTGGAAGCGCTCTTCGGCAAGGGCTATTTCGCCATTACGTTCGATCTGGCCGTCACCAAGGAGCGGTACCAGGGCGTGGTTCCGCTTGAGGGGGAATCCCTTGCACAGGCCTGTGAATCGTATTTCGCGCAGTCCGAGCAGGTGCCGACGCTGATCCGCGTGGCCGTTCGGTCGAATGATCCGCGCTGCGTGGCCGGTGGCCTGCTGGTCCAGCACCTTCCCGAAGGGGAAGAGGGCAAGGCACGGCTCCATGCCCAGGAAGATCATCCCGACTGGGCCCATGTTTCGATTATGGCAGGCAGCACCAAGCCTGAGGAGCTGGTCGATCCAGTCCTCAATCTCGAGCAGCTCGTCTGGCGCCTGTTCCATGAGGAAAGCGAAGTTCGCGTCGAGCAACTCGGCCATCTTCGACGCGGTTGCCGTTGTACGGTCGAACATTACCTGTCGATTCTTTCCCGCTTCGAGGAAAAAGAACTGGCGGAGATGCGCGATGACGACGGGACGATTCCGGTCGACTGCGCCTTCTGTTCGAAAGTATTGCAAATCCCGGTTTAACGGCGGCTTGGCTGCCGGGTCCTTGTTTTTCATGTCCGGATTGCCGATATTGGCACGGAATGACTGAATTGGCGAAGACTCTTGTAGTCATGCCTCAAGGATGACGACTGGAAAGATGAGCAAACTTGCGTTGGCAATGCTGTTTGGTGGTGCCTCGCTTGCCGTGGCCCTGCCGGCTTACGGGGAGCGAAACTCCCTGTCGATGCTCGATCATCTCGAGAGCGGCGACTGGGAGCTGCGCCAGAGGGACGGTGCCGGGCAAAGCAACATTTGCCTCGATAGTGGTCGCAAATTGATCCAATTGCGCCATCCGGGGCTGAATTGCAGTTCCGTGGTCGTCGAGGACACGCCCAATGAGGTGACGGTTCAGTATACCTGTCGTGGGCAAGGCTACGGTCGTACGCATATCCGGCGTGAGACCGACAGCCTCGTCCAGATCGACACCCAGGGTATCGTGAACGGCAGGCCCTTCGTCTACGCGGCCGAGGCGCGGCGTATTGGCAATTGCCGCAGCTGAAGGTTGTCAACGCGGTAATGCAGGCCTAGCGGGGCGCCATGCAGGATCATTCTTCCAACCAGCCCCGGCAAGCCGTTGTCCTGCTTTCCGGTGGGCTCGATTCCATGGTCTCGGCCGGTCTGGCCAAGGAGGCCGGTTTCGCCGTCAATGCGCTGACCATTGACTACAACCAGCGGCATCGCCGCGAGATTGATGCGGCGCGCAGGATTGCGGAGGAACTTCGTGCGGAGCGCCATGTCGTCTTGCCGTTGGATTTGCGCCGATTCGGCGGGTCGGCGTTGACCGACGATATTGATGTACCCAAGGACGGCGTCGGCCCGGATATCCCGGTGACATATGTTCCCGCGCGCAATCTCGTCTTCCTGTCGCTGACGCTGGCCTGGGCCGAGACGGTCGGCGCCAAGGACATCTACATTGGCGTGAATGCGCTCGATTATTCGGGATATCCCGACTGCCGGCCGGAATTCATAGCGGCCTTCGAAAATATCGCTACCCTCGCGACCAAGGTGGGTGCGCAGGGCAACGCTTTCACCATCCATGCGCCGTTGCAGTACATGAGCAAGGCGGAAATCGCGAGCGAGGCACATCGGCTTGGCCTCGATGCCGGGATGAGCTGGTCCTGCTACGATCCGCAGCCCGATGGCCGGGCATGTGGCCTGTGCGATAGCTGCCGCCTGCGCAAAGCGGGCTTCGAGCAGGCGGGCCTGGTGGATAATACCGACTACGCGGCGTAAAGCCGTCAACAGTCAGCGGTAATGAACCAACGGGCGTGATCGCCAGGTCACGCCCGTTTCATGTGTGCGTGACCGGTAGGCAAAGCGGTGGCCTGTTTGGGGCAAAAGAAAAGGGGGACGGATTGCTCCGTCCCCCCGATCTTGTCACCGTTGCCGGTTCGCTTACATGCCCGAGCCCGGACCGTAAGTGATCTCGACGCGGCGGTTCTGCAGCTCGCGCACACCGTCTGCGGTGGGAACGCGCGGGTTGGCTTCACCGAACGCTTCGCTCGAGATCGCACCGTCGGGGATGCCGTGGCTGGTGAGGTACGAACGGACCGAAGCGTTACGACGCTCGGAGAGGCCCATGTTGTACTTCACGGTACCCGAACGGTCGGTGTAACCGGCGAGCATGATCGGCACGTTGTCGCAGTTGCCATAGGCACTGACAGCGCTGTCGAGAATGGTCGCGGCTTCCGGCGTGATGTCCGACTTGTCCCAGTCGAAGAACACGATGTACGGGCCCTTGTTGCAGACCACCGGCGGCGGGGGCGGCGGGGGCGGCGGAGGCGGCGGGGGCGGCGGCGGCGGCGGGCGGGGCGGCGGAGCCGCTTCTTCGCCACCGAAGTTGTAGCCCAGGGTCGCCATCAGCGAGTGCGAGCGCCAGCGGGTGCTGGCATCGCTACCGCCCAGAACCACATCGACGTTGTCGACGTTCATGAAGCGGTACTTGAGGCCTGCGTCCCAATGCTTGGTGATCGGAGCGCGAACACCTGCGAGTGCCTGCCAGGCGAAGCCGGTGTCGGAGTCGCTGCCGACGCCTTCGAAGCGATAGTCGACGCGACCGACGCCGACGCCACCGCCGACGAAGCCCTGGATGCCGTCATCGGGGCCGAAGTCGAGCAGGCCATTGACCATGAACGAGAGCATCGAGCTGTGACCGCGGTCGCTGAACGTACCCAGGTCAATGTCGCTCACTGTGTCGTTTTCTGCACGACGATAGCTGGCTTCGGTTTCGAGGCGGAAGCCACCGAAATCGTAACCGATTGCTGCACCGCCGTCATAACCGGTGTGCGTGTCAAGAGTTGCAGCGTTGTTGACGCCATCAATATCGAAGTCAGCGTCTTCGACGATCATGCCGCCGAAGTCGAGTTCCAGATACCAGCTGTCGTCGCGCGCGAACGCGGGCGTGGCGATAGCTGTAGAAGCCAGCGCCAGTCCAATGACGAGTTTCCTCATACGTTTCCCCTACTGATAGAGATTTGGAGCCACCGAGTGGGTGGAGTGTCTAACCCTTCAACAAACCGGGTGCAAGCGCACAATGACGGCGACTGTTGCAGAAATGTCGCGTTTTCGGGGGGTTGGCGCTGTGCGACGACGCTGTACTGAGCGTTGAAAATCACCTGCTGAACCCCTGTTCATCGTTTCCGGTTACGCCGAGGGAGAGATACCCAAGGCTTGCAGGACCGCGATTATCTCATTGATCGAGGCCCGAGCCTCCTCATCAACGGTCGAGCCTCCAACTGGTTCCTCAAGAATGGAACCTTTTCTCCAAAAAGCAAAAAAGAGCCGTTCCTGCCCGCTGGACCGATCAAAGATCCGCATGCCGTCGTGCGGTTGGAGAAAGATCCAGTTACCTCCCTGCCTCGCGGCGATCTCGTGTTCGTGGCCTGCCCATTCGCCTTGGGAATCGGCGCTGACCAGCCAGCTGTCTCCTTCGGCAGGATTTTCGGGCGGCTCCGGGTTTTCCCCTAGAATTGTGCAGTGCACGGCAGCATCGATCCGCGCAAAGGCCTCGTTGACGAGGATCTCTTTCCCGGCCTGTCCGGAATACAGCAGGGGCAGGGCCAAACGCGGGCTGTTGCTTTCGAATATAACGGGATCGCTCATTTGGAGGTCCTTTGCATCACGGATCAGGAAACAGGGCGCAGAAGCAGCGGCGCGGACAGGGCATGCGTGCCTTGCTGGCGTACGTGGAGCGGTTGCGCCGGGTAGGCGGCGGACAGCTGCGCCAGCACGTTGGGCGCGATCGCGAGTTCTGGCGTCTGGGTGTGCCAGCTCGCGGCTGGAGCATCGAGGGGGCCGAGGGTGACGAGATAACGCTCGGCTTCCTCGACTAGCGGGACATCGACGCCGTCCTGCCAGGGCCATGCGCCGCGCGCGCGGCGTGTCCACGCGAGATGCAGGCTCCCATCGCTTCGGATCGCGTGGCGCGGATGAACCGGTGCAAGAGGCCGCAGCGTGATGCCGGCGAGCAGAATCGAGGCGGTGGCCGGTTCGCTGTCGCCGCGGCCGATGGCGAGAACCTGCCGACCATCGCTTGTGCCGAGCGTCGAGGCGTCGAGCGCGACAAGTCGGGAATCGAGCAGGACGAATCTTTCGCCGATCGCATGATCGGCCATGGCCCTTTCGGTTCCGCCCCGCCCTCGCAGGAATCCGCTCAATTCCCATCGGCCCTCTCCAAGCGGCAGGGCCTTGGCGAATTGGACGATTTCCTCGCCGAGCAGGGCCAGATTCGCACCCTGTGCCATCTGCCGGAGCGAGGCGGGACCGAGGGACATTGCCGGATCGACGAGAGTGACTTCTACGCTGCGCTCCCGATCGAACAGCAGGGGGTGTCCGGGTTCCAGTCTCGTGGCCGCTGCCCCGATGGTGCTGCGCGTCCGTCCACTGGGGCCGAGCGGCAGCATCTCGCCATCGCCCCTGTCGGCATAAAGCGCAGCCCCGCTCCAGTTCGACGAACCCGCCGACACGGCCACAAAGGCATGGGGGGTGTCCGCATTGCCGTTCGCCGTGCCCAGCGGGAGTTCGAAAGCGACCAATTCCGTCGATGCCGTCGGGAGGTCCGCGGGCAGGTTCGCGCGGCCACTGTCGGCCTTCAGGCCGGGAGTGCCGATCGCACCTGGCGGTGGCAGGCGCTCCAGCGAGAGTTCAACGCCGCTTGCACGCCATTCCCATTCGGCCACGCGCCATGCCCCCGCCACGCCGGGTACCGAAACGGTCGATCCCGGCACGATGGCAGGATCGAGTTCACAGGAGCGCCAGGCCATGCGTTCACGTGTCCAGTCGATCCGGCGCGAGGCTCTCTCGATCAGGGCTCGCGCCTTCTCCGCATCCAGTGCTGCCGGAAGTTCGATGCAGCGCGGTTGCCCCGGCGGAGGCGAGCCGGACGCGTACTGTATTCCGGGCAGGTAGTCCCGCGCCGCATCGAAATAGCGCAGGCATCGCACCGGATGCTGCGATGCCGGCAGCCGATGGCGGGTAAAGCCCAGAGGCCCTCCGAAATCGCCATCCTCGACAGAGATCGCGGCGGCCGGCAACGGCACCGGGCTTTCCCCGCGGCTCTCATGACTGATCGCAAGGGCTTCGCCGTTTCCCGAGACGCTCAGCGGGATCACGAGATCGAACGTTTCGATGCTTTGCGCTACCGGACCGTCAGCGGTGTAGCCGCCGATACCGTCGAGCGGGACCTGCGCGTCGATGGCATCGACCAGTTCACCGACCACGTCCTGAAGATCGAAACTCTCGTCGGCAAGGACCTCGAAGGTCATGGCGGGAAGACGATTGTAATATTCGGAGAGATCGAGGTCTTCGAACACCACGTAAGCGAGTCCGCGATAGGCCGGGCAAAGCGCAGCGCCTTCGCTGGAGGCGATGAGCGGATCAGGCGGCTGGTCGCCCTCACCGGTATACAGCCGCATGGTGCCGCCGACTTTCAGATCGCCCTCGGCGCCGCGAAGCAGCTTGCCATCCGCCCAGATGCGGCCGATGCCCAGGATCGGGCGACTGGCGAGGGCCACGGCCAGATTGGCGGTGTAGCTGTATGTCGTGACGGCGGGGGCGCCCTTGCCGCCGCCCTGCGTCTCGCTGTGTTCGATGAGGTCGGTGGCCCAGATGATCGAACCGGCCACCCGCATGGCGCCGAAATGGCGCGGGAGCGGCTGACCGTATGTCGAGGCCGTGACCTGCAATTCCTGCAGTCTCGGTCCTTCGCGCCGATCGGAGCCGAAGATCGCGGTGTCGACGCCCTGGCCGACGAGGCTGCCGATCATTCCGCCGATCGGGCCGCCAAATGCCGTGCCGACAGTGCTGAATATTAGCGTCGCCATATCATGTCCTCAGTCGCAAGAATTTGGGCGCCAATGCCCGAGTGTCGCCCAGCCTTCGGGCAAGGCGCCGCAGACGACCTTGCGCAGACCTCCGTGGGCGTGGACGAAGCGGTCCGGGCCGATGGCTATGGCCAGATGATGCTGGCAGGGGCCGGGCCTCAGCAGCAGGACGTCACCGGGCAGGCAGGACCCGCCTGCCGGTCGGAGCGAGAGCTGCCGTGCGATGCCGTCAAGGCCGGGTATCCTGCGCGCTCGCAGGGAGTAGCCGTTGGGAAGCGGGCCCCGTTGACCGCAAGATGCCGCAGCGACTGCGAGGACGCCGACGCAATCCAGGCCGTGGCGAGGATCGCGCCCATGCAGTTTCCAGCGCGTGCCGACCAGTTCCTGAGCGGCACGCGCCAGTTCATCGCCGGTCATTGTATAGGGGAGGGATAGCGCGTGAGCATGTCGTTGCCGGGCAGGAACGGCTCGCCGCGGAAGTTGACGGCATTGCCGAAGCGGGCCGCGCATGTTTCCAGCGTGCGGTCGCAGCCTTCCCGCAGCACCGCTGCGCTGCCGGGCGGGGTCGCTTCGTCCAGTGGCGCATCGAGCACGAGGCCGCCCGCCGGGTCTGCCGACATGATCGTCATCGCGATCCCGGCCCGGGGGCCGTCGACCCAGCGCAGTTCGCCGCCAACATAGAGCGCGGCATCGACGTCCGTCTCGAAAGTGGCCGCGTTCGCCCGCGCGTCGATGGTGAGAAGCTTGACTTCCCGGGTGAACCTTTGCGGATTGAGGTTGCATCCCGGTCCGCAAAACGCCGCACGGCATGTCGGGCTGGCGCGGGGGATCGGATCGCGCTGCAGTTCCGCCTTGCGCGAGGCAAGCGACGCGGAGAAGTCTTCGCCCTCCTGCGTTACTTCACCCAGCGTTCCGGAATAGAGCGTCATCCTTTCCAGGGTCTCCCAATCGATCAGGCCGATAAGCACACGCGAACCGTCGAAGCGCCCGGAGGCAAGGTCGGCTCCGCTGATCGCATCGTCGCTGAGCATGCCTTGAACTTCTACGCTGTCCGGATCGAGGTCGGCGCGCTTGCGGATCGAGGAGGGGACCATTCCCGGCGATGCGCCGTGCAGCACGCCGTCGAACCACAAGTCGCGGTCATGGGTGGTGAAGCCAAAGGTCACGCCGTCGCGGCGCAGGATCCGCCAGAAGGTCGCAACCGTTTCGAGATCCTGTGCAAACCAGGTCCGGGTCATGCCGCCTCCCGGATTTCGATCACGGGAACGCTGGGCGCTTCCCCGGCCGCGAAGGCTGCTCCCGAAATGTCGAGGCGGTCCTCGGCAAAGCGGACCGGCACGTCGAAGAGAAAGCCTGCCCGAACCACGCTCCCCGCCGCCGGGGGATCGTCGAAGAGGATCGTCCCGCCGCCGACCAACGACCAGTTCCCGGCCTGCACCGTGCCATCGACGCTGATCAGGATGGTCGCGAAATCGGGTCGCGTGATCCTGCGGACTTGTGCCTCTTCGCCCTCGCCGTAGCGCTTGACCAGCGCGAAAGCGGTTCGCGCGCCGTCGCCGATACCGATGGACTGGTCGAGCGCAGTCGGCGTCCCGGTCATGGCGTTGGAGCTGTAATCGCTTGGATCGCGCAGGCGAAAGCCGCGTGCCGGACCGCGCCGGGCGCGGAAGAAGGCGATGAGCTGGCCCAGCTCCTGCTCGGAGCGAATGCCCGGCCCGACATCGAAACGCAGGCGGGCATCCGACCACAGGCTGTTGCGCCGCTCGAACCCGGACGCGGTGACGGAAACGGCAGTCGAGAACTCGGGCGAAACACTGGCGTCGTGCCCGAGACGCAGCGGATAGGGTACGTCGTCGAAGGCTTGCATGGCGCTTCCTTGGCTGGCGATGGAAGGGAGGCGGACGAAGCCGTCGCGCGCGATCTGCGGCAGGGCCCAGACGACGATTTCGTGCGGCGCCCGCAATGTGGCTTCGTCGATCCCGGCATCGATCAGGCGCCACTGATCGGCCTGAGTCTGGTAAAGGACGAAGCCGGCCAGATAGTCCTGCTCTTCGGGCGGATAGCCGAGGCGGGCGTTGACTTCTTCATAGGCCCGGCGGCGCGGCGCATCGGCGCCCGCGGTCAGCCAGTCGTAATCTTCCACCTGAAGTCGGTCGAATGCCGGGGCCGCCCAGCCGAGAGGCAGGTTGGCGCGCTTCAATTCGGGCATCTCGGGATCGAGCAGGGTGGGCGTGAAGACGAGGGCAAGCGCTTCCACCGGCTCGGGCGCAACCGCGCCGCGCACGGCAGCGATCACGTCCGCCGTCGATTGCGCAAGCAGCGCGCCTGCTGCGTCGAGCAGGGCCTTCTGTGCATCGTCCAATGCGGCGCGCATGTCGGAGATCGCGGGCGGTGCCCCGCCAAGAGCCGCGACGGCGGCTTCGTCGTAGAGGCAGATGCGGCCATCGGCAAAAGTCCACCACCACGGCTCGCCCACCTGGAAGCGCACCGGCGCGCCCGCTTCGGCCATGAGCAGGGCGAACTCGGCCGCGACCGACTGGAGCCAGGCCATCGCCGCGTCGTTGGCAGGCGAGAGCACGGTCGATGGCGGCGCCCAGCCGGTCAGCGCCGGCTGGCCGAGATGGTCGCGCTGTTTCCAGCCTTCGGGGCAATGCTGGTCGAGCAGTTCGTAGGAAAGCGAAGCCATCGGGCTGAAACCCAGGCGCAGGCACTCGGCAAAGAATGTGCGGTGCCAGTTGCGGGTCGGGGTGTTGAGCGGATCTGCGCTGCTGCCGGTCAGGTAGCTTCCGTCTTTGGCGGCGAGGCGGAAATAGTGGCTCATCCCGAGGTAGAGCACGACCGAGCCACGATAGCCCAGTTGCCGCACATTGCGCAGGAGGCGTGCCGGAGTCTGGACGCCCTGGTCGTCGAACCCGGTGGCCAGGGCAAGGCCATGCGGCGGCATCATGACGTCACCGATTTCCAGCATCGCGCGCGAACCGCCGACCGCGATTTCGCTGATCTCGATCCAGCCTTCGGCTTCGGCGGGCAGGGGATCGGCGCTGCCGTCGTAACCGCGCGGCGCGAAGGAGATGAACATGCGGTCGATGTCGCCCGGCCAGATGCGTTCGCCCGGCAGGGAAAACCCGCTTTCTAGGTCGGAAAAGCGCAGGTCGATCTGCGCGTCCTCGCCGTTGCCTTCGGCATAGTTCCACAGGCGGACGTACCAGGTGCGCGCTGCCCCGCTCTCGTCGCGGCCCTCGATCGTCAGCGTCGGGCCGTAGACGGCATCGAGCGGCAACACACCGCCCGAACGCCAGCGGAAACGGAGCGAGGTATGCGCGTAGTTGCGGTCGGTGCGATAGGCGAGGAGTGGGTGGTCGAGCGTGTCCTCGCTGGCCCAAATCAGGCCGCCGAGATCCGCCTTGCGCAGGAACGACGCATCGACGCGCAGCGCGTCGGCGGCGGTCGAGATCACGGTGGCGACCATCGGGCGGGGGAAGTTGACGGTCCAGAAGCGCGCGTCGAAGCGCTGGATCCAGTCGCTTGCCTGTCCTTGGCGCTGCGATGCGAGCCAGAATGCCATCGGGGTTCTCCGGATTGGGTGAAATATCTGCTTGCTGCCCCGGCGAATTTCCGGGGAGGAAGGCAGTCAGCTTCGGGAAAGCGCGCGCCGCACCGCGCTGGCGACCTGCCGGCTGGAGCGCTGCAGCGATTGGGGGGCGCTCGATCCGCGCGGGGCGACGAGGTTGATGGACACGCGTACGTCGCGCCCCGCCAGTTGGCCGGCCGATCCGGGTTCGACGCGTCCCGCTGAAGTCGGCACGAAAAGTTCCGGGCCCCGCTCGCCGACGAGGTAGCCCCGCCCGGGCGAAACATTGCCGCCGGTAGCCCGGCCGGGCAGCCCGAGCGCCGAGCCGAGAATGCTCCCGAAGTCGACTGGTCCGCCCGAAGCGCCAGCACCGATCCCAAGTGCCGAGGTCAGGCCTTGCGCCGCCTGCGCAGCTATGGCGCCCAGCGCTTCGCTGGCCACGCGCTTGAGATCGTCGAAGCCCATGCTGCCGCTGCGAATGGCCCCGGAAAGGCTGCGTTCCAGTGCATCGCCTGCTTTCGTGAAGCCGGAAACCAGGTCGGTTTCGACACTGGTGCGCATCGCCGCGATGTCGCGGCTAAAGCCTTCTGTGCTGGCCCGCACGTCGACCAGCAGGCTTTCGATTTCGTCATCCATGATCGTTTTCCATCAGCCTTTGCAGCGCCGCGCGGTCGATGCCGGCCGCGGCAGGGTGGATGGGCGCAGGCAGGGCGGCGGCCAGTTCGCAGGGCGTGGCGGACCAGAATTCGTCCGGTCGCCAGCCCAGGTGGCGCGCGGCCACTGCGAACAGGACCAGCGCATGCTCGCCGAACGCAGGGCTCATCCGCTGCCCTTGAGGATCTGGGAGAGCAGTGCGCGCAGCGGTCCGGCACACGCGGCCAGGCCGCAACGGGCGATGGCCTCGCCGATAGCCTCCCGGGATAGCGACTGCCGGTCGGCCAGGCAGTGCCAGAACAGCGCCGCCAGTTCGGACAGACGCAGCTCTCCGGCTCCCGCCCGTTCGACGAGCGCGAAGAGCGGGCCCAGTTCTTCCTCGGCGGCGACCAGGGCGCTGAAGGTCGGGCGCAATACATGCGCGCTGCCGTCGATATCCAAAGCCGCTTCACCCCTTAGCGGATTTGGCGGCGCGCGGTCTGCCTGAGCCTGCCTCATGCCGCCGAAACCTCGCCCGAGCTTTCGAGCTGGAGCGTGTAATTGCGCTCGCCGTTGAAATCGCCGGCATAGTCGAGCCGCTGGACGAGGAAGCTGCCGCGCAGTTTCTCACCGTCCTCGAAGCTCAGTTCGTAGCTGTCGAGCGTGCCGTTCATGGCGTTGGCGCGGATCTGCGCTTCGGCGGCGCTGCCAAGGAAGATTCCTGCGGCGCTGACCGACACGGCACGGACGCCCGCGCCGGAAAGCAGTTCGCGCCAGCCACCGCTGTCCTTGCTGGTGACGACCACGGGTTCGCCGGTGACGGACATCTGCGTGGTGCGAAGGCCGGCCACGGTCTGGAACGCGGCCGGATCGCCTCCGTCGGAGATCTTGAGAAGGAAGGCGCTGCCTTTCTGTGCGGACATCTGCGTACTCCTTGAAAAGGGGAGGGGCTGGGGGATTACTGCGAGAGCAGGCGGAACCTGTATTCGAGCAGGATCGCTCGCCTGCTCTCGGTGCGCTGCTCGGCGCGGGCGCGCAGGAACCGGGCCGAGACGATCGAGAACCCTGACTGTTCGCGCGGCATGGCCTCGATCCGCGCCTCGATGGCGGTGACGAGCGTGGCCGCGGCATCGGGCCGGTCGCCGCGGCAATGCAGTTCCAGCGCCACGCGTACCTCGCGGCCCGAAGCAGTCTTGGTGCTCCAGTCGATGCTGGCGCTGGCGGCAATCGCGAGCCAGGGCAGGCTGGTGCGCAGGGGAGCTTCCTCGACGATGGCGTTCAGCTGTTCTGCCAAAGCGGCATCGGCGGCCAGCCAGTCGAGCAGGGCAGCGCGCAAGGGCACTTCCATGGGTTATCCTTTCGGGAACAGGGGCCAGACCAGTTCGGCGCGGCGCCAGCGGGTCTCGTCGCTGCGGCGGGAAAGATCGCGGGAGCGGGCGCGGGCCTTGCCGAGCCTCGATGCTGCTGCGGTCAGCCGCGAGACGAGCGCGTCTAGAGCCGCGCCCGCTTCGGCTGCAATGAAGCGGCCGGTCATGCCAGGCGCAGACTTCGCCATGGTCGCCAGAGCGCGGCGACGGAGGCGGGCGGCAGCGGGGCCGCCCCCTCCGTTTCCCGCTCCCGGTGCTGGTGCGCGGCGAGGCGGATCACGCCGTGCCGCAGGGGCGGGGGCAGATCGTCCCATTCCGCCGCGAGGCCGGCGGTAAAGCGCACCGCAATGCGCCTGTCCGGCACGTTCGTCAGCAGGCGGACGCGCCCCGTCCCGTCGGCATCGAGATCGATGTCGTAACGGTCTGCCGCAAGCTGCGCACGGGTGCCATCGGACCTTACGGCATAAAGCGCGGTGATCGCGTGTACCGGGCGCGTGGCGAGAGTGAGCCACCCCGAAGCGGCGTCCAGTATTTCCTCGCATTCGGACTCGAGCGGCCTTTGCCCGGTGAAGGACTCGAACAGGTCGAGCGCGGTTTCCAGCAGGGCCTGCAGTGCCCCATCGTCCTGCGTGGTGGTAATGCCGAGCCATTGCTTGATTTCGGCGAGCGCCGAACTCGGCAGCGTGGCCGGCGAAAGGATGACCCGGTTCATCGGTGTCTCCATCGATAGGGGAAGTGTGTCGTCCCGGCGCAGGCCGGGACGACCGTTCGATCAGGCCGCGATCTTGAGGAGCTTGATCGCGTCGCTGTCGAGCACCTGTCCGCCGATGCGCTTGGTGGCG
Source organism: Novosphingobium sp. PP1Y (assembly GCF_000253255.1). Taxonomy (NCBI): domain Bacteria; kingdom Pseudomonadati; phylum Pseudomonadota; class Alphaproteobacteria; order Sphingomonadales; family Sphingomonadaceae; genus Novosphingobium; species Novosphingobium sp. PP1Y. The sequence goes on along the minus strand of NC_015580.1, from coordinate 3,735,330 downwards.
TAGAAGTGGACGAAGGGCTTGTTGGTGTAGGGATCGCGCAGGATGGCGGTCGCGCTGCGTTCGGCGATCAGGTAGCCGGCGCGGAAGTTGCCGAAGGCGATCGGGCACTGCCCTGCAGCGATGTCGGGCATGTCCTCCGCCTCGATGACCGGATAGCCCAGCAGGCGATCGGGCTGGCCTTCGACGAGGCCCGGCTGCCAGACGAAGGCGCCGTCGCTGGTCTTGAGCTTGCGCACTTCGGCCAGCGTCGCCGAGTTCATCACCCAGCTCGCCCCCTGCCGGTGCCCGGCCTTGAGTGCATGGACAAGGTCGATCAGCTTGAGATCGGGCGCAGTATCGAAGCCCCCGGCATCGCCCGAGACGAGGTGCTGCAGCGTCCCGAAAGTGCGCGCGGCATCGGCGGCGGTGCTGGTTGGGGCGGAGAGAAAGCCCATCGGCTGGTTGACCCCGTCACCGCCGACGAAAGCCGCGCCCTCGGCCCGGGCGAACTCGGTGGCGATCTCGTCGGCCAGCCAGGACTGGAGGTCGAAGACCGCGTCGTCGAGCATCGTCTGGCTTGCTGCCGGATTGGCATAGAGTTCCCCGGTCGGCGGGGCGATTTCGGCGAAGCTGGGCGTGTCGGTCTGCGGGCGCGCGGCGGTCTCGCTGACCCAGCCGGAGGCAGTGCCGCCGGTCGTTACCAGCTTGCGGTAGCCCGCGCTGCCGGTCTGCACGACCTGGGCGATTGCGCGGATCGGGCTGATCGCGGTGAGGCGCGAGGCGATCAGCGCGTCGATTTCCTGTGGCACGGCATAGCCGCCATCGGCTGCGACGGCGCCGGAGATCGACTTGAGCTCGGTCTCCCGGCCGTGGCGCAGGTAGCCCTCGACGAAGCCCTTCACTTCAGGGCTGGCGGGGGCGCTGCCGGCGATCACCGGGCGTGCGGCGGCGCGGCTGACGCGCTCGAGGCGGGACTTTACGTCCGCGACGTCGGTGCGGATCTCGGCCACGGCGGCCTCCGTCGCATCCTGCCGGGCGACGAGATCGAACGAGGCTTCGAGGTTTTCGGTGGGCACGGGGGTTTCCATCAGCAATTGCCTTTCGGTCGGTGGGGAAAGTGGGTGCAGCCCGGAAAAGGGCACGGTTCAGCAGACGAGGTGAACGCGCGCGCCGTGCTGCATGGGGCGGGTGACGAGGCTGACTTCGAACAGGTCGATGTCGAGCAGTTCGCGCCCTTTGCGGCCGGAGCGGCTGGCCCGGGCGCGGTAGCCGAACGAGAGTCCCGAGACGGCCCCGCGCCGCAGGGAGAGGGCTGCCCCGCCCTGCGTATTGTCCAAGGCAGCGATCACGCGCAGGCCCCGCGCATCTTCGGCCAGAGATTCGACCCAGCCGATGCGCAAGTCCGGACGGTGCTGCCAGAACAGCGGCACCGGATCGCGCCGCTCGGCAAGGGTGCGGGCGAAGGCGCCGCTTCGGATCGTGTCGCGGCCGGCGTCAGGGCGGTCGAACAGGGCGGCGTAGCCGGCAAAGCGCGGGCCGTTCATCGCAGCAACTCCGTCGCGCCGAGGCGGACTGCAATGCCAAGGAGCAGCAGGGCCAGCAGTCCGCGCACGATCCAGCCGATGGCCGCCGTCTGGGCGCTGGCCTTGGCGTCGCGCCAGGCCTGCAGCAGTTCTCGCAACTCGCTTACGTCCTCGTGGGCGGTGGCATCGTCGAGGCCGATCCGTTCGAGCATCCGGCTCGCGCCCAGCTCGCTCGCTTCCTCGACGATGGCGCGCAAGGTGACGATGTCGTTGCCCTTGTCCGCCGCCTGCGAGACGAGGCCGGTCAGCATGTCGCTCTTGGTCATCACTTGTCCTCCGCATGATCAGGGCGTTCGGGCAGGCCGAGCAGGGCGCGCTTTTCCGAAGCGGCGAGGAATTCGGCAGCGCCGACTTGCGCCCAGAGCCGCTCACGGTCTTCGGCAAGCGCCGGAATCCGGTCGAGATCGACGGCGAGCGTGGCATCGGGGAACCACGGGGCCAGGCCTTCGCCGATTGCCGCCAGCAGCTTGGCGGCAAGCGGCAGCAGGGTCAGGCGCCAGAGCGCGCGGTTGGCCTCCCGGTAGTTGGCGTAAGTCGAATCTCCCGGCAGGCCGAGCAGCATCGGCGGCACTCCGAAGGCCAGCGCGATGTCACGCGCTGCAGCAGCCTTGAGCGTGGCGAAGTCCATGTCGGCGGGGCTCAGCGCCATGGCCTGCCACTTGAGCCCGCCTTCGAGCAGCATCGGGCGGCCTGCGTTGCCCGATCCGGCAAAGGCTGAGGACAGTTCGCTGCGGAGACGCTCGAACTGGTCGCCTGTCAACGCGTTGCCGTCACCCGCTTCATAGACGAGCGCGCCTGAGGGCCGGGCGGCGTTCTCCAGCAATTGCCGGTTCCAGTGCGAGGCGGCGTTGTGGGTGGCTATCGCCTCATTCGCGGCGGTCAGGCACCCGGCGCCGTAGTGGTCGTCCGCCGGATGGAAGTGGCGGATGTGGATGAGGTTGGGCGATGCGTCCTCGTCGAGCAGGGGAATGGTCAACTGGCGCCCGGCGACGGCGTACGTGAATGCGCTCGGCCAGCCGTCGTCCCCGGCCACGATCGTCATCCTTTCGGGCCGCAGGGCGAATAGCTCGGCAGGGCGGCCGCGCCCATCCTTGATGACCTGCACATAGGCGTTGCCATGCAGCAGCAGGTGCGAGGCGATGGTTTCTAGCAGGGATTGCCCGGCGCTTGTCGCTGCGACGAGGGCCATGAGCCCCGGATCGCCGGACTGCAGGGGCGCGCCGGCGATCCCTTCCGCTACCAGCCGGACCGCGCGCTGGGCCACCGGATTGTCGAGATAGGCCTGGCGCACGGCACGGTTGTATTCGAAGGGTATCCGCCCGCCGCCGCCATCGGCGAAGAACCATGGCGAGGCTGGCCTTCGCGCCAGAGGCGCGCGGGCACTCTCGCCCTTGAAGGCGGCGGCGAGCGTATCGATGAAGGACATGGGAATTGCCTTTCGCTGGTTGGCTCAGGTGACGCGCACGCGCGGCGCGGCGGGGCGGTCGAGCAGCAGTTCGGTAAGGGCCCAGACAAGGGCGTCGGCGCGGTCGGGCGAGCGGCCCGGGCCCTGGTAGGCACCGCCCGCGATCAACCCGCAAAGCTCGTCCTCAAGCGCGGGAAACTGTCCGGCGTGGCGGACCTTTCCTGCCTCGTAGAGCGCGGCGACCGGCTCGGCCCGGGCGACCTTGCCGCGGCTGGCGTGGACCAGCCGGATCGGCAGCGAGACGTCGGCGGCGCGCAGGACGCTGGCGACCATCGCTCCGCCCTGGTTGGCTTCGGCGACGACGCGGTCGGCCTGCCATGCAGCCGCAGCGCCCGCCACGGCGCGGGCCCAGCGTTCCGGGCTCGCCTTTTCGACCGAGGCATCGGCGAGAACATGCCCGCGGCCTTCCCCGCAGCGGGCTGCCACGACGATCCCGCAGGCGTCGCCGCCTGCCGACGCAGGCGGGTCCACGCCGATGACGACGCGAACCGGTTCGGCGGGCGCGCTTGTCCGGGTCGCTTCGATCAGGACGCGGGTCCAGAGCGCGCCTTCGATATCGTCGAGCAGTTCGCCGTCGAGCTCCTGGCGTCCGAGCAGGGACTTGCCGAAGGTGCGCCGCATGTCGCGCAAGTAGCTGGGCGGCAGGTTGTCGCGGTTGTCCTCGGTCCTGCCGCGGGTGATGGCGAGTTCGTCGCCGGGTTCGGCAAGCAGGCGCTGGACCAGCGGGACGGCGCGCGGCGTCGTCGTCGCCATGGCCTGTGCCCTGTCGCCAAGGCGCAGGCCGAACAGCAGATTGTCCCAGGTACGTCCTGCCTTGCCACCGGCGTTATCCCATTTGGCGATCTCGTCGCACCAGGCATGGCTGTGCTGCGGACCGCGCAGCGATTCCGGTTCGCCGGCCGAATAGAGCAGGGCCTGCGCGCCGCTGGGCCAGATCAGCCGGCGCAACGACGGCTCGAAACCCGGCGCGCGGCACGGCGGAGAGATTGCGAGCAATCCGCTTTCGCCCTCGACCATGACCGCGCGTACTTCGGGCAGGGTCGCCCCCACCAGCGCAATGCGCGCCGCGGGATCTGACTCTGCAATCGAACGAACCCATTCGGCACCTGCGCGGGTCTTGCCGAAACCGCGGCCGGCCATGACCAGCCATGTCCGCCAGTCGCCCGCAGGGGGAAGCTGCCCGGGGCGTGCCCAGAGCCGCCAATGGGTGAGGAATTCGGCCTGTTCGGCCTCGCTGAGTTCGCGCACCCGCCTGCGTCTCTCGCGCAGCGGCAGCGAAAGCAGCCAGGCCAGGCGTTCACTGCGTCTCATCGGCAACCCTGTCCTCATCCGAGATGGCAGCACTGCTGCGGGCGCGCATCCGGTCCAGCTTGGCGTCGATGGCATCGAGGATGGCCCCGGCATCGCGGCTTTCGCGCTGTGCTCGCTGCCTGGAGACCGCTTCGCGGTGGAGTGTGAGCAGGCGCAGGGCAGTGGCGTTGTCGAAGAGGCGCGCGCCGCGCCGGGAACCGGCCGCGGGCTTCACTTCCCCTTCGCGCAGCCGATGCAGCAGGTTCATCTCGAGGTGGTCGTAACCCTCGCAAAGCGCCTCGTGCCAAGCGCGACAGAATTCGGGGTCCTGGCGCCGGGCTTCGTAGGCCAGCGCCGGGGCAATACCGGCCTTGCGGGCAGAGGCGGCGACGTTCGAGCTTGCCGCCAGTTCGGAAAGGAAGCGCGCGCGCCAGTCATGCTCGGCCGACGACGCGGGTTCCGCCGGAACGGGACACGCGATGCGGCCGGACGAAAGTGTGTCCGTCATGATCGATCCATGATGAGAGGAATGCTCGCGAACCGAGGCCCTTGGGCGACCCGGTTTATCGCGATGTTCCTGCTGTGTACCGAAAGAGCGTGACGATGTCAAGCATAAATAACCAAATAGGTTATTACTTGTCGGGAAACCCGCCTGCCTCTAAGCACGCGCCTACTGAATCCTCCGGAGAATTCGATGCTGCGTCGCCTTTACGATTGGACCATGGCCAAGGCCGCGCATCGGCATGCCGAATGGTGGCTGGCTGCCTTCGCCTTCGTGGAGGCCAGCTTCTTCCCGGTGCCGCCGCATCCCTTGCTGGGCCTGATGTGCCTGGCCGAACCGAAGAAGGCGATTCGCTTTGCGATCATCGCCACCCTTGCTTCGGTAGCCGGCGGCCTGCTCGGCTACGCGATCGGCCATTTTGCCTACGAAGCCTTCGGCGAAACGCTGCTGCGCGCGCTGGGCCTGTCGGAAAGTTTCCCCAAGGCGGCCTGCTACTTGCGCGAATACGGGGCGGAAATCATCGTCGTGAAGGGGGCGACGCCGATCCCTTTCAAGCTGCTGACGATCACCGCAGGCTTCATCGGCATGAACCTCGCGGTGTTCGTAGGGGCGTCGATCGTTTCCCGTTCGATCAGTTTCATGATCGTAGGCGTGCTGTTCCGACTCTTCGGCGCGCCGATCAAGGCGGTGATCGACAAGCATCTGGGCAAGGTCACCGCCGCTTTCGCTGTGCTCGTGGTAGCCGGTTTCCTTGCCATTGCCTTCCTCGGCGGCGGCGCGGAGCAGACCAACGAGAAGTGCGAAGCAGTTGCGGTGACGCAAACGGCATGATCCCGCATAAACAGGCGGAATCGTAAACGTCGGCTCAGGGATTCATCGCGGTTGCGGAGATACTTGACTGGAATATGACTTGTGGCATTCTCTACTTGCTGCACTGCAATATGTGGGCAGTGCCGGAAGGAGGGCTATGGCTGTTCGGATGGATGGAGCAAGTCAGGATTTCATGAAGCAGCTCGAAGGCTACGGGCTTTCGACCATAGAGATCCACTATTTCCTGCCGGACCATCCGAAGCTGCTTCAGCTCTTCGCATTTCAGCAATACGATGTGGCGCCGCGCTTCCCGGTACTTCGCGGATTTCTCGACTACTGGAGCCGGGAGATCGAAGGACCGCTGCATTCGGTCCGGATCGCGCACAAGCACCTGATCGGTCCACAGGAATGGCAGGCCGTGGACGGGATCATTTCCATCCACTGACGACTTGAGGCACAAGGCGTAGCGGGAACGGCAGGGGCCGACGCGGGTTCTTGCCGTAACCGGTAACAGGAGAACGCCATGCCCCTCAAGATAGCCGTCATCGTCGGCAGTTTGCGCGACGAATCGTTCAATCGCAGGCTGGCCAAGGCGATGGTGGCCCTGCCCGAAGCGCAAGGCCATAGCTTCACCTTTGCCGATATCGGTGCGCTGCCGCTCTACAATCAGGATCAGGACGACGATCAGCCGCAGGCCGTCAGGGACCTGAAGGCGCTTGTAACCGAGTCCGACGGGGTGATCTTCGCGACGCCGGAATATAACCGTTCCATCCCCGGCGTTCTCAAGAACGCGATCGATCATGGATCGCGTCCCCCGGGGCATAGCTGCTGGAAAGGCAAGCCGGCGGGCGTGATCGGCACTTCGCCGGGGAAGCTGGGCACCGCAGCCGCGCAGCAGCACTTGCGCAACGTTCTGGCCGTCCTCGACATGCCCACCCTGGGCTTGCCGGAAGCCTATCTGCAATGGAGCGACGACCTGCTGACCGCGCAGGGCCAGTTCGCTGAAGGCACGGTCGGCTTTGCGGGGAAATGGATGACGGCGTTTCTTGGCTACGTCGCCCTGCATTCCGGCAAGGGTTGAGCGCACGGGCGAGGTGCAAGGATCGACAGGCGCACGCTGACGCCTGCCGATCGCGTCGTGTCAGATGATGCCCACTGTCTTGCCGGCGCGCGTGAACATGCCGATGATCTGCTCGACCTGCTCGGCCGAATGTTCGGCGCATAGCGAGCAGCGCAGCAGGGTCATGTTGGCGGGGGTTGCCGGCGGCCTTGCGAGGTTCACGTAAAGGCCCTCGTGCAGCAGCGCTTCCCACATCGCCGCGCCGCGCTCGAGGTCGGGCATGATAACCGAGATGATCGCGCTTTGCGGCTCGTTCGTGCCCAGTTCGAACCCGGCTTCGCGCAGGCCCTTGTGCAGCGTGCGCGAGTTTTCCCAGAGGTGCGCCCGCTTGTCGCTGGCATTCATCAGCTTGCGGATCGAGGTGCAGGCGGTGGCGACCACGCTCGGCGGAAGGCTTGCGGTGAACACGTAGGGGCGGCACACGAGGCGCATAATCTCGAACTTGGGATGGTTCGAGACGCAGAACCCGCCGACCGTGCCGACCGACTTGGAGAAGGTGCCGATCACGAAATCGACATCTTCGAGACAGTCCTGGTCTTCGGCGACGCCGCGGCCGTTGGGGCCGATGAAGCCCATTGAATGCGCCTCGTCGACCAGCACCATTGCGCCGTACTTCTTGGCGACGGCGATCATTTCCTTGAGCGGGGCGATGTCGCCCAGCATGGAGTAGACGCCTTCGAGAATGACGAGCTTGCCGGCGCCTTCGGGAATGCGGCGCAGGCGCTTTTCCATCGCCTCGATGTCATTGTGCTTGAAGGGCACGACTTCGGCGTCGCCCATCTTGCAGCCGTCCCAGATCGAGGCGTGGCTGTCGATATCGAGGACGATGTAGTCGCCCTTGCCCGCGATGGTCGAGATAATGCCGAGGTTGGCCTGATACCCGGTCGAGAAGACCATGGCGTGATCCATGCCGTAGAATTCGCAAAGCGCTTCTTCGACGGCCTTGTGCCCGGCGTAGGTGCCGTTGAGCACGCGGCTGCCCGTGGTGCCCGAGCCGAAATCGTCGAGCGCCTGCTTGCCCGCCTCGATCACGTCGGGATCGAAGGTCATGCCCATGTAGTTGTAGGTGCCGAGCAGGATCGTCTCGCGGCCGTTGCACATTGCCACGGTCGGTGAAAGCACCCGCTCCATCACGAGGCCGAAGGGATCCGTGACGCCGGAGGCGAGCAGGTTCTCGCGCATCTGGATCAGCGGGTCGAACTTGCTGAAAAGGTCTGCGTGGGTTTCGGTTACATTGTCGCTGAGCATGTCGGTCATGGGCCGTTTCCTTGGGAGTTCCGTCAGCCCTGGAGCTTGACCACGGCGTCGACGAGCTGGCCGTAATTCTCGATCTCGGCCTGCTGGTTCATCGAGATGATGATGTCGAATTCGTCTTCGATCGCCGCGACGAAATCCATGACGGTGAGGCTGTCGAACTCAAGGTCGTCGGTAAAGCGGGTCGAGTCGGTGATCTCAATGCCCTTCTTGTTGAAGGGTTCGATCAGTGCGGCGATCCGGGCCGAGGTTTCTTCGCGGTCCATGGTCTTTTCAACTCCGATAGGGTCCGGCGGCTCTCTGGCCGGGAAATGCGGCGCAAAAGCGGCGCTGCACGGCAAAGTCAAGCTTACTCGTAGGCGGCCGGATCATAAACGCTCTAGATCAGAGCCTTCACGGCCTGCATGAAGGGGCCGATCGAGACCGGCTTGGCCAGATAGCCTTCTGCGCCTGCCTCGCGAATCCGCTCCTCGTCGCCCTTTCCTGCATAGGCGGTGACCGCCAGGACCGGGATCGTGCGCAGGATAGGGTCCTTCTTGGCGGCCTCGATCAGGTCCAGGCCTGATACATTGGGCAACTGGATGTCCATGATGACGAGGTTGGGCACGAAATCGCGCGCGCGGTCGAGCGCATCGAGGCCGTCGGCAACCGGCTCCACGGCGAAGCCCTGGCTCTTGAGCACGTCGCAAAAGAGCTTCCGATTGAGGTCGTTGTCCTCGACAACGAGGATTCGCTTTGCCATTCGACGCCTGGACACCATCTAGGGGTTCCCTACCGCTCTATGTGACGCAAGCGAGGCTGACAATTCTCAGAGACAAGCCATCCCCAGCCAACGACGATCCGCAGGCCCTGGCCTTGAATGCCCTGGGCTGGGTGCTGGGCGACGACGATCGAGCGACCCGTTTCCTTGCCCTGACCGGACTGACGCCCGATTCGCTACGCGCTTCGCTGGGCGAACCGGCGACGCTGGCGGCGGTCATCGAGTTCCTGTGCGCGCACGAGGCCGACCTTGTTGCCGCTTCCGAGGCACTGGGCATTGCTCCGGGAACGCTGGTCGCGGCGCGTGAAAGGCTGGCACGATGAAAAAGCCCCTGCTCATTACCGACTGCGATGAAGTACTGCTCTACATGGTCACGCACTTTCGAGACTGGCTGGCCGAGGATGAAGGCGTGACCTTCGATCTCGCCCGTAGCGACTTCTACCGGTCGATGCGCCGTGCCGACAGCGACGAGCCGCTTGCTGAACAGGACGCCTGGCGTCTGCTCAACAAGTTCTTCGACGGCCAGATGCACCGGCAGACCCCGGTTGAGGGCGCGATTGCGGCGATCGGGACGATCTCCGAACATGCTGACGTCGTCGTTCTCACCAATCTCATGGATTTCCGCAAGGAAGCGCGCACCCGGCAACTTGCCGACCACGGCATCGACCTGCGCGTCTATACCAACCAAGGACCGAAGGGGCCTGCGCTGAAGGCAATTCTCGATGAGTATGCGCCGAGCCAGGCGGTATTTATCGACGATCTGGCCGTGCATCATGGCTCGGTTCGCGACGTCGCCCCAGACATCGGCCGGCTGCACTTGTGCGCGGAGCCGAGCATCGCCCCGCATATTCCCTGCGCCCACAAGGCCGGGGACGCGCATGTCCGCATCGACGATTGGGACAGCGCACTGCCCTGGTTGCTCGACCGCCTCGTCAATCCCACGAAGGCTGCTCCCCAGGCCGCCGAAACTTCGAAGGACAGTGAAGACAAATGAGTGAAATCGACGCCCGCCTTGAACAGCTTGGCCTCGTCCTGCCCCAACCGGCCGCGCCCGTTGCCGCCTATGTCCCCGTCGTCGTTTCCGGCGACGTGGCCTATGTCTCGGGCCAGTTGCCTTTCGTCGAGGGCAAGCTGGTGACCGGACGCCTCGGCGAGGATGTCTCGCTCGAGCAGGGCATCGAGGCAGCGCAGGCCTGCGGGGTGATGATCCTCGCCCAGCTCAAGGCAGCGATCGGGTCGCTCGACCGGGTCGAGCGCGTGGTGAAGCTCGGGGCCTTCGTCAATTCCACCGGCGACTTCACCGATCAGCCCAAGGTCGCCAATGGCGCCTCGGAGCTGATGGCTGCCGTCTTCGGCGAAGCCGGGCAGCATGCGCGAAGCGCAGTCGGCGTGCCGGTGCTTCCGCTCGGCGCCGCCGTCGAAGTGGATGCCATCATTGCTCTTCGCCCTGCTTGATCGCTGGATCGCGCCGGCCCCCGATCCGCGCAAGGTCGCGTGGGTCGGCGCGCATAACTACGCCCATCGCGGGCTTCATGCACCGGGCGTGCCCGAGAATTCCTGCGCCGCCATAGAACGTGCGATTGCCGGCGGTTACGGGATCGAGTGCGACGTGCAGCGTTCGGGGGACGGCCAACCGGTCGTCTTTCATGACTTCGACCTCGATAGACTGACGCAGGAGAGCGGGCCGGTGGCCCGGCGCAGCGCGGCCCAGCTCGGCGCCATGCAGCTGTCGGGAACGGCGCAAACGATCCCGACCCTGCGGCAGGTCCTCAAGCTCGTCGACGGACAGGTGCCGATTCTGATCGAGGTAAAGTCGAGCCGCGAGCAGCGCGTGGCCGCGACCTGCCTGGCCGTGCGCCGCGTGCTGGAAGGCTATACCGGCGCGCACGGAGTGATGAGCTTCGATCCGCGCGTCGCGGGCTGGTTTCGCAGGCACTCGCCGCACACCGTGCGCGGCCTTGTCGTGACCGAGGGGGAAGATCGCGCCCTTCCGGGGAGGATCCGCAGGCGTCTTGCACTCTGGCACGCCAGACCCGATTTTCTGGCCTACGACATCCGCGATCTGCCCAGCAGGTTCGCTGCGAGCCAGCGGCGGCGGGGCATTCCGGTCGCCACCTGGACGGTGCGTTCGGCCGAACATCGCGATCGTGCGGCGGTCCACGCCGATGCCCCGATCTTCGAAGGCGTCGTGGTGGCAGAGAAAGGAGCGGGCGCGGCAGCGTGAGCGAAGGCGAATTCACGGCGAAAATCCATTCCGCCATCGGGGCGCTTCCCGCTGGTGAGTGGGATGCCCTTGCCGGGGGCGGCAACCCTTTCGTTTCCCACGCCTTTCTCAGCGCGCTCGAGGAATCGGGCAGTGTCGGCGGGCGCAGCGGCTGGCAACCGGTCCCGATCACTATCGAAGGGCCGAACGGAAGCCTTGCCGCAGCCTTGCCGTCCTATCTCAAGCAGCACAGCCAGGGCGAATATGTCTTCGACCATGCCTGGGCCGATGCCTGGCACCGGGCCGGGGGCGAGTACTATCCCAAGCTGCAGATCGCCGTGCCCTTCACCCCGGCAACCGGCCCGCGCCTGCTGACGCCGCATCCCGAACTGACATTGCCACTGCTGCGCGCGGCGGAAACGCTGTGCCGGGACAACGGTTTTTCCTCCGCTCACGCCACTTTCATCGAGCCTGCGCAGGTCCCGCACTTCGAGAAGGCCGGTTGGCTCCTGCGCGAGGATATCCAGTTCCACTGGGAAAACCGCGAGTATGCGAACTTCGAGGAATTCCTGGCCGCGCTGTCGTCGCGCAAGCGCAAGGATATCCGCAAGGAGCGCGCAAAGGCGCAGGAGGGCGTCGAGATACGCACCCTGCGCGGCGAGAATATCCGCGAGGAGCACTGGGACGCGTTCTGGGAGTTCTATCAGGACACCGGAGCCCGCAAGTGGGGGCGGCCCTACCTGACGCGATCGGCCTTCACCCTCATGGGCGAGACGATGGCGGACCGCATTCTGCTGGTGCTGGCCTTCATCGACGGCGAGCCGGTGGCCGGTGCGCTGAACTTCATCGGCGAGGAGGCGCTCTACGGTCGCTACTGGGGCGCGCGGATCGACAAGCCGTTCCTGCACTTCGAGCTGTGCTACTATCAGGCGATCGACGCCGCGATCGCGCTGGGCCTCTCTCGCGTCGAGGCCGGGGCCCAGGGCGGGCACAAGCTGGCGCGTGGCTATGAGCCGGTGCGCACGGTTTCGGCGCACTACATCGTCCACGACGGCCTGCGCGAGGCGATTGCCGAGTACCTTGAGCGGGAACGCGCCGGCATCGCCCAGGACCAGCTGTGGCTGGGCGAGAGAGTGCCCTTCCGCAAGGCCTGAACCGGGGCCGAGCGATCCGTCGCAGGGCGTTCTAGGCGGCGCGGCGCATCGAGGCCGAGAGCCATTCGCGCGCGCGGCGCTGGGCTTCGGCGATTTCGCGCGCCGTCATTTCATCGGCGACTTCCGCGCGGCAGGTAGCGGCTTCCTCGTGACCGGCTACGGCGGCGAGGTTGAACCACTTGTGCGCTTCGATCAGGTCGCAGGCGGCGCCATGGCTGCCCGTTGAGTATGCGACTCCGAGATCGAAATAGGCGGACACGTCTCCTTGCGACGCAGCAGCAAGGCAATTAGCGACCAGCAGGTCTTCAGCTTCGATATCCGCGGCCGAAGCGCTGGTGAATGCGTCGTTCTTGATCCAAACAGTTTGCATCTTCCGATACCCCCCCTGTCCAACAAAGCCCGTTTTGGCAGTTCGACACGGCTAGGCTGGACCAGTGATGGTCAACAAACCGTTAACGTTGTTTGTGGAACTTTGCGCATGTCCTCGCGAACCCGCGCCGTTTCGAAGCCGGATTCACGTTTTTTGTGGAAGGGGGCGCATCTGCCCTTGTGCCGCGCATACCGCGCATTTATAGGCGCGACCAACCGCGGATCTTCGAGAGGTTACCGGAAAAACCGGGGCCGCAGGGCGATGAAGGTTCGGGGCATACGTGCGGAGATTCTCTGGATGGCAACGGCCCTGTCTGATGAAATTGATGTGCTTTCGAAAGCAAAGCGCGTCCTGGGCGGCTCTTATGTCGCCGAACCTGACGAACCCTACATGTGCGAAGCGCAGCAGGATTATTTCCGCCGGCTGCTCATGGCCTGGAAACGGCTGATCCTCGACGCTTCTGCGGGCACCCTGCAGCAGTTGCAGGACGGTCCGATTCGCGAGCCGGACCTCAACGATCGCGCGTCGAGCGAGACCGACTGGGGTATCGAACTGCGCACCCGCGACCGTCAGCGCAAGCTGATCGCCAAGATCGATTCCGCCCTGCGCCGTATCGAGGAAGGCGAATATGGTTTTTGCGAAGTGACCGGCGAACCGATCGGCCTCGGCCGACTCGAGGCGCGTCCGATCGCGACCATGACCGTCGAGGCGCAGGAAGCGCACGAGCGCCGCGAAAAGATTTCCCGCGACGACTGACCCATTCTGGCACGGTAGTTCATCTCGCCTGAGGGATTACCGTGCCGTTAACTCTTTTTTCGTCACTCGGGACTAACCTTCGTCAGGTAGCGTGTCTGCTCGTGCAAGTCTCTGTTTGTACGGGCATTATCGGCACTGGATGGAGCTTATGATCAAAGGCGAAAATCGGCAGATCGCGCGCGACAGCCTGTTTCTGCTGGCCGATCTGCGTGTCGATGGCCTCGACGGCGAATTCCGCATCAAGGTGCGCAACCTCTCCGCTGGCGGGATGATGGGCGAAGGCACGGTCCGCGTGGTGCGCGGATCGAAGGTCTCGGTCAGCATCCGCAATGTCGGTTGGGTCGACGGGACAGTCGCCTGGGTGCAGGAAAATCGCTTCGGCGTCGCCTTTCAGGATGACATCGATCCGAAACTGGCGCGTGCGCCGGTCAGCATCGGCGAAGATCCCTCGCCGCGTTTCGTGCGCAATCACCAGCCGCCGGTTACGGGCGTGAAGGGGCTGCGCAAGATCTGATTCCTGTCCGCCGGCCGTCGCAGGGCAAAGGCGTTTTTCCCACAAGATCGAGAGTTTCGTGCGAAATCGTCGCTTGCGCATTTGCGGCGCGGCGGAAATCGATTAGTCCGGCAAGCATGCTCCCCACGCGCAAAGCCTTCCGGGCCCTTGCCCCCCTGGTCGCGCTGACGCTGGGCGCCTGCAGCGGCTTCGACAACTCGACGCTGAATGTGGCGGTGATCGGGGAACTGAGCGATCCGTTCCAATCCGGCAAGGATGTGACGGCATCCGGCCAGTTGATCCGCGCCGCGACGGTAGAAGGCCTTGTCGCCTTTGACGAAAAGGGGCGGGTGATCCCCGCGCTGGCCGACCGCTGGATCGTGACCGACGATGGCCAGAGCTACATCTTCCGCCTGCGCGATGGGGATTGGGCCTCGGGGGACCCGATCTCGGCGGAATCGGCGAAGAAGGCGCTCGATACTGCGCTGAAGTCCCTGCGACGCACTACCTTCGCACTGGACCTGGCCGGGCTCGACGAAGTGCGCGTCATGGCCGGCCGCGTCATCGAGATCCGTCTCGATCGCCCGATGCCTTACCTGCTTCAGCTTCTCGCCCAGCCTGAACTTGGGCTCTATGAGGACAAGCAGGGCAATGGTCCGATGCGCATGAAGAAGATCGGCGATGTCGCGCGCCTGACGCCGATCGATCCATCGACCCTGGGCCTGCCGGAAATCCAGAACTGGGACAAGCGCACCCGCAACATCGACCTGCTCTCACTCAGCGGACCCGAAGCGGTCCAGCGCTTCAACGACGGCAAGACGGACCTGGTCCTCGGCGGACGGATCGAGGATTTCCCGCTGACCCGTTCGGTTGGCATCTTGCGCGGGACGATCCAGCTCGATCCGGTGGTCGGCCTGTTCGGGCTTCAGGTCATGAACGACAAGGGCTTCCTTGCCGATCCGGCCAATCGCGAAGCGCTGGCGATGGCGATCGACAGGGATGCGTTGATCGAGCAGTTTCGCCTCGGCGGCTGGAAGCCCACGACCCGGATCGTGACGCCCAGTCTTGATGGCGATCTCGGCACTATCGGCGAGCGCTGGAGCGAACAGTCATTGGAAGAGCGGCGTGCCGTCGCCGCCGCGCGCGTGCGCATCTGGCAGGCTTCCGCAAAGCAGGACGGCGACAAGGAAAAGAAGGCGGGCAGGGCAGAGACCGGCTCGGGTGGCGGAGCGGCGGCCGGGCCGCAGATCAGCATCTGGCTACCGCAAGGGGAGGGGTCCGACATCCTGCTCGAGAAGCTCGGCAACGATTTCGCGGCGATAGGGCTGCGCCTCGAAAAGGCGGAGAGTGACGATACTGCAGACCTGGCGCTTGTCGACGACGTTGCGCGCTATCCCCGGGCGGTCTGGTACCTCAATCATTTGTCCTGCCGTGCGAAATTCGGTCTGTGCTCGCAGGAAGCGGATGCGCGTGTCAGTGAGGCCCTGGCGGCAGCGACGCCGGAAGAACGCGCCGCGCTGATGACCGAAGCCGAGGCGGAACTGACCGCGGAAAACGTCTATATTCCCTTCGGTTCGCCGATCCGCTGGTCGCTGGTGCGCGGCAGCGTCGATGGCTTTGCCACCAACAGCTGGGGGTGGCATCCCTTGATGCCCCTGGCATGGCTCCCCAGATAGGAAGCTGAGTAAAGGCAACCAGAAGGAGTGGCCGAGCCTTGGCGATCGGAGAGAATTCCGCGCGGCGGATGAACATGGAACTGCCGATCGGCACCGATCCGATGTCGATCCGCCGCCGCATCGAGGCGCTGGAACTGGTCCTCGAGCGGGCCTTCGAAGTGCCCGGCATCCGCTACAAGGTCGGTCTCGACGCCATCGTCGGCCTGGTCCCCATCGCCGGCGACCTGATCGGTGCGGCGCTGGGCATGTACCTCGTCTGGGAAGCCCGCAACCTGGGCATGTCGAAGTGGCAACTTGCGCGCATGACCGCCAATGTCGGCGTTGACACCGCGCTTGGCGCAGTCCCGCTGGTGGGCGATGCCTTCGACTTCGTGTTCCGCTCGAACAGTCGCAATCTCAGGATCATCCGCAAGCACCTCGACAAGCATCATCCCGAAACCCGGATCATCGAGGGTTGAGCAAATCGATGCGCAGATTTGTCTCGCTGGCCGCCGTGTTGGTTCTTGCTGCATGCGGCAAGGGCGAGAATGACCCCGGTCCGGGCGGCGTGACCGTCGGCGAGGCCCGCGCGCTCGACGAAGCTGCGCAGATGCTCGACGATCGCCGACCGCCTGATGAGGCACTCTATTCGACCGACGCTCCCGCAGAATCGGCCACCGGCGCGCTCAGCAGCCAATAGTCCTGACGTAAAACCTCAGTCGAAGCTCACCTTGCCGCGTCCGGCCTTCACGGCGCCGCGGATCTTCTTGCCCTTCAGGCGCTGGGTCTTGCCAACGCGATTGAGGCGGCTCTTGGCGCGCTTTTCGGGCAGCTTGTGCGCCTCGCGCAGCAGTTCGGCCATGCGCTCGCGCGCATCGGCGCGATTGGCTTCCTGGGTGCGGAACGTGCGTGCGGTGAGCACCAGTTCGCCCTTGCCGGTCATGCGGCTTCCGGCGAGCTGCTTGAGCCTTGCGAAGACCGGTGGGGCCAGGCGCAGGGCGTAGACGTCGAGGCGCAGCTGCACCGCCGTTGCCACCTTGTTGACGTTCTGGCCGCCCGGACCGGCCGAGGCGATGAAAGACTCGGTCGCGAGGGCGTTGGCGCGCTCGACGACCGCTTCAATCATCGGCAGGGCTGAGGTCTTCGGAGCCGGAGTCTTCAAAGCCGGGGTCGACGAAACCGAGGGCGGCGAAGTCTGCGGGAAGCGGGGCGATGGCGACGATGGGGGCTTTCTCGCCGCGCGGAACGGTGAGGGCGGCGGCATGAAGCATGGTCCGTGCCCCGGCCTTCTTCGTCCCATAGACCGGATCGCCGAGCAGCGGCATGCCGAGGCCTGATGCGGCATGCACGCGGATCTGGTGGGTCCGGCCGGTTTCGGGGCGGAATTCGATAAGCGTCAGGCCGTCGCGCGTGTCGAGCTTGCGCCAGTGCGTCACCGCGGGCTTGCCCTTGCGCGCCGGGATCATGCGCCAGCCGTCCTTGGCCGTGCTCACCTTGGACAGCGACAGGGCGATCGTGCCCTCGTCCTCGGCCGGAACACCGGTCACGATGCCGAGATAGCGCTTTTCGACGAGGCGCTCCTCGAACGCCGCGGCAAAGCGCTTGAGCGCCTTGGGATTGCGGGCCAGCAGCAGGCAGCCGGAGGTGTCGCGGTCGAGGCGGTGAACGGGCGCGGGCTCACGCTGGAAGCCCAGCTTGAGCGTGTCGATATAGTCGTCAAGGCTCACCCCGCCGGCCCGGGGGCGGTCGAGCGGCAGGCCTGCAGGCTTGTCGATGACGAGCGCTTCGCCGTCTTCGAAGAGAATTTCCAGTTCCATCAAGTGACTTTCATCAGGCAAGGGCCTTCGCAATGCGGCGCAATGCCTCGGTAAGTTTGGCCTCGTCGGCGGCGAAGCTGATGCGGAAGCCGTTGCGGCCGCCGAAACCCGATGCCGGAACGATCGCGACGCCGTTTTCGAGAAGGTGGAGCGCAAGGCCGGTATCGTCGCCGAAACGCTGCATCAGCGGGGCGGCATCGACCATGCAGTAGAAGGCGCCGTCGGGCGTCGGGGTCGAGAGACCGGGAATGGCGTTGATCGCCGAGACCACCATGTCGCGGCGGGCGCGGAAGCGCTCGCACCACTCTTTCAGGAAGTCCTGCGGGCCCTCGAAGGCGGCCACGGCAGCCGCCTGGCTGATCGAGCAGGGATTGCCCGATGAATGCGACTGCAGCTTTTCCATGGCCCTGATCAGCCATTCCGGTCCGGCGGCCACGCCGATGCGGAAGCCGGTCATCGCATGGCTCTTGGATACGCCCGAGATGGTCAGGATGCGGTCGGCAAGGTCCGGGCACAGGTTCGCCAGGGTCGCGTGCGGCTCACCGGTGTAGTTGATCGGCGCGTAGATGTCGTCCGAGAGGACCATGATGCGCGGATGGCGGCGTAGGACTTCGCCGATGCCGCGCAGCATGTCGGCCGGGTAGTAGGCGCCGGTCGGATTGCCCGGGCTGTTGAGCAGCAGCCATTGCGTGCGCGGCCCGATCTGCGCTTCGAGGTCGGCAGCGGTAAAGCGGAAGTTGTCCCGCGCCGAGGTCATCAGCGGCACGACGCTGCCGCCAGCGAAGCGGATGATCTCCGGATAGCTGACCCACCAGGGGCAAGGTACGATCACTTCCTCGCCCTCGCTGATCGTGGCGAGCAAGGCATGGAAGATCGCCTGCTTGCCCCCTGCGCTGACCGTGACCTGCGAGGCGGGGACCTCGATGCCGAGGTCGCGCGCGAAGTGCAGCGCGGCGGCCTGCTTGAGCCGCGAAGTGCCGCCCACCGCGGTATACTTGGTGTCGCCTGCGTCGAGCGCGGCCTTGGCGGCCTCGATCACGTGGGGCGGGGTGGCGAAATCGGGTTCGCCAACCGACAGCGAGATAATGTCGACGCCTTGTTCGCGAAGCTGGATGGCGCGGTCTGTCATCGCCGTCGTCTGGGACGGGGCGATGCGGGAGAGGGCATGGGACGTGTGCATCAGGTGAGCAGTCTGGCCGGAATGAGGCCGCGCAGGGCGTTGCCGATGAAGAACCCGCCGGCAAGATCGTCGAGCGTCAGCGCGGCTTCGGCGGCGCGGCCCTCGTCGAGCAGCGAGCGGCGCAGGACGCCGGGCAGCAGGCCGAGATCGGCAGGAGGGGTAAGCAGCTTGCCGTCGCGTTCGACGAACAGGTTGGTAAAGCAGCCTTCGGTGACGAGCCCGTCGTCGCGCAGGAAGATCGCTTCGTGCGCCCCGGCTTCTTTTGCCGCGACGAGGCCAGCCTCGTAGAAGCCGCGGTCGCTGGTCTTGTGACGCAGGCGCCAGTCGCCGCTGTCGACCGGCATGCGCAGCACCGCAACCGTCGCCGGTTCGGGCAGGCTTTCGGTCACGTCCGCCAGTTCGAGCGCGTAGGCTCCGCTGCGCGCGGCGACGAGGCGCAGCTTGGCAGGGCCTTCGGCATCGAAGCACAGCGCCTGGATCGCATTGCGCACGGCGTGGCGATCGAAAGTGAAACCGAGCGCGGCGGCGCTGGCCTTGATCCGTTCCAGATGCAGTTCGAGCAGCGGAATGCCGTCTTCCGGCGTAAAGCGCATGGTCTCGATCAGATCGAAGCTCGCGGGCGAGGCCGTGCCACCCATATGACGCGCTTCCGACTCTCTCACGAAACCCCCTTTGATCAGGCATTCCCGCCATTCGGGAAGCGCTTGCGAATCGGCAACGATGGCCGATCCGACCCCTAGCACCGCTTTGCCCCCGCCATTCTCGCCGGGAGTGAGCCGCAAGGTGCGGATTGCCACATTAAACGCGGCATCGCCAGAGGGTTCGATCCGCCCGATAGAGCCGCAATAGGGCCCCCGTAAGTGGCGTTCGACCTGCGCGATCAGTTCCATTGCCCGGATCTTGGGCGCACCGGTGATCGAGCCGCAGGGAAACAGCGCGCGCAGCACGTCCACTGCGCCATTGCCCGGGGCAAGCGTCGCGCCGACCGAGGACACCATCTGGTGGACGGTCGGGTAGGTCTCGATCGTGAAGGGATCCTCGACCCGTACAGACCCCGCTTCGGCCACGCGCGAAAGGTCGTTGCGCATGAGATCGAGGATCATCAGGTTCTCGGCGCGATCCTTGTCGGAAGCCGCCAGTTCCTCGCGCAGGCGCTCGTCCTCAGCCTCGTCGCGTCCGCGCGGGCGCGTGCCCTTCATCGGCTTGACCCGCACCGACCGGTCCTTGAGCGAGAAGAACAGTTCGGGCGAGAAGCTCAGGATCCAGTGGCTGCCGTCATGGATCAGCCCGCCGTAGCCGGCGCCGGCGGCGGGTCGGATGGCTGCATAGAGCGCGAAGGGATCGCCCCGCCATGGCCCTTCCAAAGGCATCGTCAGGTTGGCCTGATAGATGTCGCCGTCGCCGATCGCGCGGTGCAGCGTGTCGAAGGCTTGCTCGTAGTCCCCGATCGGGACTTGCGGGTCGAGCGGGCCGATCGCCGCGGCATCGTCGGGCGCGCAGGAGGCCAGCCAGGTCGGCACGTCGGCAGCCGGGATGGTCTCGTAGCCTGCGAAGACGCCGAACCATACGAGCGGGCCGACAGCGCCGGTGCGCTCGGCAAGCAAACCGGCCAGCCGCGGCTCCAGCGCAAGGCCGGCCTCGTAGGCCATGTATCCGGCCAGGTGGCGGCCTTCGCGCTGCAGGGCTTCCAGGCGTTCCAGCGCCGGCGCGACGTCCTGCGCCCGCCGCGCCTCGACGATTTCGAGCGGTTCGCGGTAGAGCCGGGCTCCGGCTGCGCCCAGGGTGCGGGCGTCATCGAGAAGGACGAATGGACTGGTCATGGTGCGTGTTTCGCCCCGCCTTTAGCCGCGCAATCGCCGGCTGGCAAAAACCCTCTCGCACTCAGGGAAATGCAGCCTTATCACTGGGACAAGACTGGCGAAACAAGGGAGCCCGGGACCGGCAATGAGCGATATCTTTCTGGGGCTTGGCGCCGATGGAAACCGACAGGCGCTGCGGCTGGGCCGTGCCAATCGCCATGGGCTGATCGCCGGCGCGACGGGCACCGGCAAGACGGTGACGCTCCAGACCATTGCCGAGCAGTTTTCCGCGCAAGGCGTGCCGGTGTTCATGGCCGACGTGAAAGGCGACCTTTCGGGAATTTCGATGCCCGGCAGTCCGACCTTCAAGCATGCCGACAAGCTGGAGAGCCGGGCGAAGGAAATCGGTCTTGCCGACTATGCCTATTCCGACAATCCGGCGGTCTTCTGGGACATCTACGGCGAGCAGGGCCATCCGGTCCGCACCACGATTTCCGAAATGGGGCCCTTGCTGCTCGCGCGGCTGATGGATCTCAACGATACGCAGGAAGGCGTGCTCAACATCGTCTTTCGCTATGCCGACGAACAGGGGCTGCTGCTGCTCGACCTTGAGGACCTGCAGTCGATGCTGGCCTATACGGCCGAGAACGCGGCGGACCTCTCGGCGAAGTACGGCAATGTGACCAGGGCCAGCGTCGGCGCGATCCAACGCCAGTTGCTGGCGCTGGACAGCCAGGGGGCGGCGCAGTTCTTCGGCGAACCGGCGCTGGAGATCCAGGACTTCATCCGCTGCGACGATCAGGGCCGCGGCTACATCAATGTGCTGGCCGCCGACCGGCTCATGCGCAGCCCAAAGCTTTACGCGACGTTCCTGCTCTGGCTGCTGTCCGAACTGTTCGAGGCGATGCCCGAAGTCGGCGATCCGGAGAAACCCAAGCTGGTCTTCTTCTTCGACGAGGCGCACCTGCTGTTCGACGATGCCCCCAAGGCCCTGCAGGATACCGTCGAGCAGGTCGTGCGCCTGATCCGCTCGAAGGGCGTGGGCGTCTATTTCGTGACGCAGAACCCGATCGACATTCCCGAGGATATCGCCGGCCAGCTGGGCAACCGCGTCCAGCACGCGCTGCGGGCCTTCACCCCGCGGGACAAGAAGGCGATCAAGGCGGCTGCCGAGACTTTCCGGATCAATCCCGAACTGGACGTCGAGGCTGCGATTACCGAACTCAAGGTCGGTGAAGCGCTGGTCTCGACGCTCGACGAGGAAGGCGCGCCTACCGTCGTCCAGCGTACGCTCATCGCTCCGCCCCGCTCGCGGCTGGGTCCGGTGTCGGAGAAGGAGCGGGCAATCATCCAGTCGATCAGCCCGTGCGAGGGCAAGTACGATACCCGCGTGGATCGCGAGAGCGCCGAAGAAGTGCTTGCCGCAAAAGCCGCCGATGCCGCGGCCACGGCCGAGGAAGTGGCCGAGCAGGGCGAAGCTGAAGTGCGCAAGCGCGAAAGGCGCAGCCCGAGCCTGTGGGACGGTCTGGGCGGCAAGGTCGCCAAGGCCGCTGCCGGTGCGGCCGCCGCCAGCGCCGGTTCGATCCTCGCCCAGACCCTGCAGGGCAAGAAGAGCCGCGCCAACCCCAAGGCGTCCGCCGCCAGCGCGGCCGCGGGCACGATCGGAAGCACGATCGAGAAAGCCATCGGCATCCCGGGAATAGGCCGCTTTGCGCGCAACCTGATCGGTGGCCTGATGCGCTAGCGCGGCGTGGGGAGGGGGCGGTTGTTTCGCACCGTTCCGGCGCTCAGCCGATGGGAATGGCGATTCGAGCGGTCAGGCCTTCGACCTGGCCGTCGGCCGCGTGGCGGTTGGACAGGCTGAGGGCGCCGCCATGTTGCTCGGCGACGGCGCGGGCCAGCGCGAGGCCAAGGCCGGCGCCGCCGGTCAGCGAATTGCGTGAGGGATCGCCGCGCGTGAACGGGTCCATCATCGCATCGATGGTGTCTTCGGGAATGCCCGGCCCCACGTCCTCGATCCGGATGACGGCGAGATTCCCTTCGCGCTTGAGCGAGACATTCGCGTTCTCTCCGTAGCGCAGGGCATTGTCGATCAGGTTGCGCATGGCGCGGCGCAGCCACGTGGGGCGCAGTTCCAGGACAATCCGCTCGCTGTCGCCCAGTTCGACCGGGTTGCCGAGGTCTTCGTATTCCTCGACCACCGAGGCGACCAGTGCGGAAAGTTCGGTGCGTTCGCGCGGGTCGCTGGGCCTGCCGACGCGGGCCAGCGAGAGGATATCGTCCAGCGTGCGCACGATATCCTCGATGGTCATCGCCATGCGGGAACGTTCGGCTTCGTCCTGCACCGATTCGATGCGGACGCGCAGGGCGGCCAGCGGGGTCTTGAGGTCGTGCCCGATGGCACCGAGCATGACGTCCTTTTCATCGAGCATGGCGGCAATGCGCGCTTCCATGGCGTTGTGGGCGACGATCAGCCGGCGCATGTCCTCGGGGCCCGACGGCTCCAACTGGCCATCGGCGTCCTGGGTCATGGAAAAGCGCTCGACCCGATTGGTAAGGGCCGCCAGCGGGCGGGTGATCCGGCGCAGGATCAGCGCCACGGCACCGACCAGCACTACGTAGATGAACAGGGTCTGCAGAACGATCGGCATGAGCAGGATGTTCATGGCGCGCGGCGTACGCACCCTTGCGATCATCCAGTTGTCGCGCTGCTTGGGCCTGACCGCAACGACCAGCAGGTGGTCGTCCATGGACTTGGCGATTTCTTCCGGCTCCAGGTGATGGGCGCGGCCTCGCATCACCATGCCAAGCCGCGCGACCGGGTCCTGTCCGACCGCGCGGTGGACAACGATGACGTCGGAATCGGGAAAATCCTGATCACGCAGGATGTCGCTCAGGCGGTTCTGCGCGCGCTCGTCGCGGATCTCGCCTGCGCCGATAGGCAGACGGGTCGAGAACTCGAGGGGAAAGCCGCGCGGCGCAGGGCCGGCGAAGGGCGCATCCTCCTGCTTTCGCAATTTGCGGGCGACCCATTGCGGGCCGCGGGTTTCGGCGATGAGGCGGAAGGCGGCGGCGTTGAGCATGCCGGTCTCGTAGCCTTCGCGCTGGGCACGATAGACGAGCACGGCACCAAGGCCCTGGACGAGCAGCAGGGCCACGGCGACGGCCAGCAGCATCTGGCCCATCAGGCTGCGGGGCTGGAGGAACTTCATTCAGGGGCGAGCGGTACGCGCTTGACGTCGGTGGCGAGCATATACCCGCCGCCCCACACCGTCTGGATCAGTTGCGGATTGCGGCTGTCGACTTCGATCTTGCGGCGCAGGCGGCTGACCTGGTTGTCCACCGCGCGGTCGAACAGGTGCGCCTCGCGGCCCTGCACCATGTCGAGCAGGCGATCGCGGTTGAGGACCTGGCGCGGATGCTCGAGGAAGGCCATCAGGAGGCGGAACTCTACCGAGGAGATCGCCACGACGGCGCCTTCGGCATCGGTCAGGCGGCGCTTGAGTGGATCGAGGTGCCAGCCTTCGAAGACGAACGCTTCGTTCTCGGCCGGAGCCGCGGGCACGCGCGAGGAACGGCGTAGCACGCTGCGAATGCGGGCAACCAGTTCACGGGGTTCGAAGGGCTTCACGACATAGTCGTCGGCGCCGATTTCGAGCCCGACGATGCGGTCGGTCGCCTCACCGCGCGCGGTCAGGAAGATGACCGGCAGATCCTGCGATTCGACGAGGTGGCGGCACAGCGAGAGGCCATCTTCGCCCGGCATCATGATGTCCAGCAGGACCAGCTCGGGCTTCTCTTCACGCAGGCGGCTGCGCGCTTCTGCGGCGCTGACTGCCTGGCTGACGGCAAACCCCTGGCGCGAGAGGTACTCGGCCAGGGGCTCGCGCAGGGCTGCCTCGTCGTCGACGAGAAGCAGCCTGGGTGGCGCGGTATCGTTCATTGCAATCCTTCTTCCGCGCCGTCAGTTCAGTTGGCGGCGCTCGTCTTCTGCGCCTTCTTCGCCTGCCATTGCGCCTTCATCTTGTCACGCGCGGCCTTGCGTTCTTCCTTGGTGACAGTGCCGTCCTTGTTGGCGTCCATCATGTCGAAGTGCCTGGCGGCGGCGGCCTCGAACTCGTCCTGCGAGATCGCGCCGTCGTTGTTGGTGTCGGCCATCTTCATCATCGCCATGCCGCCGCGGTGCCAGCCACGCTTGTCGCCGCGCTTGCCGTGATGGCCGTCCATTCCATCCATGCCTGGATCGTCCATGCCCGGGCCACCGGGGCCGCGCATGCCGTCATGGCCGGGGTGCCTGGCATCCATGAATTCCTGCTTCGAGATGCTGCCGTCCTTGTTGGCATCCAGCATCTCGAACATGCGGTTCTTCATTTCGGTGCGGCGCTCCTCGCGATCCGTCTGGTCGAGCTTGCCATCCTTGTTGACGTCCATGCGGGCGAACATCGCGGCTGCCATGGCCTGCGACTCGGCGCGGGTCACGACGCCGTCGCCGTCGGTGTCCATCATGGAATTGCCATGGGGCATCTGCGCATAGGCAACGCCGCCGATGGCGAGTGTGGCGGCGGATATCGCAAGCGACACCTTTCCGAACCTGGTCATGAATTCTCTCCTCGCTGCACCCGAAAATGGGGCGAAAGTCGCGGGGCGGGGGAAGGGAGGGGGAAGATCGTGCCCCGCGACTTTCTTGTGTTCCTTCTAGATAGGGCTTGTCGCGCAGTTATGCCGGGACAGGCCATTATTGTCGCCAATTGTCTCAGTTCGCCTTGCCCATTCATAGCCAGGCAAGATTTCAGCGGGGCCGGTGGAGGGTGCCGAGGCCGCAGGTGATGAACAGCGCGGTCGCGGTTCCTGCAATGTCGGCGGTGTGCCAAGTGCCGGCGGGATTGATCGCATATTCGCCCGCGGCGAGAACCTGTGCGCTGGTCGAGCCGTCCTCGCGCTCCTGGATCAGGGTCATTTCACCGGCCGTGCACACAACGACTTCGTCGCCTTCGGGGTGGACCTCCCAAGAAGTCCAGTCGCCGGTGAAATCGTGGAGCGCGACCAGCCGCCCCTCGGCGCCGTCTGCATGGGTGCGCGCGGCATAGGCCTCGTACCATTCGAGGCCGGTAAAGACGGGTTGGGCTACTGCCCGGGCACCGAGCCCGAGATGGATCGGGTTGGTGCGCAGGTCATGCGCTTGAGACATCGGTCATTCTCCCGGCCCTGCCTTCCTTGGGGTGATTTGCAGGACCGGGGGAGTGAAGCAAGCGGCCGCCGCCATGGCAAGCCGTCAAATCCTCAAAGCGGCACGCATTGTTCTTCGAGCCAGGCCTTTGCGCTGCCTTCAAGCTGCGGCCCGACCACT
The DNA here is from genome assembly GCF_000253255.1 of Novosphingobium sp. PP1Y. NCBI lineage: Bacteria > Pseudomonadati > Pseudomonadota > Alphaproteobacteria > Sphingomonadales > Sphingomonadaceae > Novosphingobium > Novosphingobium sp. PP1Y. The sequence continues at coordinate 3,709,793 of NC_015580.1, read as the reverse complement.
TCGAGAACGCGGGCATGGTAGGCGTTCCACCAGGCCACGTCGTCGCGTGTAAAAAGGGCCCTATCGACCAGGCGGCGCTCGATCGGGACCAGAGTGAGCGTCTCGAAGCCGTAGAATTCGCCTTCCGCGCCGTCGATTGCGCGCGGTTCGACCAGCACGAGGTTCTCGATGCGGATGCCATATTCGCCGGTCTTGTAGTAGCCCGGCTCGTTCGAGATAATCATGCCGGGCATCAGCGACTGGTCGGTTCCGGCCTGGCCGCCCGCGGACTTGGCGATGCGCTGCGGCCCTTCGTGGACCGAGAGGAACGAGCCTACGCCGTGGCCGGTGCCGTGAGCATAGTCGAGCCCGGCGGTCCAGAGGAACTGGCGCGCCAGCACGTCGAGCTGGCTTCCGGCGGTACCTTGCGGGAAAACCGCGCGGGCCAGCGCGATATGGCCCTTGAGGACGCGGGTGAAGCGGTCCCTTACCTCTGCCGGGGGCTCGCCGGGGCCGACCCAGACGGTGCGGGTGATATCGGTCGTGCCGTCCGGGTACTGGCCGCCGGAATCGACGAGATAGACGCTGTTCGGCTCGAGCGTGCGGTTGGTCTCTTCCGAGACGCGGTAATGCACCACTGCGCCGTTGGGACCGGCGCCGGAAATCGTGTCGAACGAAAGGTCGCGCAAGTCGCCGCAGGACTGGCGGAAGGCCTGCAACCGGTCGGCTGCCGTCATTTCGCTGACCGTGCCCTTGGGGGCTTCGAGCGATAGCCAGTGCAGGAACTGCGATACGGCGGCGCCGTCGCGGGCCTGAGCGTCGCGGTGGCCCTGCTGTTCGACCGGGTTCTTGATCGCCTTGGGCAGGACGGTGGGATCGCGTTCCTCGACCACTTCGGCGCCGCCGAGGCGCAGCGTCTCGAAGATTGCGCTGACGGCGCGCTCGGGGTCGACGGCGACGCGCTTGCCGGACAGGCTTTCCAGCCCCGCGACGAACCGGTCGCGCGGCTGGATGCGCACGGCGTTGCCAAGGTGCTGGCGCAGCTCGGGCGTCACCTTCTCCTCGGCGATGAACAGGTCCGCGGTGCCGTCGGCATGGGCGATCACATAGGACAGCGCCACCGGCGTGCGCTCGACGTCGGTACCGCGAATGTTGAGCAGCCAGGCGATCGAATCGAGCGCGGTGATCACCGCTGCATCGAGATGGCGTTCGCCGAGCCATTCGGAAACCGCGCCGCGCTTGGCTTCGCTCGCCTGGCCGGTGAACGCGTCGGGATGGACGAGCGCAGGGGCGGGCGATGGTGCGGGCTGGTCTTCCCAGATGGAATCGATCGGATTGGTTTCGACCGGAGTGACCTTGCCGCCCTTGGCCGCGAGCGCCTTGTCGACCACATCGACCCAGCGCTGGCCGTGCAGCCAGGCGTCGTAGCCGATGTTCGCGCCATGCGGGGCGTGGGTTTCCAGCCACTTGGCGATGCTGGTCTGGGGCACGCTTTCATAAGCGTAGAGGCGCCCGTCGACCTGGTCGCGCACCTGCAGGGTATAGCGGCCGTCGACGAACATGGCCGCCGCCGGTTCCAGCGAGGGATCGGTCAGCACGACTGCGGTTCCGGCCGAGCCGCCGAAGCCGGTCAGCCAGGCGAGGCGCTGGGCATAGGCGCCCACGTACTCGCTCATGTGTTCGTCGGAGATCGGGATGACGAAGCCATCGAGGCCGCGCGACTTGAGTTCCTTGCGCAGCGCATCGAGGCGCGCTTCATGGGTATTCATCAACATGGTTTCGGTATCCGACTTGCGGGGGGCATTGCGCCAACATAGATGCGAGAAATGGCAGATTCCACCCAGACCGTTGCAGGTCCTCCCCAGGCGGCAAAGAAGCCGCATTCCTTCACGTACCACGGGCTGAGCGTCTCCGACGACTACGCCTGGCTGCGCGACCCCGGCTATCCGCAGGTCACCGACAAGGAAGTGCTGGCGCATCTGGAGGCGGAGAACCGCTGGTTCGAGGCGCGAATGGCCGATCGCAAGGGCGCAATCGACACATTGTTCAAGGAAATGCGCGCGCGGATCAAGGAAGCCGACAAGTCGGTGCCGCAGAAGGATGGCGACTGGCACTACTGGATCGAGTTCGAGGAAGGCGCGGAGTACAAGAAGTGGTGGCGCAGGCCCGTGGGCGGCGGCGAGGACCAGTTGATCCTCGACGAAGTCGCGCTGGCCGAGGGCAAGGAATACTTCAGTCTCGGCGCGATCTCGGTCAGCAAGGGCGGCAGATTGTTGGCCTATTCGTTCGATGACAACGGATCGGAGCGCTTCACCGCGCGGATCAAGAACCTCGAGACCGGGGAACTGCTGCCTGACGAGATCCCCGGCACGTTGTCTTCGCTGGTCTGGGTCGGCGATGACAGGGGCCTCGTCTATTCGCTCGCCAACGAACAGTGGCGCACCGACAATGCCCGCCTGCACTGGCTGGGCGATCCGCTCGACAAGGACGTGGAGCTCTACCACGAGAGCGACGACGGCTTTCGCGTCGGCTCCTCGCTATCGTCGAACGAGGACTGGCTGATCATCGGCACCAGCGATCACGAGACGAGCGAGGCGCGGCTGGTGCGGACCGCGGATCCGCTCGGCGAGCAGATCCTCGTCAAACCGCGCAGCAAGGGCGTGGAGTACGATGTCGATGAACGCGAGGGCGTACTCTACATCCATGCCAACGATACGCACGAGAACTTCCGCCTCGCCACGGCGTCGCTGGACAATCCGGGCGAGTGGACGACGCTGATCGAGGGGTCGGACGACTTCTACCTGACCGGCGTCGACCTGTTCCGCGACTTCTACGTGATCGAGGGGCGCCGCGCCGGCCTCGACCAGATCGAGGTCCGCTATTACGACGACCCAGCGCGCGTGGAGCCGATCGTCTTTCCCGAAGCGAGCTATTCGGCGGGCCTTTCGAACAATCCCGAATGGCACATGGATACGCTGCGGCTGAGTTACGAATCGATGGTCAGCCCGGCAACGGTCTATGACTACGACGTGGCAGGGCGCGCGCTCGAGACGCTCAAGGTGCAGGAAATTCCCTCGGGCTACGACGCGTCGCTCTATACGACCGAGCGGCTGGAAATCACCGCGCGCGACGGGACCGCGGTTCCCGTCAGCGTGGTCTATCGCCGCGACCGGACCGGGGCGGGGCCGCTCCACCTTTACGGCTACGGCGCCTATGGCATCGCCATCGAGCCAGGGTTCTCGACCTCGCGTCTCAGCCTTGTCGATCGCGGCTTCGCCTTCGCCATCGCCCATATCCGCGGCGGCGACGATCTCGGCCGTGCCTGGTACAAGGCGGGCAAGCTGGAGCGGCGGACCAACACCTTCAACGACTTCGTCGACGTCGCCAGGGGTCTGGTGGAGCGCGGCTTCACGGCGCCGGGCAAGATCTCGATCTCGGGCGGTTCGGCCGGCGGCGAGCTGATGGGCGCGGTGGTCAATTCCGATCCCGACCTGTTCGGGGCGGTCGTCGCGCACGTGCCCTTCGTCGACGTGCTCAACACCATGCTCGACGAGAGCCTGCCGCTTACGCCGGGCGAATGGCCGGAATGGGGCAATCCGATCGAGGACCGGGCCGCCTTCGAACTGATCCTGAGCTATTCCCCCTATGATCAGGTCAAGCCGCAGGCCTATCCGCCGATCATGGTCACCGCCGGTCTCAACGACCCGCGGGTGACTTACTGGGAGCCGGCCAAGTGGGTCGCGCGGCTGCGCGAGTTGAAGACCGACGGCAACGAACTGATCCTCAAGACCAACATGGGTGCCGGGCACGGCGGCAAGTCGGGCCGGTTCGAAAGCCTGAAGGAAACCGCGGAGGAATTCGCCTTTATCCTGTGGCAGCTCGGAGTGGAGGTTTGAGCGACCGGTTTACCTGCACCTTTACCGCCGAGGCCGAACACATCGACGTGATGGGCCACGTCAACAACGCGGTCTGGGTGCAGTGGATGGAAGCGATTGCGACCGCCCACTGGGAGGCCGATGCGCTGCCCGAGCACCAGGAGCGTTATGCCTGGGTCGTGACCCGCCACGAGATCGACTATCGCGGCAATATCCGCGAAGGCGAAAGCGTGACCGCGGAGACTTTCATTCCCGATGGGCCGAGCGGCGCGCGTTTCGACCGCTGCGTCGACTTTCGCAATGCCAAGGGCAAGGTGATCGTTTCGGCGCGCACGACATGGGCGATGATCGATATTGCCAGCGGCCGGATCATGCGGGTTCCGGCTGAAGTGGTCGACTGCTTCAGCGCAAGTTGACCACGGTCGCGCCGGTCTCGCGCAGGGGCTGCGTGGTCATGACCTCGCGTTCGGTCCGGTTCCGGCCTGCCGCCTTGGCCTCGTAAAGCAGGTGGTCGCAGCGGCTGTAGAGTTCAGAGAACCGCACCGGCGAAGTGCAGGTCACCATGCCCATGCTCGCGGTTACCAGGCGGTCGAGGCCGGGTATCTCGGCGGCGATGCGGGCCGGGATCGACTTGCGGCGGCGTTCCGCGCGTTCGGGACCGTCCTTGCCGCGCAGGAGAAGGAGGAATTCCTCGCCGCCGATGCGCACCGCCAGGGTGTCCTCGTCAGCCCCGAGCGCGACGGCGACCGCCTGCAGCACGGCATCGCCGGTGGCATGGCCCATGGTGTCGTTGATCACCTTGAAGTGATCGAGGTCGAGCAGGGCCATCGTGGCAAAGCCCTCTTCAGTCAGGTCGTCGAAGCGCTCCTCGATTCCGCGCCGGTTGTAGAGGCCGGTCAGCGGGTCGCGCGCAGCCAGACCTTCGAGGATCTTGGTATGGGCCAGTGCATGGTCGCGCTGACGCTTGATCGCCATGAAGCGGTCGGCCACGCCGATCGAGGTGACCACGACTTCGAAGCCGATCGAGATGTGCTGCTCGAGCATCAGTTCGATCGGCACTTCGAACAGGCCGAGGGCGGAAAGGATGCGCAGGGCGCCGGTCAGCATCATCGGCGCCCAGGCGACGATCTGGAACAGGATCGCCCGGCTGCCGCGGCTGGCCGCGGTCATGAAGGCCCATGCGAAGACCAGTATCACAGGGACGTAGCTCGCCAGATACCCCTGGGCCGAGAGCGGCCGGATCGGATCGGCCGCGAAGAGATAGATGTAGCTCCAGGCGATGACCCAGGGCCCCAGCCAGCGCAGCATGGTAACCTGGATACGGTCGAGCTTGCCCGGTTCGATCAGGTCGCTGATGAACAGCGATGCGGTGGTTATCGCCATGCCCCAACTGCCCGCCGACAGGACGCTCAGTTCCATCATCGAGAGCGATAGGAAGCGGTTGATGAGGCCGCTGCTGACGACGGTCTGGATGAGCATGAACAGCACTGCCGCCGCATGCCAGAGCACGAAGCGCTGGCGCAGGACGCGGAAGAACGCGAAGTTCAGGACGAGGGGAACGCACAGCAGGCCGCACAGCCAGGCGATGACCAGCTCCGAGCGTCCGACATCCACGGCCCCGGGGGCAGGGCCGACGCTCGCGGCGGTCAGGACTCCCACGTGGCGGGGCAGGTCGAACTCGGCGACATAGGCGGCGACCGGCTGCGACAGGTTGGGCAGGGGCACGCGCATGAGCCAGTCATCGGTCGCGAAAGCCATGTCATCGCGGCCGAAAGCGAGGCTGCGGATTTCACCGCTGGTGCCGATGGCAGTGACGCGCATGGCCGAAAACAGCGTCAGGCGTGTGGTCAGCACCGGGTTTTCGATGGCCTTGCGCCCGTGCATGTCGAAGCGGACGAAGGATCGCTGGCCGACGATGGAGGCGCCGCCGGGCTGGCAAGTCCAGCGCGAGCGGTCCTGCGCGATCTCGCGGTAGCTCGTTTGCAGCGTTCCGGATGCGAAACAGGTCGAACCGATGGGAAATTCGTGTCCGACAGGCGCAGCCGATGCCAGTCCTGCCCATGCGAGCAGGATCAGGCTCAACAGCAATTTCCAGCGGCTCCGGATCATTCGCAAGGAATGCCGGAGCTCACTGAAAATACGGTTAATTTCTAGTGATTTTTCTTAACTCAGGATGGTTTGCAGCGAGGTGTAGTCGTAGCCCAGTTCGCTGGCGACGGCCTCGTAGGTGATTTGGCCGGCATGGACGTTGAGCCCGTTGGCCAGGTGCGGATCGTCTGCAAGGGCCTGCTTCCAGCCCAGGTTGGCGATGGCCAGGGCGTGGGGCACGGTCACGTTGTTGAGCGCGTAAGTGCTGGTGCGCGCAACGGCGCCCGGCATGTTGGCGACGCAGTAGTGAACGATGCCGTCAACCATGAAGGTCGGCTCGGCATGCGTGGTCGCACGGCTCGTCTCGAAGCAGCCGCCCTGATCGATGGCGACGTCGACGAGCACCGCGCCCGGCTTCATCGTGCCGAGCATCTCGCGGGTGACGAGCTTGGGAGCGGCAGCGCCTGGGATCAGCACCGCGCCGATGACGAGGTCGGCGTCGGCAACGCTCTCGGCGAGGTTGGCTGTGCTCGCGATGCGGGTCTTGGCGCGGGCTTCGAAGTAGATGCCGAGGCGTTCGAGAACGTCGGGGCTACGGTCGAGGATGGTGACGTCGGCACCGAGGCCAACGGCCATCTGCGCGGCGTTGAAGCCGACGACGCCGCCGCCGATGACTGCGACCTTGCCCGGCATCACGCCCGGAACGCCGCCGAGCAGAACGCCGCGGCCGCCGTGGGCCTTCTCCAGCGCGGTGGCGCCGGCCTGGACCGACATGCGACCTGCGACCTGGCTCATCGGCTTGAGCAGGGGCAGCGAATTGCCCGGTCCGGTGACGGTTTCATAGGCAATCGCGGTGACGCCCGACTTCACGAGGTCGGCGGTCTGCTCCGGATCGGGCGCGAGGTGCAGGTAGGTGTAGAGGATCTGGCCTTCGCGCAGCATCGCGCGCTCGACGGCCTGCGGTTCCTTCACCTTTACGACCATCTCGCAACCGGCGAAGATTTCGGCGGCGGTGTCGATAATCTTGGCACCGGCAGCGGCGTAGGCGCTGTCAGCGGCGCCGATGCCGAGACCGGCCGACTTTTCCACCCACACTTCGTGGCCGTTAGCGATAAGCTCGCGGGCGCTCTCAGGGGTGAGGCCGACACGATATTCGTGGTTCTTGATTTCCCGGACGGTACCGACGCGCATGATCCAACTCCAAAAAATACGGTAAACTTGGTGCGATGGAAAATACACCCATTCCCGAGCAACGTTTCACCAAATTTGCCCTTGCGCGGCGGGATCTATGGGACGATATCCCAAACAAGGAAAATTATAGGGAAAATATCCCATGGATAGGGCCGATCGCGCCTTGCTTGCCGCGCTACAGGCGGATTCGTCGCGTTCACTTGCCGATCTGGCCGAACGCGTGAACCTCTCGTCCTCTGCCTGCCACCGGCGCATCCGGTCGCTGGAAGAGCAGGGACTGATCCTCGGTTATGCTGCCCGCGTCGACGCCCGGCGACTCGGCCTGTCGGTGGAAGTCTTCGTCGAAATCACCCTTAACAGCCAGAGCCGGGAGGCGATGGACCGGTTCGAGCGCGCCGTGTGCGACTTCGACGAGATCCTCGAGTGTCATCTGATGTCGGGTGCGGCCGACTACCAGTTGCGCGTCGCTGCGGTCGATCTCGACCACTATGACCGGATCCACCGCGATTGCCTCGCGCGTCTTCCCGGCGTCTCGTCGATGCGCACCAGCTTCTCGCTGCGACGCATCAAGCGCTTCGAGGGATACGCGGTACCCGGCGCCTGACCGGCGCGGGGGCATTCACCGAGTCGGCTGGGTGATGATGCGGTCGCGCGCGACGCGCAAGTCACCGGCTTCGTGCTGAAGCGAGAGGCGCTCCTTGTCGTTCTTGCGATAGTGGCTCTCGGCCTTGTCGATGTCCTCGATCGATAGGCCCAGCCCGTCGAGCGCCGAGCGGGCGAGGACGACGGCGGATTCGATCACTTCGCGGGCCAGGAACTTGACCGGCGCGTCCTTGAGACGCAGCAGCGAGCGACGATCGTAGACGCGGGCATGGATTTGGGCATCGGGGAACGCGTCGTGAACCGCGTGCAGGAAGGCCTCCGTCAGCTGGTCGCCGTCGATGCAGAAGACGATCATCTGCGCATTACCGGCCCCGGCCTGCCGCAGCAGGTCGAGGCGCGTACCATCGCCGAAATAGACCTTGGCCCCGAATGCGCTGGCGCGGTCGATCATCTCGATGTCGTTGTCGATCAGCGTCACCTGGATATCGGCGGTGATCAGGATCTGGGCGACGGTCTGGCCGAAACGCCCGTAGCCGACGACGAGCGCGCTCGCACCGTCTTCGCGCGGAGCCTCGCGCTCCTGCCGGCTTGCCGGAGTTTCGCGAATGCGCCGGGTCGCCATCATCAGGAACGGGGTGGTAATCATCGACAGGGTGACGATGGCGCTGAACAGGCTGGCTGCCTGCGGTTCGATCAGCCACGCATTCTGCGCCTGCGCGAACAGGACGAAGCCGAATTCGCCCCCCTGGCTGAGCAACAGGCCAAGGGCCAGTGCACTGCGCCAGTTCATGCGGAAGGCCAGCGCCAGTGCGAAGATGATCGTCGCCTTGACCGCGATCAGCGCCGTTGCCATGGCCGCGACGAACAGTGGCCGCTCGGCGATGGCGGAAAGGTCGAGCATCATGCCAACCGACATGAAGAACAGACCCAGCAGGATCGAGCGGAACGGCTCGACGTCCGCTTCCAGTTCGTGGCGATAGGGCGAGTCGGCCAGCATGACGCCGGCGATGAAGGCGCCCAGTGCGGTCGAAAGGCCAAGCCACTGCATCAGCGCGGCCGAGGCAATCACCGTGAACAGCGCGGCGAAGACGAACATCTCGCGCTCGCCGAGGTTGCCGATCAGGCGGAACAGCGGACGGATGACGAAACGCCCCGCCGCGATCAGCCCGACGATGGCGGCAACCGTCAGCAGCGCCAGCTGCCAGCCCGGAGGGCCTTCCGGCAGGTTGGGATTGCGGTTCATCGCCGCGATGATCGTGATCAGCGGTATGATCGAGAGATCCTGGAACAGCAGCACTGCAAAGGCGCGTTCGCCGAACGGGGTGTGCAGGCGGCCCGCGCTTTGCAGCATCGGCAGGACCTGCGCCGTCGATGACAGGCCGAGCGGCAGGCCCAGCGCCAGCGAGGCCTCTATGGTGAAGCCGGCAAAGACATGGATTACCGCCGAAACCGCCAGCCCGCACAGTGCGACTTGCAGCAGGCCCAGCCCGAAGATTTCGTGCCGCATGCGCCACAGTCGCCGGGGTGCCAGTTCGAGGCCGACGACGAATAGCAGCAGGGTGATGCCCAGCTCGGCAATGCCGATCTTGCTTTCGGGGTCGCCGATCAGGTCGAGCGCGTAAGGCCCGAGGATCGCTCCGGCGAGCAGGTAACCCAGGGTCGCGCCCAGGCCCAGCCGCCGGAACAGCAGGACGAAGACCAGCGCAGTGCCGAGCAGCAGGAAGCCGTCCCTCAGCAGGAAGTCCTGCGCATGTTGTTCCATCTGGGTCTTTCCGGCAGGTTGGGTGAGAACTGGTTGGGATCTATGTAGTGGCCGGCGCCCGGGAATCTAGCGCCGACTTGCCGTTCGGCGTGCGGTAGGCGTGGTTTGTCGCGGGTGGAAGGCGGATCGGAGGGCTGGGGTGCATGGCTCCACAAGCGCCGGATGAGCGGGCCTCGGGCGGAACGCTTCACAGCGCTGCACCCGGTCACCACACCCCGCCTGCCTTGAGCTGCCCCGCTCACCCCGGGCCTGTCGAAGGGGCAAGACCCCTGCGGCCCACCCGCTTCGCAGTTACAGCGGGTTGCCGTTCTCGTCGCGATAGATGTCGCGGCGGCCGACGTGATTGGCCGGGCCGACGTAACCGTCGTTCTCCATGCGCTCCACCCACTTGGCCGCGGTGTTGTACCCCACGCCCATCTGGCGCTGGAGCCACGAGACCGAAACCTTCTGGTTCTCGAACACGAGCTGGCAGACCTGCAGGTACTTGCGCTCCTCGGGATTGTCCGAGGCGGTGGCGTTGAGATCGTCGAAGCCGAAGCTGCCTTCTTCGGGCTCTTCGGTGACGGCGTCGATGTATTCCGGCTTGCCCTGCGTGCGCCAGAAGTCGGCGACATGTTCGACTTCCTCGTCCGAGACGAAGGGGCCGTGGACGCGTTTGATCGGGTCGGTGTTGGGCTTGTAGAGCATGTCGCCCTTGCCCAGCAGCTGTTCGGCGCCCTGTTCGCCGAGGATCGTGCGGCTGTCGATGCGACTGGTCACGGCAAAGGAAATACGCGTGGGCAGGTTGGCCTTGATGACGCCGGTGATGACGTCGACCGAGGGACGCTGCGTGGCCATGATCAGGTGAATGCCCGCCGCGCGGCTCTTTTGCGAGAGGCGCTGGATCAGCACTTCGATTTCCTTGCCGACGGTGACCATGAGGTCGGCCAGCTCGTCGACGATCAGGACGATCTGCGGCAGCACTTCGTAGTCGAGCTGGTTTTCCTCGTAGAGTTCCTCGCCGGTTTCCGGGTCGAAACCGATCTGGACGCGGCGGCCCAGCGGCTTGCCCTTGGCCGCGGCGGCGCGGACCTTCTCGTTGAAGCTGGCGAGATTGCGCACCGAGATCTCGCTCATCTGGCGATAGCGGCGCTCCATTTCCTCGACTGCCCACTTGAGCGCACGCACCGCCTTGGGCGGTTCGGTGACCACCGGCGAGAGCAGGTGCGGAATGTCGTCGTAGCTCTTGAGTTCGAGGACCTTGGGGTCGACGAGGATCAGGCGGCATTGCGCCGGGGTCATCCGGTAGAGCAGCGAGAGCAGGATGCAGTTGAGGCCTACCGACTTGCCCGAGCCGGTGGTGCCGGCAACGAGCAGGTGGGGCATCGTCGCAAGATCGGCGACGACGGGTTCGCCGGCGATGTCCTTGCCCAGGATGATCGGCAGCATGCCCTTGTGGTGGGCGAAGTTCTCCGAGCCGACCATTTCCTTGAAGGACACCATCTGGCGGTCGGCGTTGGGAAGCTCGATGCCCATCACCGTGCGGCCCGGGATCGAGGAGACGCGCGCGGAGATCGCCGACATGTTGCGGGCGATGTCGTCGGCCAGGCCGATCACGCGGCTGGCCTTGATGCCCGGGGCCGGTTCCAGCTCGTACATGGTGACGACCGGGCCGGTGCGCACGGCGGTAATCTCGCCCTTGACGTTGAAGTCGTCGAGCACGGTTTCCAGCAGGCGCGCGTTGCGCTCGAGGCTGAGCTTGTCGATCTTCGGGCCGGCATTGGCCGGAGGATCGGCGAGGATGTCGAGCGGCGGCAGCTGGTACTGGTCGAACAGGTCCTTCTGCTGGCTGCCGGTGCCCAGCTGCGCCGGGCGAGCGGGCGTCGTCGGATCGACGATCTGGGGAGCCTTGCGGGCCGGCTCGTTGAGCGGCGTGGGGGCGGCAGCGCGCGGGGCGGGCGCTTCGGGCTTGGCCGTCTCGACTTCGGCGTCGGCTTCGCCAGTCGCCTCACGCGCGGCGGTGCGCTTCGCAGGCTTGGGCAGGGCATCGCGAACCTGGCCGATGCGGCCGGGCAGGGTGAGCAGGCGCACCCAGTCGATCGCGAAGACCTTGCCGATCAGCGCGATGCCGCAGGCCAGGAAGACCAGCGCCAGTGCCAGCTTGATCCATCCGTCCACGGCATCGGGCGCGAATCCGGCAATGGCCGTGATCGCCTTGGCTCCGAGCAGGCCGGTGATCCCGCCCCAGGATGCGGGCAGGGTACCGCCCGGCTCGTCGATCCACAGCGAGAGCACCGTTGCGACCAGGATCATGGCGAAGGCGAGCATCCCCACAGGCCGCCACCAGCGCTGGTTGGAATGCTCGATTTCGTTGTCGTCTTCCTCGACCAGCAGCCACAGCTTGCGGGCGAAGACATAGAGCAGGGGCACGAACAGCGCCGAAACCGGCCCGAAGAAGAACAGCGCGCGCTCGGCCACCCATGCGCCGGCGGCCCCCATCCAGTTCTGCACGTCGCCGCCCGCGGCGGTCGAGGCGGATGGGTCGGTCTGGTGATAGCTCAGCAGCGCCAGCGCGAGGAACGCCATGGCCGCGAACAGGACCACCGCACCGCTCAGTTCGGACGCGCGGCGCAGGCTGCGCTTCAAGACTGCGCGCCAGTCCGGCTTGGCGATGCGCCGTCCGGGCGCCATGGGCCGTGTGGCCATTCGGAATTCCCCTGATTACAGGTCGTGATAATGCGCTTCGGCGGGACTCGCCGTCAAGAATGGATCGGGAACGACTTTGTGGGCGATTTTGCAAGTCCCTGAATCGCAGCCCATTTCCTGATCCGGGCAGAGCGTGCCCGATGGGCGTTCATTCCGCCCAAGGCAATGACCGGCACGCCTGAGCGGGCAGCCATGAGGTGAAAACGCACCTGCCCGAGGTGGCGCGCGCCTGGATGCGAGCGGGTCGGGAAGACCGGCGAAATCAGCACGGCATCGGCGCGCGCGCGGTTCGCCTGCGCCAGTTCGCGCAGCGAATGGACTGTGGCGAGGCGCAAGGTGGCGGGGCCGCCCGCAAGCCTTCGCGGCGCACCGTAGGCTCCGTGGGCCTGCCATCGCCCGGCTTCGCGCGGTGTGCCGGAAAGCACGACGACATGCCCGTACCGCCGGGCGATGCGCGCCAGCTCCTCGAAGCGGGTGCGGCGGTGGGCGGGCGGCAGGTGGTAATGGCGAAAGACGAAGCCGGACCCGCGCGGCAGCCGTGAAAGCGCCTGCGGCAACTCCGCGTCGATGCGCTCGTCGCTGATCAGCCATATGTCGGGCAGGTTCACGGAAAGAGGCGGGTAGCGGATCGGCACGCAATCGCTATAGCAGCGGCCCATGGATCAACCAGACCTTACTCCCCTGCAGACCGTCCGGGCCAGGATCGCCCATTCCGCGACGATTGCGCACCGCAAGCCCGGGGCCGTCGAGCTCATCGCCATTTCCAAGACCCACCCGGCCGAGCGGATCGTTCCGCTGATAGAGGAAGGCCAGCGCGTCTTCGGCGAGAACAAGGTGCAGGAAGCGCAGGCCAAGTGGCCCGAGCTGCGCGAACGCTACGAAGGGGTGCAGCTCCACCTCGTCGGGCAGCTGCAGTCGAACAAGGCGGAAGACGCCGTGCAGCTGTTCGACTGCATCCATTCGCTCGATCGTCCCTCGCTGGTGTCGGCGCTCGGCAAGGCGATGGACAAGCTGGGCCGGCAGGTGCCGTGCTTCGTGCAGGTGAACATCGGCGAGGAGGAGCAGAAAGGCGGATGCGCGATTGCCGAGGTGCCGGCGCTGCTGGCTTCCGCGCGCGAAGCGCAGATCCCGGTCGTCGGCCTGATGTGCGTGCCGCCGCTGGGTATCGAGGCGGCGCCGTTCTTCGCGCTGCTCGCCAAGATCGCCGCCGAGAATGGACTGGACCAGCTCAGCATGGGCATGAGCGACGATTTCGAGACCGCGGTTATGCTCGGCGCAACGCACGTACGCGTGGGCAGCGCCCTGTTCGGCGCGCGCGGCTGAACCGGTGAAGTCTTCCCCCTCGCGGGGGAGGACCAGATTCAGGTTGCGCGGAAGGCCAGCAGCGACAGGCCGAAGCCGGCGAACAGCCCGCCGGTCAGCCGATTGAACGCGCGCTTCACGCCGGCGCGGTTGAGGTGGCGCGAGAGTGCGCGGCCGCTTCCCGCATAGACCGAATACCAGAACGCCTCGATCACCGCGAAGACGCCGACGAGAATCGCGAACTGCGGCACTTGCGCAAGGGCCGGGTCGATGAACTGCGGCAGGAAGGCGGCGGCAAAGACGATCGCCTTGGGATTGCTGATCGAGATCGCGTAGCCGCCACGGAACAGGGCCTGCCATGAAACTTCGGGCCGCAGGTCCTGGGTTTCGGTCTCGTCCTCGCGAACCGGCGCGCGCCATGCCTTGACCGCCAGGAACAGCAGGTAAGCCGCGCCCGCGATGCGAAGCGTGGTGAAGGCGCCCGGCAGCGCATGGAGCAGAGCGCCCAGGCCGACCGCAGAAGCGGCCAGCAGGGTGACGAGGCCGAGCAGGCAGCCCGCCATCGTCGCCACGGTACGCTTCATGCCCAGCTCGACGCTGCGCGAGAGGACGTGGAGCATGTTCGGTCCCGGGGTCGCGCTCAGCAGGAAGACCGCGACCGCGTAGATCCACAATGTATGCAATGCCATGTGTGGGTCAGGCTTACTTGGGCGTGTCGAGTTCGTTGCCGGTCAGGGTCACGACATGCAGCAGGTTGGTCGAGCCGGGAACGCCGAAAGGTACGCCCGCCAGGGTGACGAGGCGCGATCCGCCGGCGCCGAAGCCATGGCGCAGGGCCATGCGCTTGCCCTTGGCGATCATCTCCTCGAAGCTGCCGATGTCCCGGGTCGAGACCGTGTGCGCCCCCCACAGCAGGGCGAGGCGGCGGGCCGTCTTCTGCGAGGGGGTGAGCACCAGCATCGGCGCGGCGGGGCGTTCGCGGGCCACGCGGCGGGCCGAGCCGCCCGAACCGGTGAAGACGATGATCCCCTCGATCGGCAGCGTGTCGGCGATGGTCGCGCACGAAGCCGAAAGCGCGTCGGCGGTCGTGGCATCGGGCGGCGTCTGCGCAAGGTGGACGCGCGCGTTGTAGGTCGAATCGCCTTCGACCTGCGATGCGATGCGGTCCATGATCGTCACTGCCTCTACCGGCCACTGGCCCGCGGCCGTCTCTGCCGAGAGCATGACCGCGTCGGCGCCGTCGTAGACCGCGTTGGCAACGTCGGAAACTTCCGCGCGGGTCGGCGAGGGGCTGGTGATCATCGATTCCAGCATCTGCGTGGCGACGACGACCGGCTTGCCGTGACCGCGCGTGATTTCGATGATGCGCTTCTGGATCGGCGGCACTTCTTCGGGATTGAGTTCGACGCCCAGATCGCCGCGCGCGACCATGATGCCGTCGGACAGCTCGATGATCTCGTTCAGGCTCTCCACCGCGGCGGGCTTTTCGATCTTGGCCATCAGCGCGCCGTGGCCGCCCATCAGGCGCCGCGCTTCGGCGACGTCCTCGGGGCGCTGGACGAAGGAGAGGCCGATCCAGTCGGCGCCTTCCTTGACTGCGAAGGCGAGGTCGCGCCGGTCCTTCTCGGTCAGTGCCGGGACCGGGACGATGGCATCGGGAATGTTCACGCCCTTGCGGTCCGAGATCTGCCCGCCGACTTCGGCGCTGCATAGGATCGCGTCCGGTTCGGCGCGCAGGACGACAAGGCGCAGCTTGCCGTCATCGATCAGTAGGCGCTGGCCCTTTTGGAGCAGGCCGAACAGTTCGGGATGCGGCAGGCAGACGCGTTCGTCGTTGCCCGGTTCGGGATTGCGATCGAGGGTGAAGTGTGCGCCGTGGCGGATGAAGGCCTTGCCGCCCTCGAACTGGCCGACGCGCAGTTTCGGTCCCTGCAGGTCGCACAGCACCGCGACCGGGCGCATCAGGTCCTTTTCGACCGCGCGGATGTTGGCGATGGTCTCGCGGTGGGTTTCGTGATCGCCGTGGCTCATGTTGACGCGGAAGGCGTCGGCCCCGGCTTTCAGCAGCTTGGCGATGGTCTCCTTGTCGCGGCTGGCGGGGCCTAGCGTCGCCAGGATCTTGACCTTGCGTGCGCGTTTGATGCCGCGGTGATGCGGGGATCGACGGTTGGGGAGATTGGCCAAGTCGTTTCTGCCTCTTTCGAAGTTGCCCGGTCATATGGCAAAGGGCAGGTTACAAACCAAGGACGAATGGCAGGGATATGACCCAAGAATACGAAATCGCAGATCTTGACGACGCAATCGCGGCCGCTGCCTTCCGCCGGCTGGTGGGCCATCTCCAGCAGCGTCACGATGCGCAAAACATCGATTTGATGGGGCTTGCAGGCTTTTGCCGCAATTGCCTTGCCGACTGGATTCGCGATGCGGGATTCGCAGGCGACAAGGCCGAGGCGCGTGCGCTGATCCACGGCATGCCCTTCGCCGAATGGAAGGACAAGTACCAGACCGAGGCGACGCCCGAACAGCTCGCCCGGATGGAGGAAAGCCTGAAGAAGAACGGCGGATCGCACTGAACGCTGGTGCGCGGGCGGCAGGCCGCTCGCGCGCGGGCTTTTTCGGCACCTGCAATTTCCACAGGTCCGGCTTTGCCCGAATCTCCGGCTGCGGCTATCAGCCCCGACCAATCGATTCACCATCCCAGTTTCCGGAGCTGACACCCCATGGCCGAAACCACCGACGATCGCCTGCGCCTGCTGATCGAGCGCGTCGAGCGCCTCGAAGAGGAAAAGAAGGGCATCTCGGACGATATCCGCGACGTCTACAACGAGGCGAAGGCCGTGGGTTACGACGTCAAGATCATGCGCCAGATCGTGCGCCTGCGGAAGATGAAGCCCGACGACC
Organism: Novosphingobium sp. PP1Y; assembly: GCF_000253255.1. Classification (NCBI taxonomy): domain Bacteria; kingdom Pseudomonadati; phylum Pseudomonadota; class Alphaproteobacteria; order Sphingomonadales; family Sphingomonadaceae; genus Novosphingobium; species Novosphingobium sp. PP1Y. The sequence goes on along the minus strand of NC_015580.1, from coordinate 3,693,407 downwards.
GCCGCGAAATGGACATGATTCTCGATACCTACAAGGCCGCGCTCGGCATCGACTGATCGGCCTGCGCGGCAGCTGCCGCGCAGCGGGAAAGTGACGATCGAGGCTGACCTCGGCCCCGGCTTGCGCTAGGCATGCGCCACAAGCCCAAGGCCGAGGAGAGAGCCGAATGATCGTCACGACCACGCCTGCCGTCGAAGGCCGTCCCGTCCAGCACTACCTCGGCATCGTCACCGGCGAGGTCATCGTCGGCGCGAACATCTTCCGCGATCTCTTCGCCTCGATCACCGACATCGTCGGTGGCCGCTCGGGCAAGTACGAGCAGGTGCTGCAGCGCGCCCGCAAGGAAGCGCTGGCGGAAATGGAAGCGGAGGCCGCGAAGCTGGGTGGCAATGCCGTGGTCGGCGTCGACCTCGACTACGAGGTGATCGGGCAAAGCGGATCGATGCTGATGGTCAGCTGCTCGGGCACGGCCGTCGTCGTCTGAGGGCATCGGGGGCGGTTGCCCTTGGCCATGCGCCTGTTGTAAGGGCGCGCGATCTTTCCCGCCGGGAACCGGTTCCGGCGATCCAAAACGAAATAACGGGCGGACCCATGGCAGGCCATTCCAAGTTCAAGAACATCATGCATCGCAAGGGCGCGCAGGACAAAAAGCGCTCGGCGATGTTCTCCAAGCTTTCGCGCGAAATCACCGTCGCAGCCAAGATGGGCATGCCCGATCCGGACATGAATCCGCGCCTTCGCGCCGCCGTCAACGCGGCCAAGGCGCAGTCGATGCCCAAGGACAACATCCAGCGCGCGATCGACAAGGCCAGCAAGAACGATGGCGAGAACTACGAGGAAGTGCGCTACGAAGGTTACGGCCCCGGCGGCGTCGCCCTCATCGTCGAGGCGCTGACCGACAATCGCAACCGCACCGCCACCAACGTACGCACCGCCTTCTCCAAGAACGGCGGCAACCTCGGTGCCAGCGGCGCGGTTTCCCACGGCTTCGAACGTCTCGGCCTGATCGAGTACCCCGGTTCGGTAGGCGATGAGGACAAGGTCCTCGAAGCCGCGATCGAGGCCGGTGCGCAGGACGTCGAAAGCGACGAGGAAAGTCACTCGGTCTGGACTGCGGTGGAGGACCTGCACGAAGTCGCTCGCGAACTGGAAAAGGCGCTGGGCGAGGCCGAAGGCGTCAAGCTGGCGTGGAAGCCCAACATCAAGGTCGACGTCGACGCCGACACCGCTTCGACCCTGCTCAAGCTGGTCGACACGCTGGACGATGACGACGATGTCCAGACCGTCTGGGGCAACTACGAGATCTCAGACGAGGTCATGGAACAACTGGGTTGATCCGGCACCGGGCGGATAATCGCGTCCTGCCCGAAAGCCCGGTCCCGGGCGCACCGCCGTCATGATCATCATCGGCCTCGATCCGGGCCTGACCTGCACTGGCTGGGGCATCGTCGCCAAGTCGGGCAGCAGGCTCAGCCACGTTGCCAACGGGCAGATCCGCACCGATGCCAAGGCGGCGATGGCCGACCGCCTTGTCGAACTCGACGCGGCCCTGACCGACGTGATTCTCCACCACCGGCCGGATGCGGGCGCGGTGGAGGAAGTCTTCGTCAACGTGAACCCGCAGTCCACGCTCAAGCTCGGTCAGGCGCGCGGCGTTGCCATGCTCTCGCTGGCGCGAGCCGGGATGCCCGTCGCCGAATACTCGACCAAGGTCGTCAAGAAGGCGCTCGTCGGCACTGGCGGGGCTGAGAAGGCGCAGATACAGGCCATGCTCAAGGTGCTGCTGCCCGGCGTTAAGCTGGCCGGCGAAGACGCCTCCGACGCTCTGGCCGTCGCGATCACCCACGCCAACATGCTTGGCAGCCATCGCTGAGCGCTGGCGGGAAGCCGGTAATTACATGTCGTTCCGGGCAATCGCCTGCTGGTAGCTGTCGCGGGTGTCATGCGTGCAGGTGCCGGGGCGCACGAATAGGCAGGGACTGTCCCCTGCAAGCGGCAGGCAGGCGCGGCGCTCGTATTGCTGCGGCACCGGCGTGTCCGCGTTGAGAACCAGCGCGTCGGCCGCCGCAGCAAGGCCCGGAGAGAGCGGCCGGTTGCCGGGCAATACGCCTTCGGGCGCCAGCATCAGCGGTACGCGGCGGGGCAGCAGCGCAGGCACCACGTGGCTCTTGAACTCGTAGGCGATGGCGATGCCGCAGACCTTGGGGGCCTGTGCCGCCAATCCGGCCAGACGGGGAATCGCGCCGCCGCCGCGCCAGGCACTCGCTCCGCCGGTCATGGTGGCGGAAAAGGCGGACAGCAGGGCGATGGCGCCGCAAAGAATGGCGGCGCTGCGCAAGCTCCCGGGTTCCTGTCCGCGCCGATTCGCCAGCCAGTCGGCAAGGCGCACGAGGGCGATGGCGGACAGGATGACGATGGTCAGCGTCGTCAGCCAGACGAAGCGGTATTCCTTGTGGCCGATCAGGCTGTGCACGATCAGGTTGGCCAGTGCTGCCAGCATGAGCGGTCGATAGCGCCGTCCGGCCAGCACCGCTCCCGCCAGCGCCGGGGCGAAGACCGGCCAGAGATGCTGCTGGAGCATCCCGAGGTAGGCAAGCGGCGGTGAAGTGCCGAAGCGCGCGGCGATGCCTTCGCCGATGTTCTTGGATATGCCGACCACGACCCAGCCGAACGGCGGCAATCCGGCGGCGAGGTCACTTGCCGCGCCGACCAGTAGCGCGGCCAGTCCGCCGAGCATGACAGGCACCCAGCGCCCACGGTCCACGCGCAGGGCGGCCAGCGCCAGAACGCCGGCAAAAACCGCGTATTGCATGCGCACCAGCACGGCGAGGCCCAGCAGCAGCCCGCTCAGCACGAGCGCGCGCCGCGAGGCGCTCCGATCGAGGAGCAAGGCCGCGCCCGGCAGCATGAGCGCGGCGCCCAGACTTTCGGCCAGCATCAACTCGCTGAAAAGCACGCTTTCCCACCAGACCGACGCTGCGAAGAGCGCAACCAGTGCGGCGGCGCGCGAGTGAAGGGCGCCAAGACGATAGGCCGCGGGCAGGACCAGCAGGTTCAGTGCCAGGAATGCCGCGCGGGCGAGGGCGACGGGCAGCATGGTGGCGGGGCCAAGCGCGTGGCCGAGCCAGACGGGCAGGGCAAGCACTTGCGGGATCAGCGCATTGCGCAGGCCCACGCGCCATTCCCAGGGGACTACGCCATGACCGGTCACGAACCGGTTGGCCTGTTCGAGATACTGAAGCAGTTCGTCCGAGTAGGCGATGTCGTAAAGCGAGAACGCACGCACCCGCAGGACCAGCGCTGCGATCAGGGTGAGGACGACGAGCAGCTTCCAGCCCGGGGACACGCGTTCCCCCCGTTCCTGCCCCGATGTCCGGTCAGCCCGATCTTGCCCCATCGCACCCATGCTTAGTCCTCGCCGGCGGGCTTGTCACCGCATTGCGTCGGGGGTGATCCACGGCTCTTCCGCCTTTGCGCTTGCGGCGCGACTCGCCCTTGTGCCATAGGAACAAACCATGATCGCCAAGCTTACAGGTCTGCTCGACGATACCGGCTCGGACTGGGCGATCATCGACGTCAACGGGGTGGGATACCTCGTCCATTGCTCCGCCCGCACGCTGGAGCACCTGGGTATTCGCGGCGACAGGGTCGTCGTTCATACCGAAATGCAGGTCTCCGAAACCGACCAGCGCCTCATCGGCTTTGCCAGCGCGGCGGAGCGCAACTGGTTCCGCCTGCTGACGGCCGTGCAGGGCGTCGGCTCCAAGGTGGCGCTTGCGATCCTCTCGGCGCTCAACACCGAGGAACTGCAGCGCGCTTGCGCCGGCGGTGATGCCGCGATGGTCGCTCGGGCCAATGGCGTCGGGCCGAAACTGGCAAGCCGAATCGTCAACGAGCTGAAGGAAAAGGCCGGCGGCATGCCGACCGCGCCGGGCTCCCCGGGTGTGGCGACGTCAGCAGCGCCCGCAGGTTCGGTCAGCGCCGATGCGGTCTCCGCGCTGCAGAACCTCGGCTTCAAGCCCGCCATCGCCAGCACCGCAGTGGCTCATGCGATGGGCGAACTGGGCGATGACGCCGACCTCAACGCCATCGTTCGCGTGGCCCTCAAGAGGGCTGCGGGGTGACTTCAGGAATTACCCCGGCACCTCACCCTGAACTTGTCTCAGGGTCCATTCCATCCCAAGCGGCCAGGTCATGACCGACAACCCCATTCTCACTTCGTCCCGTCAGCCCGAGGATGCCGACGCGGCGCTGCGTCCCAAGACGCTTGAGGAGTTCGTCGGACAGGCGGGCGCCAAGGACAACCTGCGCATCTTCATCGAGTCCGCCAAGTCGCGGCGCGAGGCGATGGATCACGTGCTCTTCTTCGGCCCTCCGGGTCTGGGCAAGACCACGCTGGCGCAGATCGTCGCGCGCGAACTGGGCGTGGGCTTTCGTGCCACCTCCGGCCCGGTCATCGCAAAAGCGGGCGACCTCGCCGCACTGCTGACCAATCTGGAACAGGGGGACGTCCTGTTCATCGACGAGATTCACCGGCTCAACCCGGTGGTTGAGGAAGTGCTCTATCCGGCGATGGAGGATCGTGCCCTCGATCTCATCATCGGCGAGGGGCCTTCCGCGCGCTCGGTGCGTATCGACCTGCCGCCTTTCACCCTGATCGGCGCGACGACCCGGCAGGGGCTGCTGCAGACGCCCTTGCGCGACCGTTTCGGCATCCCCGTGCGCCTGCAGTTCTACACCGTGCCCGAGCTTGAACATGTCGTCACGCGCGGCGCGGGACTGCTGGGCATCGGCATGGACAAGGGCGGGGCGACCGAGATCGCCCGCCGTTCGCGGGGAACGCCGCGCGTGGCCGGGCGGCTGATGCGCCGGGTGCGCGACTTCGCACATGTCGCGGGAAGCGATGTCATTACCCGCGCCATTGCCGACGATGCGCTCACCCGGCTCGAAGTCGATTCGATCGGCCTCGATGCGCAGGACCGGCGCTACCTCCATATGATCGCCGACATCTACAAGGGCGGTCCGGTTGGCGTCGAGACGCTGGCCGCGGGCCTCTCGGAGCCGCGCGACACGATCGAGGAGGTGATCGAGCCCTACCTGATCCAGCTCGGCCTCGTCGCGCGCACGGCGCGCGGGCGTTGCCTCAACGATCTGGGCTGGAAGCATCTGGGATTGACGCCGCCCGCAGGGCCGCAGGGCGGGCTTTTCGATTCGGAGCAATCGACTGACTAGCTTCGAAAAAGCGTCGGAGACGTTTACAGAATCGGCATCTGGCAGTCCCGTTTCGGCACAGGCCTTGGGGCTTGATGATTAATTAACCGCGTTTCCCGCTTCGGGACGCCCGATTCACGGTTAACGCCGTTGTCGCGTTAAGCTTTCTGCGTGTTCTCTGTGCCAGATGGACTGGTCGGTTAGCCATTCAGGCAGCCGCAAAGACCAAACGGAACAAAGAGAGCTTCGCTTATGTCGGTTCGGATGGCCCTTGCAAAATTGTCTGCCTGCGCGGCAGGCTGCGCCATCATTGGGGGCGGCGCCGTCCACGTGGCGGAAACCCCTTCCAAGGAAGTGCAGTACCGCAAGGTCAAGCAGGCCAAGGTCGCTCAGCCCAAGCCGGTCAAGCGCGTGGTGAAGAGGGAACTTCCGCGCGAAACCAAGCGCGTGCGCAAGATCATCAAGCGGACCTGTTGCGAACAGCCTGAAATGGCCATGGTACCGCTTCCGCCGCCTTACATCCCGCCGGCCCCCCAGCCGCCGGTCGGCGGCAGCGGTGGCGGCGTGCCGGTGGTGATCGGCGGCGGGCCGCTGGGCGGTTTCGGCGGCGGCTTCTTCGGCGGTTTCTTCGGTGGCGGCGGTGGCGGCGGCGGAAACGTCGTGATCAGTTCGACGACCAGCGGCGGATCGACCTCCACCTCGACCGGCGGCCTGACCTCCACGACGACGGGCGGCTCCACTTCGACGTCCAGTTCGAGCGGCGGCGTAACCTCGACCACGGGCGGCGTGACCTCGACTACCGGCGGCGTGACCTCGACCACGGGCGGCGTGACCTCGACCACGGGAGGTGTGACTTCGACGACATCGACCAGCTCGGGTAATGTTTCGACCAGCTCCTCGTCGTCCTCCTCGTCGAGTTCATCGTCGTCGTCCAGTTCATCTTCGAGTTCGTCGGGCGGCACGACCTCCAGCGGCGGTTCAAGCGGCTCGTCCTCTTCGTCGAGCAGCAGCTCGTCCTCCTCGGGTTCCTCGTCCTCGACCAGCAGTTCGTCTTCCTCGAGCAGTTCCTCGTCGTCGGGCGGTTCGACCACTTCGGGCGGACCGCCTCCGCCTCCGCCGCCTCCTCCTCCGCACGATGTGCCCGCGCCGCCGATGCTCATTCTGTTCGGAGCGGCTGCCGCGACAGTCGTTGGCCGGCGTCGCCTCGCCAAGGGCAAGACGGCCGGCCGATAGCCGGCGCAAACCCGTTCCAAGGGGGGAAGGGCGGCACTTCGGTGCCGCCCTTTTTGCTTGAGCGCCGCACGCTGCGTGACATTCGCGGGTTGGGAAGCGGGAGCATCACCTTGGCGCGATGACGTTGCCAGCGAGCCTCGATGCGGATTGCGTCCAAAGAAAAACCCCGCCCCGCGCGATGCGGGACGGGGCATTGTCTCAGCCGTCAGGACAGGGCGATCAGGCCGCCAGCTTGCGCAGCACGTACTGCAGGATGCCGCCGTTGTTGAAGTATTCGAGTTCGTTGGCGGTATCGATGCGGCACAGCGCAGTGAAGGTGAAGGTCGAGCCGTCCGGACGGGTCACTTCGACTTCGACGTCCTGGCGCGGCTTGAGGGTGGCGACGCCCCGGATGGTGAAGGCATCGTCACCGGTCAGGCCAAGGCTCTGGCGGGTATCGCCGTCCTTGAACTGCAGCGGCAACACGCCCATGCCGACCAGGTTCGAGCGGTGGATGCGCTCGTAGCTCTCGACGATGACGGCGCGAACGCCCAGCAGGTTGGTGCCCTTGGCCGCCCAGTCGCGCGAGGAGCCGGTGCCGTATTCCTTGCCGGCGACGACCACCAGCGGCGTGCCCTGCTCCTTGTACTTCATCGCGACGTCGTAGACCGGCATCACTTCCTCGCCGAAGCGCGAAATGCCGCCCTCGGTACCCGGAACCATTTCGTTGCGGATGCGGATGTTGGCGAAGGTGCCGCGCATCATCACTTCGTGGTGGCCACGGCGCGAGCCGTAGGAGTTGAAGTCGGCCTTGGCGACCTGGTGCTCCATGAGCCACTGGCCCGCGGGGCTGTCTGCCTTGATCGAGCCGGCCGGCGAGATGTGGTCGGTGGTGACCGAATCGCCGAGGATCAGCAGCGGCTTGGCCTCGATGATGTCGTTGACCGGCGCCGGGGTCATTTCCATGCCCTCGAAGTACGGCGGGTTGGCGACATAGGTCGATCCGGCGCGCCAGTTGTAGGTTTCCGAACCGACGACGTTGATCGCCTGCCAGTGCTCGTCGCCCTTGTAGACGTCGGCGTAGCGGGCCTGGAACATCGAGCGGTCGACGCATGCGGCCATGGTTTCGGCGACTTCGAGGTTGGTCGGCCAGATGTCCTTGAGGAACACGTCCTGGCCGTCCTTGCCCTGACCGATCGGGGTGGTGGTGAAGTCTTCGACCACCGTGCCCTTCAGCGCGTAGGCGACGACCAGCGGCGGCGAGGCGAGGAAGTTGGCGCGCACGTCGGGGCTGACGCGGCCTTCGAAGTTGCGGTTGCCCGAAATGACCGCCGAAGCGACGAGACCGTTTTCGTTGATCGCCTTGCTGATCGGTTCCGCCAGCGGGCCGGAATTGCCGATGCAGGTGGTGCAGCCGTAGCCGACGAGATTGAAGCCGATGTTGTCGAGGTGCGACTGGAGGCCGGCCTTGTTGAGATAGTCGGTGACGACCTGCGAGCCCGGGGCCAGCGAGGTCTTGACCCAGGGCTTCGGCTTCAGGCCCAGCTCATCGGCTTTCTTGGCGACGAGACCGGCAGCAATCAGCACGCTCGGGTTCGAGGTGTTGGTGCAGCTGGTGATGGCCGCGATCATGACGTCGCCGTCGGTGATCGAGAAGTCCTTGCCTTCGACCGGAACGCTCTGGCGCTCCTTCTTGTAGGTTTCGGCCATGTCCTTGTTGAACACGTCGTCGACCTCGGTGAGGATGACCTTGTCCTGCGGACGCTTCGGGCCGGCAAGCGAGGGCACGACGGTCGACAGGTCGAGTTCGAGAGTCGAGGAGAAGATCGGCTCGGGCGCACCCGGCTCCATCCAGAAGCCCTGCTCCTTGGCATAGGCTTCGACGAGGGCGATCTGCTCTTCCTCACGGCCGGTGAGGCGCAGGTAGTCGATGGTCTTGTCGTCGATGCCGAAGAGGCCGCAGGTCGCGCCGTATTCCGGGGCCATGTTGGCGAGCGTGGCACGGTCGGCGAGGCTCAGCGAGGCGAGGCCCTCGCCGTAGTATTCGACGAACTTGCCGACCACGCCGTGCTTGCGCAGCATGTTGGTGCAGGTCAGCACGAGGTCGGTGGCGGTGACCCCTTCCATCAGTGTGCCGGTGAACTTGAAGCCCACGACTTCGGGGATGAGCATCGAAACCGGCTGGCCGAGCATCGCGGCTTCGGCCTCGATGCCGCCGACGCCCCAGCCCAGCACGCCAAGGCCATTGACCATGGTGGTGTGGCTGTCGGTGCCCACGCAAGTGTCGAAGTAGGCGACCGTTTCACCGTTCTGATCCTCGCTGGTCCACACCGATCTGGCGATGTTCTCCAGGTTCACCTGGTGGCAGATCCCGGTGCCCGGGGGAACCGCGTAGAAGTTGGAGAGCGACTTGGAACCCCACTTGAGGAAGTCGTAGCGCTCCATGTTGCGGTGGTATTCGATCTCGACGTTCTGCTCGAACGCCTTGGGGTGGCCGAACTCGTCGACCATGACCGAGTGGTCGATGACGAGGTTGACGGGAACCTGCGGGTTGATCTTGGAGGTATCGCCGCCCAGCGAGGCGATCGAGTCGCGCATCGCGGCAAGGTCTACGACGCAGGGAACGCCGGTGAAGTCCTGCAGGAGAACGCGGGCCGGGCGGTACTGGATTTCCTCGCCGGTCACCGGGTTCTTCTGCCAGTCGGCAATGGCCTGGATGTCGTCGGTCGAGACGGTGAAGCCGCCGTCCTCGAATCGCAGCAGGTTCTCGAGAAGGACCTTCATCGAGAAGGGCAGACGCGAAACGTCGCCGATCTTCTCGGACGCTTTCTTCAGCGAATAGTAGGCGACCTGCTTGCCGCCGACGGTCATGGTGCTGCGGGTGCCGAGCGTATCCTGTCCGACTTGGGTCATGGTAGGCAATTTCCCCTTGGTTATGGAGCTTGCCTCCCTGATCGGGCGGCCCAGAGGGAATCGCGGGCCGTGCTGCAGTGCGACAAGCGGATTCGTTGCCCTGCGGATGCGCGCTCGAGGGTCTCAGGTCAAGGGGGGCAACCTGCTACTAAAGGCCAGTTTTCGCGTTTCTGGCGCCGATCAGACAGCCGATGACGATGAGAACTGCGCCGAGCACCGTCGTTATGCCGACCTCTTCTCCGAATTGCAGCCAACCGAACAGGGCGGCCCAGAGAAAAGCGGTGTACTCGATCGGCAACAGCACCTGGGCTTCCGCGCGGGCATAGCCCCAGGACAGGAACAGGATCGCCATCGTCGCGAGGGCCGCTCCGGCCAGGGTCAGGCGCAGGCTGGCGGCGTCGGGCGTCACTGCCAGCCAGGGCGAAAAAGCCAGGAATATCATCGCGACGATAAGATTCTGGAACAGCGCGATCTCGACCGGGCCGGCCAGCAGCGCCTGCTTGCGCTGGAACACCAGGTTGAGGGCGTAGAACAGGGCCGAGCAGAGGATCGCGGCGACACCCTCGACGGCTTCAGGCGAATAGCTGCCGTCGCCCAGTCGGCCGGCAGCGATGATCAGCACGCCGATGACGCCCATCGCGGCGGCAACTATGGCCCGCGGGCGGATTTTCTCGCCGAGCAGAAGCGAGGCGAAATAGAGCGCGACGATCGGCGAGATGAATGACAGGGCGATCGCTTCCGCCATCGGGATTCGCACAAGGCCATAGAAGAACAGCCCGGCCATGGCCGCAACGATGGCGGCGCGCTGGGCATGGATGCGCAGGACCTTGCGGTTCGGCAGCGGCCTTCCCGCGAAAAACCAGATCGGTAGTGCGAGCAGGGTGCCGAAAATGTTGCGAAAAAGCAGTGCGGTGAAGACCCCGGTGGCGATCGAGGCCCCTTTCATCGCCGCATCCATGGCGCTGAACGCCGCAATTCCCGTGCAGACGGACAGGACAGGCAGTAGTGTGGACACCGGCTTGCTCGAATCCGCTTGCATGGCCCCTCCTGTCGGGCCCGGTTCATTTGTGCGCAAGCAATTCATCGCAGGCTCAGGACAAATCCTTGAAGAGTAGGCTATGAGGGAGCAAATCGGGGCCGTAAGCGCTTCGTGAACGGCTCCTTGCGGCAGTTCCTTGGTTCTAGAGAATATCGGGCAGGTTTCGAAGAATATGACGAGTTTCAAGCGGTTCGGCTTTACGGCGCTTTCGACGGCGATGGCGGTAAGCCTGACGGCGCAGCCCGTGCTTGCGCAGCGCATCAAGACCGAGATGCCCGAGGACATCCTGCCCAAGCCGGCTGCGGCCAAGCCTGCGCCTGCCGCGACCAAGCCCGCGACGGCGACGACTGCTCCGGCCACATCGCCCGCTCCAGCGACGATCCCGATGCAGTCCCCGGTCAATCCCGCCAGCCAGCAGCCGTTGCCGGGCGCGAACGGCACGGTGTCCGAACCGGTCGTGCAGCCGATCTTCCTGGCCGAACCGGTGATGTCGTGGTCGCTGGCCGATGCCAAGGCGCTGCTCTCGACGATCGAATATATCGGCAAGGAAGGCCTGCTTCCGGCCGACTACCAGCCAGCAGCACTCAAAGCCGCCATTGCCGGCGGCGAAAGCGATGCGCTCGATGCCCTGGCGAGCAAGGTCTTCGCCTGGCTGATCGAGGACCTGCGCGACGGGCGTACACCGATGGAAGCGCGGGTGCAGTGGTTCGCGGTCGATCCCGACCAGGACGACATGCCGACCGCGCAGATCATGGCGCAGGCCCTGTCCGACCATGACGTCCCGGGCGTGGTCGACAAGCTGGCGCCCACGGTGCCCGACTATGCCGCCCTCAAGGCCGAACTGGCCACAACGCCGATGGCGAACAAGGCCAAGCGCGCGTTGATCCGCGCCAACATGGACCGCTGGCGCTGGCTCGCCCGCGACCTCGGCGATGTCTACCTGCTGACCAACGTGCCCGAGTTCCAGCTGCGCCTGACGGTCAGGAACAAGATCATCCGCACCTACCGCACGGTCGTCGGCAAGCCGGGGCGCACTGCGACCCCGCAGCTGGCCGAGACAGTGACGGCGGTCGTCTTCAACCCGACCTGGACGGTCCCGCAATCGATCGTGCAGGGCGAGGGCCTCGGCCAGAAAGTCCTGAACAACCCGCGCTGGGCCAAGGCTGCCGGCTACAAGGCGACCAAGGGCGCTGACGGGACGATCTACGTCGTCCAGCAGCCGGGACCGACCAACTCGCTGGGCCTGATGAAGATCGACATGCCCAACCCGCACGCGATCTACCTGCACGACACGCCTGCCAAGCAGTACTTCGATGAGGACGTCCGGGCTTTCAGCCACGGTTGCATCCGCACCGAACGCGCGGTGGAGCTGGGCATGACCATGGCGATCCTCGGTGCCAAGATGCCGGCAGCCGAAGCGGCCGACATCTCGCGCTCGGGCGAATATACCAAGGTGGAGATGACCCGCACCTTCCCGGTGTACCTGACCTACTTCACCATCGCCCGCTCGATCGACGGGGAACTCAAGCAGTTCAACGACATCTACGGTCGCGACAAGCCGGTGCTCGACAGCTTCACCCAGCCGCGCCAGCTCAAGACCACGCAGCGCACCAGCGACGAAGAGATCATCGAACTCGACAACCCGCTCTGAGCGGCGCAGCGCAGCCTACTGCAATGCCTGGTGGCGTCGTTACCCCGGACCCGATCCGGGGTCGCGCCTGCGCGGGGATGATGGAACTGGCTGGGGCAAAGCCACGTCAATCGTCTCGATTGTCATCCTGAACGCGTTTCAGGATCCATCTGTCGGAGCGCGCCGAGCATTCTCGGCAGCGTAACCTGAACCGGAAGTTCGCCGTCGAAGCGCCTCAGAACTGTCGGATTACCGCCAGGAAGGCATCGCCGTAAGCGTCGAGCTTGCGCGAACCGATGCCGCCGATTTCGCCCATTGCGGCGAGCGACGCGGGCTGGACCGTCGCCATCTCGCGCAAGGTGGAATCGTGGAAGATGACGTAAGGCGGCACGCCCGCTTCTGCGGCGAGATCGCGGCGCAGCGCGCGAAGCGCTTCGAACAGCGGATTGCCGACGGGATTGGCGCCGGTGTCGCGGCTGCTTGCGCCGCCACGCCGCTTGCGCTCGCGCTTGGGGGGCAGGACAATCGGCACGCTGGCCTCGCCCTTAAGGATTTCGCGCGCATCCCCGCCCAGTGCGAGGCCACCGTGTTCGGTCGGGATCAGGCTGCCACGGGCCTGCAGCGCGCGGGCCAGCGGCTTGAGCAGGGGCTTTTCGTCCTCGGTCATGATCCCGAAGACCGAAAGCTGGTCATGCCCGCGCTGGAGCACGCGGTCGTCGGCGATGCCGGTCAGCACCTTTTCGAGGTGACCCAGGCCATAGGACTGCCCGGTGCGATAAACGGCCGAAAGCAGCTTGCGCGCCAGTTCGGTCATGTCGGCGACGCCCGGGGGCTCAAGGCAATTGTCGCAGTTGCCGCAAGTGGGCGCGGGGTCCTCGCCGAAGTGGCGGAGCAGGACGGCGCGGCGGCATTGGGCGGTTTCGACCAGCCCTGCCAGCGAATCGAGCCGCTGGCGCTCGGACTGCTGGCGGCGCTCTTCCACTTCCGACAAGCGGATGCGCGCGCGGGCGAAGTCGTCCGCCCCCCAGAACATCACCGCGACGGAAGGGTCGCCGTCACGCCCGGCGCGTCCGGTTTCCTGGTAGTAGCCCTCGATCGACTTGGGGATGCCGGCATGGGCGACGAAGCGCACGTCGGGCTTGTCGATGCCCATGCCGAAGGCAACCGTGGCGACCATCACCATGTCCTCGCTGGCAACGAAGGCCGCCTGGTTGCGTGCGCGGATCTCTGGCGAAAGACCGGCGTGGTAGGGCAGGACCCGGCGACCGGTGGCGGCCAGGGTCTCGGCCAGCTGCTCGACGCGGGCGCGGGTCGGGGCGTAGATAATGCCGGGGCCGGGGTTCTCTTCCAGCAGCGTCTTGAGCTGGCGCGCGGCATTCTCGCGCGGGCGGATCGCATAGCGGATGTTGGGCCGGTCGAACCCGGCGACGATCAGGCCGTCATCGGCAATGCCGAGCTGGGCGAGGATGTCGGCGCGGGTATGGTGGTCCGCGGTCGCGGTAAGGGCAAGGCGCGGTACTTGCGGAAATGCGTCGAGCAGCGGGCGCAGCAGCCGGTAGTCGGGCCGGAAATCGTGCCCCCATTCGGAAACGCAGTGCGCTTCGTCGATGGCGAAGAGCGAGACGCGCGCCTTGGACAGCAGCTCGCGGAAATGCGGCTGGCTGGCGCGTTCCGGGGCGACGTAGAGCAAGTCCAGCTCGCCCTCGCGGAACCGGTCGATGGTCACTTCGCGGTCGGTATCGGCACTGGTGAGGGTCGCGGCGCGGATGCCGTTGGCCGTGGCGGAACGCAACTGGTCGTGCATCAGGGCGATCAGCGGGCTGACGACCACGCAAGTGCCTTCCAGCATGACCGCCGGAAGCTGGTAGGTCAGCGACTTGCCCGCGCCGGTGGGCATGACCGCCACCGTCGACTGGCCCGCCAGCACGCGCGAGACGACATGTTCCTGCACGCCGCGAAAGGCGGTGAAGCCGAAAGTGGCGTGAAGGGCATCGAGCGCATCGGGAAGCAGGTCGGCAACAGGCACGGGGGGCTTATGGCAGACGCGGCCATGGCCTGGGAACCGCCCGGGGGTTAATTTTCCGCCGTTGCGGTGTCCGGCCTGCGAAGATTTCGCGCCCGGACATGCGCAAACCGGTTCGATCCGGGGCATGTGGGATAAATCACAGCAGCGCTGTGCAGACGCGCACAGACCCGCCCGCCGCCTGGCGCCATATTGGGTTCATCGAAAGACAGCCCCGGCAAGCGGGCTGCACATGCGAGGGATCAGGCACATGGAACCGACTGCAGGAAAGATTTTCGGAATGATCGGCGGAGCCGTCCGCCTGGCCACCCAGGCCGCGCAGACCACCCAGGCCGCCCTGGCCCCGGCATCGGCAGGGATGCCGCGCTGGATCGCCGCGACCGGTCATTTTCCCGTTCCCGGCCGCCGGCCGGTGCAGGCCGGCCGGTAGGCAGGTCTGTCGTGGGGGGCGGGTTCCGGGCGCGGGGGCGGCCCGGAACCCGTTAACGTGCGGGCCCTGTCGGCTTGCGAGCGCGTTGTCGCTCAGTCGAGGTTGGGACGCAGCCAGCGTTCGGCCGTCGCCAGCTCCACCCCGCGCCGTCCGGCGTAGTCCTCAAGTTGGTCCCGGCCGATGCGCGCGACGCCGAAATACTGGCTTTCCGGATGGGCAAAGTAGAAGCCCGAAACCGCGGCGGTCGGCAGCATCGCCTGGCTTTCGGTCAGCACGATTCCGGCATTGTCCTGCGCCTTGAGCAGGTCGAACAGGATCGGCTTGAGCGAGTGGTCCGGGCAGGCCGGGTAACCGGGGGCCGGACGGATACCGCGATATTCCTCGCGGATCAGCGCTTCGTTGGTGAACTGCTCTTCCGGCGCATAGCCCCACAGGGTGGTGCGCACGTGGCTGTGCAGGCGTTCGGCGAAGGCTTCGGCGAAGCGGTCGGCCAGCGCCTTGAGCAGGATGTCCGAATAGTCGTCGTGTGCGGCCTGGAAGCGTGCGAGGTGCGGTTCGATGCCGTGGATGCCGACCGCGAAGCCGCCGAGCCAGTCGTCCTGCGTATCGATGAAGTCCGAAAGGCAGAAGTTGGCGCGGCTGCGCGATTTCTTGAACTGCTGGCGCAGGAAGGGAAGGCGGGTGCCGTCTTCCAGCAGAACGTCGTCACCTTCACGGTGAGCGGGCCAGAAGGCGCAGACGCCCTTGGCCGTCAGCCACTTCTCGCTGACGATCTGTTCCAGCATCGCCTTGGCGTCGGCGAACAGGTTGCGGGCGCTTTCGCCCACCACTTCGTCCTCGAGGATCGCCGGGTAGGTACCGGCCAGTTCCCAGGCGCGGAAGAAAGGCGTCCAGTCGAACGTCTCGACGAGATCGGCGAGGTCCCATGCCTCGAAAACGTGCAGCCCGGGCTGTACCGGGGCGGGGGCCTTGTCGGCGAAGTCGGGCTTGAACGCGTTCTCGCGGGCATCGGCCAGCGCCAGCAGGTCCGACTGGCCCTTGCCCTCGCGTGCCTCGCGCACTTTCTGGTAGTCGATGGCGACCGAGGACTTGAAGCCTTCGGCCTGCGTGTCCGACAGCAGCTGCGAGGCGACGCCGACCGCGCGGCTGGCGTCGAGCACATGGATCACCGGGCCTTCGTAGGCCGGATCGATGCGCAGCGCGGTGTGGACCTTGCTGGTCGTCGCCCCGCCGATCAGCAGCGGGATGTTCATCTGCGCGCGCTGCATTTCCTCGGCCACGGTCACCATCTCGTCGAGCGAGGGGGTGATGAGGCCGGAGAGGCCGATGATGTCGGCATCGTTCTCGTTCGCGCTTTCGAGGATCTTCGACCAGGGAACCATGACGCCCAGGTCGATCACTTCGTAGCCGTTGCACTGCAGGACGACGCCGACGATGTTCTTGCCGATGTCATGGACGTCGCCCTTGACGGTGGCCATGACGATGCGGCCCTTGGCCTTGGCACCTTCTTCCTTCTCCGCCTCGATGAAGGGGATGAGGTGGGCGACGGCCTTTTTCATGACGCGCGCGGACTTGACGACCTGCGGCAGGAACATCTTGCCCGAGCCGAACAGGTCGCCGACGACGTTCATGCCGTCCATCAGCGGGCCCTCGATCACCTCGATCGGCCGACCGCCACGGTCTGCCGCGGCCTGGCGCGCTTCCTCGGTATCCTCGACGACATAGGCATCGATGCCCTTCACCAGCGCGTGCTCCAGCCGCTTGGTCACTTCCCACCCGCGCCATTCCTCGGCGGCCTTTTCGGCGGCCTTGTCCTGGCCCTTGAAGCTCTCGGCGAGTTCGATGAGGCGCTCGGTCGCATCCTCGCGGCGCATCAGGATCACGTCTTCGCAGGCGTCGCGCAGCACCGGGTCGATCTGGTCGTAGACGTCGAGCTGTCCGGCATTGACGATTGCCATGTCGAGCCCGGCCGGGATCGCATAGTAGAGGAACACCGAGTGCATTGCCCGGCGCACCGTCTCGTTGCCGCGGAAGCTGAACGACAGGTTCGACAGGCCGCCCGAGAAATGGACGTGCGGGCAGGCCTCGCGGATTTCCTTCACCGCCTCGATGAAGTCGAGCGCGTAGCGGTCGTGCTCCTCGATGCCGGTGGCGACGGCGAAGACGTTGGGGTCGAAGATGATGTCCTCGGGCGGGAAGCCGATGCCGGTGAGCAGCTTGTAGGCGCGCTTGCAGATCTCGACCTTGCGCTGCCTGGTGTCGGCCTGGCCGGTCTCATCGAAGGCCATGACGACTACGGCGGCGCCGTAGGTCATGCACTTGCGCGCCTGTTCGAGGAACGGTGCCTCGCCTTCCTTCATGCTGATCGAGTTGACGATCGGCTTGCCGGACACGCACTTGAGGCCGGCCTCGATCACCTCCCATTTCGAGCTGTCGATCATCACCGGAACGCGCGCGATGTCGGGCTCGGCGGCGATCAGCTTGAGGTAGGTGGTCATCGCCTCGACGGCGTCGAGCAGGCCTTCGTCCATGTTGACGTCGATCACCTGCGCGCCGTTCTCGACCTGCTGGCGGGCCACTTCGACGGCGGCGGGATAGTCGCCGGCCATGATCAGCTTCTTGAACTTGGCCGATCCGGTGACGTTGGTGCGCTCGCCGACATTGACGAAACGGGCAGATGAAGGTGTCGCGGTCATTGTTTTTCTCGTTGAATCACTGTGCCGGAACGGGCGTCAGCACACGCGCCAGTACGAAGTCGTCATAAGTCTTGCCGCCGACATCGAAGCGGCGGGTCCCGATCGTCTCGAAGCCGTGCTTGGCATAGAACGAAAGGGCGCGGTGGTTGTCTTCCTTCACGCCGAGCAGGAGGCGCGTATGGCCCGGGGTCGCGGCTACGACCGCCTGCATCAGGGCGCTGGCAAGCACCGTGCCCTGGTAGCGCGAGAGCATGTAGATGCGCTTGAGTTCGAGGTCGCCCTCCTGCGCCAGTTCCAGTTCCGGTGCGCAGACCATGGCGTAGCCAACGGGGGCGTGGCCCGGTTCGACTTCCGCCAGCCAGGCCTTGGCGCCCTTGGCCAGGTAGGCGCGGTAGGTCTCGGCGCTGTGCTGGTGGACGCAGTGGGAAACGATGCCGCTACCGTCGACGATACCCGCAAAACTCTCGAGAAACGTCGCCGAACCGATGAGCGAGAGGGCCTCCGCATCGTCGGGGGCCGCCTGCCGGATGCGCCAGATGGGTATGTCGTCCATGGCCTGGGTTCCTGCCTCTTCAAGCTGCCATGATGAAGGGTTCGAGGCCGGCCAACCGCGTTACCGGTTCCAGTGAGGGAACCTTGCGCGGGGCAACGCCCTTCACCTGCCGCGCGATTGCCGCGATATGGGCCGGGGTGGAGCCGCAGCAGCCGCCCAGCACGTTGACCTGGCCCGCGACGGCCCACTCGCCGACAAAGCCCGCGGTCGTGTCGGGCATTTCGTCGTAGGCGCCCAGTTCGTTGGGCAGGCCCGCGTTGGGATAGATCATGATCAGCGTATCGGCGATTTCCGACAGCGTCTTGACGTGCGGGCGCAGCTGGGTGGCGCCGAACGAGCAGTTGAGCCCGATCGTGATCGGCCTGGCATGGCGTACCGCGTGCCAGAACGCCTCTACCGTGTGGCCGGAAAGGTTGCGGCCCGAAAGGTCGGTCAGCGTCATCGACAGCATGATCGGCACTTCGCGGCCCAGCTCGGCCTCGAGCTGCTTGACCGCCATGATGCCGGCCTTGGCGTTGAGCGTGTCGAACACCGTCTCGATGAGGATGAAGTCCGCTCCGCCCTCGACGAGCGCCGCGGCCTGTTCCTTGTAGACGTCGACCAGCGTGTCCCAGTCGATTTCGCGGTACCCCGGGTCGTTGACGTCGGGGCTGAGCGACAGGGTCTTGTTGGTCGGGCCGATGGCGCCGGCCACGAAGCGAGGGCGCGAAATACCGCTTGCGGCGTCCTTGGCCTGGAATTCGTCGGCGACCTTGCGGGCGAGGCGGGCCGATTCGACGTTGATCTCGCGCACGAGGTGCTCGGCGCCGTAGTCGGCCTGGCTGATGCGGTTGGCCGAGAAGGTGTTGGTCTCGGCAATGTCCGCGCCTGCCTCGAAGTAGGCGCGGTGGATCGCCTCGGGCACCTCGGGCTTGGACAGCGCAAGGATGTCGTTGTTGCCCTTCTGCTCGTGGCTGAGGCCCAGGTTACCGGCGTAGTCCGCTTCGGCGAGCTTCCAGTTCTGGATTTCCGTGCCGAAGGCGCCATCGGTAATGAGGATGCGCTTGGCAGCCTCGGCCAGGAAAGTTTCGCGAGGCGACATCAGCCGATCTCCTTGGGGCGCAGGCCGAGAAGCTGGCAGATCGCGTAAGCCTGCTCGGCGCGGTTGAGAGTATAGAAGTGGAAGTCGCGTACGCCACCGTCATAAAGGCGCTTGCACAAGTCGGCGGCGGCGACCGCGGCGACGAGGGCGCGCGGGCCAGGGCGATCGTCGAGACCTTCGAACATGGCCTCGAGCCAGGCGGGGATCTCGGTATTGCCTGACATGCGGCGGATCGCGGCGAAGCTGGTTACCGGCATGATGCCGGGCAGGATCGGCGCAGTGATCCCGGCGGCCAGCGCCTTGTCGAGAAAGCGGAAATAGGCGTCCGTCGAGAAGAAGAACTGGGTGATCGCGCGCGAGGCGCCTGCATCCAGCTTGCGCTTGAGGTTGTCGAGGTCCGTCTCGGCGCTCGTCGCTTCGGGGTGGATTTCGGGATAGGCGGCGACCGAGATGTCGAAGTCGTGGCGCGCCTTGATCCCGGCGACCAGATCGGCGGCATTGGCGTAGCCTTCCGGGTGGGGCACGAAGATGCTGCCGTCGGCCGGCGGCGGGTCGCCGCGCAGGGCGACGATATGGCGCACGCCCGCTTCCCAGTAGCGGTCGACGATCTCGTCGATCTGGGCCTTGCTCGCCGCAACGCAGGTAAGATGGGCGGCGGGCACGAGGTCGGTCTCGCGGATGATCCGCGAGACCGTGGCATGGGTCCGTTCGCGGGTCGAGCCGCCCGCGCCGTAAGTGACCGAGACGAAGCTCGGGTGGAGCGGGGCAAGCTGGGTGATCGCTTCCCAGAGCTGCATCTCCATCTTCTCCGTCTTGGGCGGGAAGAATTCGAAGGAGACGGAGATATCGCCCGGCTGCACCCCGAACAGGGGAGCGTCAGCCGGTCGGATTGCGGCGGTCATGGGCGCGCGGCCTTTCCTTTAGCATTATCCTGGTTCGCGGGCGCCGTGCCTGAGCTGCGGCGTCCCGTCCAGATTTTCACGGTGAGAGGGTCCCCCGGCAGAGCCGCGGGCGATTCGGGCGCGAAGCCCGCGTCGGTGAGAAGTCCGAGCATCTGCTCGTCCGAAAAGCCGAGTCGGGCGTGGGCGTGACGCTCGCGCAGTTCCTCGCGTTCATGCGCGGCGAGATCGACGACGGCGATGCGCCCGCCCGGGCGGGTGACGCGTGCGGCTTCGGCCAGTACGGTCGCGGGTTCCTGAGCAAAGTGCAGGACCTGGTGGAACAGCACGGTATCGAATGCCGCTTCGGCGAAAGGCAGCGCGGTAAAGTCGCCCTGCACCAGATCGAGCTTGTCCGATGGCAAAGATTGCAAGCGGGCGCGCGCAATTCGCAACATCTCCGGGCTTTTGTCGAGCGCGGTGACGTGGCTGGCGCGGTCGGCGAGAAGCTCGGCCATGCGTCCGGTGCCGGTGCCGATGTCGAGCAGCTTGCCTGCCTTCTCGCCGTCGAGCTTGCCGAGCAGCGCGGCCTCTACCGGCTCGTCGGCGCCATGGAGCTGGCGCAGCGTATCCCACTCCTGTGCATGGCGGGCAAAGTAGGCTTCGGCGCTTGCCTCTCGCGCGGCGCGAATCGCGGCAAGGTGGCGGCGATCCTCGGCGCAGCGCGCGGCAAAGGTCGTGTCGTCGCGCTCAGCGATGGCAAGTAGGCGGGCCGCGGCGGCCCCCAGCGGCGGGGCCCCGTTCTCGCTCACGGCGCTGCGCAGGAAGACCCAGCTGCCTTCCTTGCGGCGTTCGGCAAGGCCGGCATCGCACAGGATTCGGATATGGCGAGAGACCCTCGGCTGGCTCTGCCCGAGCACCTGGGCAAGCTCGCCGACGGCAAGCTCCATGTGCGCCAGAAGACGCATGATGCGCAGGCGCGTCGGCTCCGAAAGAGCCCGCAGGAGAGGGTCGATCCGCATGGAAAAGCATATAAAGATATCTTTATATGTGCGCAACCCCTAGGATTTCAGCGGGTTTTGCCCCCTCTACTTCCTATTTGCGTTGCACCATAACCTCGTCTAAAGAATGGCGCTGCAGGCTTGCCTGCAAGCGTTGGCGCCTGCGCCAAACAATGCAAGGGGATTCGCATGAAGAAGATTGCTTACGCCGTGTTCGCGTCGGCTACCGCTCTGGCTCTCGCAGCTTGCGGTTCGGAAGCTCCGACCGACGAAGGTACCGAGTCGGTTGAAACCGTTCCCGGTGAAATGATGACCGGCGACGCGACGGACGCTCCCACCGAGGAAGCTACCGAAGCGATGTAATCCGGCCGGGGGTTCGGCGCCAGCCATCCGGCACGCCGACCCCCAGTTGCCTTCCGCCTGCATCCTGCGGGACCAACGGAAGATCCCGTCTTCGGACGGGGAAAAGCCCTCCCATCCGGGAGGGTTTTTTATTTGCGTTCTACTTGCATGACACCTGAGGCGCGGGCATCACTTCGCCTATGCCCGATACGCTGAAGATCACCCTCGCGCAGCTCAACCAGTCGGTGGGGGACATCCCGGGCAATGCAGAGGGCGTATTGGCGGCGCGCAAGCAGGCCGCAGGGTCCGACCTGATCGTATTTCCCGAACTGCACCTCGTCGGCTATCCGCCCGAGGATCTCATTCTCAAGCCTTCGCTAATCGAACGGGCCGCTGCCGAGCTGCAGACGCTTGCCAGGGCGAGCGCCTCGGATGGGCCCGCGATGCTGGTCGGTACGGCTATCGTCCTCGATGGTGCGCTGCACAACGCGGTTGCCCTGCTCGACCAGGGCAAGGTCGCTGCCGTCCGCCTCAAGCATGAGCTGCCCAACTACGGCACTTTCGACGAGATGCGGTTGTTCCAGCCGGGACCGCTTCCTGAACCGATGATCCTGCGCGGCACGATGATCGGCGTCCCGATCTGCGAGGATATCTGGCAGCCCGAAGTCTGCCGCCATCTTGCCGATTTCGGCGCCGAGATCTTCATTTGCGTCAACGGCAGCCCTTACGAGATCAACAAGGACGCGCTGCGTATCGAAGGCGTGGCCAAACGCCGCGCGGTCGATACCGGCCTGCCGCTCGCCTATCTCAATCGCGTCGGCGGGCAGGACGAGCTGGTCTTCGACGGGGCGAGCTTCGTCATCAATGGCGACGGCGGCCTCGCCGTCCAGCTGCGCGACTGGGAAGAGCAGGTCGTCCAGACCAACTGGACCAAGACGGCGCAGGGCTGGCGCTGCGATCGCGGACAACTGGAAACGCTCGCCGAGCATCCCGAGGATATCTACTGCGCCATGGTCCTGGCGCTGCGAGACTATGTGAACCGCAACGGCTTTCCGGGCGTTGTGCTGGGTCTGTCGGGTGGAATCGATTCGGCGACATGCGCCGCCATTGCCGTCGACGCGCTCGGGGCGGAGCGGGTCTGGGGGGTAATGATGCCGTCGCGCTTCACCAGCCAGGAAAGCCTCGACGATGCCGCAGCTTGCGCAAGGGCGCTGGGCATTCGCTATTCGGTCATGCCGATCGGCTCCGCGGTGGACGGTTTCGATGCCATGCTCGGCGAGGTTTTCGACGGCACGAATCGCGGACTGGCGGAAGAAAACCTGCAGTCGCGGGTGCGCGGCACCGCGCTCATGGCCCTGTCCAACAAGTTCGGTCCGATGCTGATGACCACCGGCAACAAGAGCGAGATGAGCGTCGGCTACGCCACGATCTACGGCGACATGGCGGGCGGCTACAATCCGCTCAAGGACGCCTACAAGATGACTGTCTTCGCGATCTCGCGCTGGCGCAACCGGCACGTGCCGCGGATTGGCCTTGGGCCAGAAGGCCCGCTGATTCCCGAACGCATGTTCACCAAGCCGCCGACGGCCGAGCTGCGGGCGAACCAGCGCGATTCGGACAGCCTGCCGCCTTACGACATGCTCGACCCGATCCTCCTCGGCCTGGTCGAGCACGACAAGAGCGTGGAACAGGTGGTTGCCGAAGGTTTCGATCGCGCGACGGTCGAGCATGTCGAACGGCTGCTGCACCTTGCCGAATACAAGCGACGCCAGGCACCTCCGGGCGTGAAGCTGACCGCGCGCAATTTCGGCCGCGACCGTCGCTATCCGATCACCCACGCCTTCCGCAGCGGCGGTGAAGTCAGCGACGTGCCGCTGGGCACAGCGGGCAGCTCGTCGACCTGAGAATCGTCTCGGCGCTTCTGTTTCCCGGCCCCAGGGCGTAAACTTCCCGTTCCGGCCACCGGGCGAGGCAGGAAGGGAACGGCGATGGACTTGATGACGGCGATGCAGATCGACGGTCCGCATCAGGCGCCGCGGCGCGTGGAGAGGCCGGTGCCACAGCCCGGGGCGGGCGAAGTGCTGGTGAAGATCGCTGCCTGTGGTGTCTGCCGCACCGACCTGCATGTTCTCGATGGCGAAGTGGCGGCGCACTATCCGGTCATTCCGGGGCACGAGATCGTCGGGCACGTCGTCGCGCTGGGAGAGGGCGTGTCGGGCTTTGCCGTCGGTGAGAGGGTCGGCATCCCCTGGCTTGGCCATAGCTGCGGGGATTGCCGCTATTGCCGGGATGGGCAGGAGAACCTATGCGACCGGCCGCAGTTCACGGGCGCCACGCGCGACGGCGGCTATGCCACCCACGTGACTGCCGATGCCCATTTCTGCTTCGCGCTGCCCGAGCGCTTTTCCGACGTGGAGGCCGCCCCGCTCCTGTGTGCGGGCCTGATCGGCTGGCGGGCCCTGCGCCTTGCCGGGCAGGCCCCGGTGATCGGGCTCTACGGTTTCGGTGCGGCGGCGCATATCCTTGCCCAGATCGCGGTGTGGCAGGGACGGCGTGTTCACGCCTTCACGCGCGATGGCGACCTCCAAGGCCAGGCCTTCGCCCGCTCGCTCGGCTGCGTGTGGGCCGGTGGATCGAGCGAAGCGCCCCCGGAAGAACTCGACGCCGCCCTGATCTTCGCGCCGGTGGGCGAACTGGTGCCGCTTGCGCTCAAGGCCGTGCGCAAGGGCGGGCGGGTCGTGTGCGCGGGCATCCACATGAGCGACATCCCTTCGTTCCCTTACGCCGACCTGTGGGGCGAACGGCACATCCTTTCGGTTGCCAACCTGACCCGGGAGGATGGCACGAGCTTCTTCGAAGCCGCGCAGCGCGCCGACCTGCGCATCGCCACCCAGACCTTCCCGCTCGACCAGGCGGCAGGGGCGCTGGCGGCGCTGCGTGCGGGCACAGTCCGGGGGGGCGGCCGTTCTCCTGCCGAGTGGCGGGTGATCCAAGGCAAGAGCGAACTGTCCCTTTGACGCCGCGCACTGCGCGCCGTAATCGCAGCGGCCATGACGGTCACCACGCGCTTCGCTCCTTCGCCCACCGGGCACCTGCATGTCGGCAATATCCGCACGGCGCTGCATAACTGGCTGCTGGCCGAGCAGGCGGGAGGACGCTTCGTGCTGCGCATCGACGATACCGATGCCGCACGCAGCCGCGAGGAGTACGTCGAGGCGATTCGCGCCGACCTCGCCTGGCTCGGGATCCACCCGGAGGGCGAGGAGCGCCAGTCTGCCCGCTTCGCGCTTTATGAGCGCGAGTTCGAGCGGCTCAAAGCCGCAGGGCGGGTCTATCCCTGCTGGGAAAGTCCGCAGGAACTGGAACTCAAGCGCAAGGTCCTGCTCGGCCGGGGGTTGCCGCCGATCTATGACCGGGCGGCGCTGAACCTCGGTGATGAGGAGAAGGCGGCGAAGATCGCGGCGGGCGAAATGCCGCACTGGCGTTTCCTGCTCGACCGCGAAAGCGCGATCGCGTGGGAGGACGGCATTCGCGGTCCCCAGCACTTCGATCCGGCGCAGATGTCGGACCCGGTGATCCGCCGCGCCGACGGTTCATGGCTCTATATGTTGCCTTCGGCCATCGACGACGTGGACATGGGCGTTACCGACATCCTGCGCGGTGAGGATCACGTGTCGAACACCGCCGCCCAAGTCCAGATGTTCGAAGCACTGGGCGCCGCGCCGCCGCGTTTCGCGCACGAGGCGCTGCTGGTCGGCACCGAGGGCAAGCTGTCCAAGCGGCTTGGCTCGCTGGGCGTCGCGCATTTCCGCGAGGCGGGTATCGAGCCGCAGGCCGTCGTTGCCCTGTTGGGGCGTCTCGGGACCTCGGACCCGGTCGATCCCGCGCTGGACGGGCCGGCGCTCGCGGAAAGTTTCGACCTGTCCCGTTTCGGCCGAGCGCCTGCGCGCTTCGACGAGGCGGAACTGGAACGCATCAACGCCGCCATCGTCCATGTCATGCCTTACGAGGCCGCCGCGGGTCGCTTGCCGGAGGGCATGGACGCCGCGGCCTGGGAAACGGTGCGGCCCAACCTCTCGCACGTTCATGAGGCGGCGGACTGGTGGCAGGTCGTGACCGGCCCGGTCGAGGCGCCTGCATTCGACGACGAGGCGAAGGCCTACCTTGCGCTGGCGGCGCAGACGCTGACGGCGATGGACTGGCAGGCCGATGCCTGGAAGGCGCTGACCGGCGCGCTCAAGGATGCAACCGGGCGCAAGGGCAAGGCGCTGTTCCTGCCGCTGCGCCAGGCGCTGACCGGGCGCGAGCATGGGCCGGACATGGCCGCCCTGCTGCCCCTGATCGGGCTGGATGCGGCGCTTGAACGTCTATTGACTGCCTCGCAGGGCTGAGCGCCCCGCGAGGAAATCGGCCTGTAAGGCGGCGGCGTCAGGCCCTCATTCCATGCACCAGCCGTGGCTGGCGATCAGCGACTGGCCGGTGAGCGCATTGGTTTCGAAGGCAGCGAAGAACAGCGCCACTTCGGCGATGTCCTCGACCGTGGTGAACTCTGTGTCGACGGTCTGGCCGAGCATGACCTTGCTGACGACTTCCTCTTCGGAAATGCCCAGTTCCTTGGCCTGTTCGGGGATCTGCTTGTCGACCAGCGGGGTCTTCACGAAGCCCGGGCAGATCACGTTGGTGCGCACGCCTTTCCTGCCGCCTTCCTTGGCGATCACCCGCGAAAGGCCGAGCAGGCCATGCTTGGCGGTGACGTAGGCGGACTTGAGCGGGCTCGCTTCCTTGGAGTGGACCGAGCCCATGAAGATGATCGAGCCGGACTTCTGCCGGTACATGTGCGGGATCACCGCCTTGGAAGTCAGGAATGCGCCGTCTAGGTGAATGGCGAGCATCTTCTTCCAGTCGGCGAAGGCGAATTCCTCGATTGGGTTGACGATCTGGATTCCCGCGTTGGACACGAGGACGTCAACCGTGCCCCAGGCATCGACGACCTTGGCGACGCCATCGTTGACCTGTTCCTCGCTGGTTACGTCCATGGCCACGGCCATCGCCTCGACGGAGAACTTCTCGCGGATGTCCGAAGCTGCCTTCTCTGCCGCATCGATGTTCAGATCGGCAATCGCCACCTTGCCGCCCTCGGCGGCGTAGCGGTGCGCGATGGCATTGCCGATCCCGCTCGCCGCGCCGGTGACGATGCAGACCTTGTCCTTCAGCTTCATGTACCTGCTCCTGCTCTCTTTCGGATGCTCAGCGGCAATCGCTGGCGAGGTCGAACGTAATGATCTCATCGGGCCGCAGGCGGCGGCCCGTCCAGTCCGGATGATCGAGCGAGTGGATCGCGTCCGCCTTGCCCGCGTCCCAGTGCTCGTTAACCGTCATGCGCGAGAACTCGTAGTCCTTCGAATTGGATTCGTATGGTTTTCCGCGATTGATCAGGTGCATCACCGCAACCGGCCCGGCCGGGCGGCACGAAAGCAGCGCGGCAAGATCGGGATCGTCCCTGAATTCCTCGGGCAGCCGGTCGGCGAGGCGATGCGCCGCTGCGCGCAAGGCATGGAGGCGGCGGGACATGTCGGTGTTGAGGCGGGTGCGGCTGGAGTAGCGGATGTCCTTCTCGCGCTGGGCGACATCGGCCATCGTGCGCGGCTCTTCCCCGCGAGAGCTGAACAGGTCCACCTGGAACACCGTCATCTCGCACTGGCTGCGGTTGTCGAGCACGTATTGCAGCGGGGTGTTGGAAACGAGGCCGCCGTCCCAGTACCATTCGCCGTCGATCTGGACCGGCGGGAAACCGGGGGGAAGCGCGCCGCTGGCCATGATGTGTTCGGGGCCGATCGTGCGTTCGCGATTGTCGAAATAGGCGAAGTTGCCATTGAGCACGTTCACTGCACCGACGCTGAAATGGGTCTCGCAGCGGTTGATCCGGTCGAAATCGACTAGTTCGAGCAAGGTCGCACGCAAGGGCGCGGTGTCGTAGTAGCTGAGCGAATCGAGCTCCGCCGGCCATTCCGGGTTGAGCGGCGGGAACAGGCGCGGATTGTAGAAGCCGGGAATGCCGACGGTCGCGGCAAGGAAGGCCGAGGCTTCGTTGAAGGCGCGGCGGGCGAAGCCGATGCGCTCGTCAAGATGGAATTGCAATTCCGAGGAGACCAGGTCCCAGAAACGACGCAGCTGCGGCAAGCGGTCTTCGGGCGCATTTCCGGCGATGATCGCGGCATTGATCGCGCCGATCGAGATTCCCGCGATCCAGTCCGGCGCCGCGCCGTGTTCGGCCAGAGCTTCGAACACGCCGGCCTGGTAGGCGCCGAGTGCGCCGCCTCCCTGCAGGACGAGTACGGTTTGCGTGTCGCCATCAGGCGCGTGGCTATGGGCATTCATGGCAGGGTCCTGCTCATGGGAATGTTGCACTGCAGCAGGTGGGGGCGCATCGGGCGCCTTGCAACCCCCGCCTGCAAAGAATCGGCGATGCCGCGATCGTGGCCCCTGTTCGCGCGTCTTCGTCTTGCCGCCGTCATTTTCAGGCGAGATAAGCCGCTTCCATGAAACGCTTACTTTCCCTTGCCCTGCTTGGTCTGCTGGCGGCCTGCACTACCCCCCAGGCGATAGACCAGACGGCCGCGCCCGTTGAAGTGGGGATCATCGCCATCAACGATTTCCACGGCGCGCTTGAGCCGCCGAAGGCTTCCGTCGGGGCGCCGGACGGGAAGGGCGGCACGGTCGCGGTGCCGGCAGGCGGGGCGGCATGGCTCGCCTCGGCCGTCGATTCGCTCAAGGCCGAGCATCCCAACAATGTGGTCGTGGCCGCCGGCGACCTGACCAGTGCTTCGCAGCTTGCCTCCTCGCTGCATCTCGATGAGCCTGCGGTCGGCGTGATGAACCGCATCGGGCTCGAGTTCAACGCGGTCGGCAACCACGAATTCGACCGCGGCTGGAAGGAACTGCAGCGCCTGCAGGATGGCGGCTGCGAGAAATACACGCGGCTCCAGCCTTGCCAGCTCGAGCAATTCAAGGGCGCAGGCTACCGGTATCTCGCGGCCAGCACATACAAGCCGGACGGTTCGACGCTGTTTCCTGCCACGGGGATGAAGACCTTCGGTTCGGGCGCAAGCAAGGTGACAGTCGGTTTCATCGGCCTCTCGCTGCGCGAAGTGCCCACGCTGGTCGCGCCAGAGCAGATCCGGGGACTGATCTTCGGGGACGAGGCCGAGGCGATCAACCGAGAGGTGCCTCGCCTCAAGGCAGCGGGGGCCGATGCCATCGTCGTGCTGATCCACCAGGGCGGCAAGACGACCGGCGAATCCGATCCCAATGGCTGCGAGGGGCTGAACGGCGGCATCCTGCCGATCCTTGCCAGGATCGATCCGCGCGTCGACGTCGTCGTCTCGGGCCACACCCACTGGGCCTATGTCTGCAATTACGGAGAAATCGATCCGTCGCGGCCGATCCTGCTGACGAGCGCGAATGTCTACGGCAAGGCAGTGACCGACATCACGCTTACCATCGACCCTGCAAGCCATCGCGTTCTCGCCAAGAAGGCGCACAACGTCATCGTCCAGTCGCAGGCCTATTCCAGCGGGCGCGGGGCCGTTGCCAATACGGCGCTTTATCCCGCGTTCCGGCCGCGCGCCGACGTCAGCGCCTATGTCGCGCGCTATGTCGAGGATGCACAGGCGCAAGTCTCGCGGCCCGTGGGGCGCTTGTCAGGGCCGGCCTCGAAGGCGGCGAACGAGGGCATGACCGGCGGTTCGCTGGGCAATCTGATCGCCGATGCACAGCTTGCCGCCAGCCGTGAGGCCGGGGCGCAGATCGCCTTCACCAACCCCTTCGGCATCCGCGCGCCGATCGATCCGGGAGCGGGCGGCGAAGTGACCTTCGGGCAGATCTATGCGGTCCAGCCCTTCAACAATACCCTGGTGACGATGACGCTGACCGGCTCGCAAGTGCGCGATGCGATCGAGGACGGGCTGAGCCGGGCGAAAGTCCAGCAGGTCCTCGCTCCTTCCGCAAACGTGCACTTTACCTACGACTTGGGGCGTCCTGCGGGTGAGCGCCTGCTGACCTTGACGATCGGCGGCAAGCCCGTCGATGCGCAGGCCGACTACCGCGTGACCGTGAATAACTTCCTGGCCGAGGGCGGCGACGGCTTCGTCACTTTCACCAGGGGCAGGGATGTCCGCAAGGGCATGGTCGATACCGATGCCTTCCAGCAGTGGATCGGAGCGGTTCCGGTGCGGCAGGTGCCGCAGGAGCAGCGGGCCATCGAACGCAGGAACTGACCGACATCGGTCTCGGCGCGGTCAGAACCCTGCGCCGAGCGGCCATTCCGGCGCACCGATGCCCATGACCTTGAACAGCGAGCCCATCTGGTCCTCGGCAACCAGGCGGTGCATCGCCGACTGGATCGCCTCTGCATGCTGCGGGGCGACCTTGGCCAGGCTCTGCGCCCGCGCCTCGATCCCCAGCGCGCGCAGCCAGTGGCCCTGCGTGACAGTACCTAGGTGCCGCACGCCGCGCGCCTGCACGACATTGGCCATTGCTGCAAAGTCCACATGCGCCGTGAGGTCGGCCTCGCCCGGCATGGCGAAAGGATCGACCATCTTGTGTTCGCGCAGCGCCTGCAGGGTCGAGCCGGTGCGCGGCTCGTCGTATCCGTAGTCGATCAGCAGGGCTGCGCCGCCTTGCGCCAGCAGCCTGCCCGAAATCTCGTAAGTGACCGAGGCCGCGCCCGGGCAGGTCTCGATCAGGGTGCCGTCCTCGGCCTCGCGCCGCGCCTCTGGAATCGCGGCGTCCATCGGCTTGTCCCCCGCGACCGGGATGAAGCGTTCGTCGTCGTCGAGGCCGACCATGCGCTCGCGCCAGCCCTGCGCGGTCTTGACCAGCTGTCGGATCGGCAGTGCATCGAGGAATTCGTTGCCCACGATCAGCAGTGGGCCGCGCGCAGGCAGGGTGGACATGTCGTCATGCCACTGCGCCTGCGGCACTGCGGCAAGCTGGATGTCCTTGAGCGCGGCCGAACTCTCGACGAAGTGGACCTTGGGTTCGAGGCCGTACTTCTTCATGGCCCTGAGCGCATCGCGCGCCAGCGTGCCGCGGCCGGGTCCGAGTTCGACGTAGTGGACCTTGTCGCTGCGTCCGGCGCGTATCCACATGTCGGCCAGCCACAGGCCGATGAGCTCGCCGAACATCTGGCTGATTTCGGGCGCAGTGATGAAGTCGCCCGCGCTGCCCAGCGGATCCTTGCCCGAGTAGTAACGCGCATTCGATTCGCCCATGTAGTGCATGAGCGTGATCGGGCCGTAATTGGCGATCAGCCGCCGGAAGATCGCATCCAGCGGGTCGCGGCTGTCCTCGATGCCGGTCATCAGGCGGTGGCGGGCCTACCGCTGGCAAGCGCCGGTTTGGCGAGGGCGCGGGCGATCATGAACAGTCCCAGCAGGATCAGCGGGATCGTCAGCCACTGACCCATCGAAAGCCCGGTTTCACGGGCGAAGTCCTCAAGCTGGGCATCAGGTTCGCGGAAGAACTCGACGAAGAAACGGGCGCAGCCGATGCCGACGGTAAATACACCCACCAGCAGGCCGGGACGGAAGCGTGCGCGCGTCTTCCAGTATAGGGTGAGCATGATGACGATCATCAGCAGGCCCTCCAGCCCGGCTTCGTAAAGCTGGCTGGGGTGGCGCGGGAGCTGGTCCGGCGCATCGGGAAAGACCATCGCCCAGGGCAGGTTCGGATTGGTGACCACGCGGCCCCAGAGTTCGCCGTTCACGAAATTGGCGAGGCGTCCGAACATCATGCCGAAGGGCACACAGACCGAAAGGTAGTCCGCCACGCGCACGAAGTTCAGTCCGCCGCGCCACGAAACCCAGAGCATTGCCAGCAGCACGCCGATAAGGCCGCCATGAAAGCTCATTCCGCCGTGCCACAGCGAAAGCAGCTCTGTCGGGTGGGTCCAGAGGCTGGGAATGCCGGTGTTGCCGCCGGTGTAGAACGTGGCATAGCCGAGCCTGCCGCCCAGGATGATGCCGAGCGTGCAGTAGAAGAACAGGTCGTCGGCATGGCGTTGTGCCAGGGGCGCGCCCGGTGACCTGATCATGCGTGAGAGGTGCCAGTAGCCCAGCACGATGCCGGCCAGATAGGCGAGCGAGTACCAGCGCAGCTCGAAGCTGCCGATCCGGAAGAGATAGTTCTTCAGGCCCAGGTCGACCCAGTGAATCGGTTCGTGTGCCTGTGCGGCAGCAGCGGCAAGGGTCAGCAGGGACAAGCGTTCGACCTCGTGTTTTTGCGTTACCGTGTCCGCCGGGACCGGCGGCTGCTTGGCGGCCTTCTGGCATAGTGGGAGGGGCGAAGATAGCCGGGTTTTGCCGGTTCATCGCGAAAATGGCGTTCGGGCGGCGCGTTCGCGATCTTCACCGAGAGCGGGTTTCCCTTGAGGCCCGCGCCGTCTAGAAGTCATGGGATATGAGCGTCATCCGCATTCCCTCCCCGCGTTCCGTCATCGACCGCCGTGCCCTGGTCCTGTCCATCGACAAGCTGGTTGACGAGTCCGGCCACACCAAGGCGCGCCGCGCCATTGTCGATGTGCTGCGCGGCGCGCTGGATGCGGGGCGCGCAGAAATTGCCGAACGTCTGACCGGCAAGCCTTCCGCCGGGCACGACGTGGCCGAGGCGCAGGCCTTCCTGGTCGACCAGCTCATGCGGGTGATTCACGATCACGTGGTCGAAAATGTCTATCCGGTCAGCAATCGCTCGCGCGGGGAGCGCCTGACGATCATGGCCGTGGGTGGCTATGGCCGCGGTGAAATGGCGCCGCATTCGGACGTCGACATCGCCTTCCTTACCCCGATCAAGCAGACGCCGTGGTGCGAACAGGTGATCGAGGCGATGCTCTATTTCCTCTGGGACCTGGGCCTCAAGATCGGGCACTCGAGTCGCTCGCTCGACGAGATGGTGAAGATGAGCCGCTCGGACCTGACGATCCGCACAGCCATGCTGGAAGGGCGCTACGTCTGGGGCGACCAGGATCTCTACGAGGAAGCGCGCCAACGCTTCTGGAGCGATGTGGTTTCCGGCACCGAACGCCAGTTCGTGGTCGAGAAGCTGGCCGAGCGCGAAGAACGGCACAAGCGCATGGGCGATAGCCGTTACGTGGTCGAGCCCAACGTCAAGGAAGGCAAGGGCTCGCTGCGCGACCTGCACACGCTTTACTGGATCGGCAAGTACATCCACAAGGTGCGCGACCCGTCCGAACTGGTGCAGGTCGGCTTGCTTACGTCCAAGGAATACAAGGCGTTCCGCCGCGCCGAGAACTTCTTCTGGGCGGTGCGCTGCCATCTGCACACGATCACCAAGCGGGCCGAGGATCGCCTGACCTTCGACATGCAGCGCGAGGTTGCGGCGCGGATGAACTATGCCGACCGGCCCGGCAAGAGCGCGGTCGAGCGCTTCATGCACTTCTTCTTCCTGCAGGCGAAAGTCGTCGGCAACCTGACCGGGGTGTTCCTCGCCCAGCTCGACGAGCAGTTCGCGCGCAAGCAGCCGCGCGGCCTGCTGGCCGGGTTTCGCGCCAAGCCCCGCACGCTCAAGGGCTACAAGGTCTTCGGCGGGCGCATCAAGGCGCCGAGCGACGACTGGTTCGAAAGCGATCCGGTGCGCATGCTCGAGATCTTCGTGCTGGCCGACAAGGAGGGGCTCGAAATCCATCCCGAGACGATGCGCCTGATCTCCCGCGATGCCGTATTGATCAAGGGAGACGTGCGCCGCGACAAGCGAGCCAACGAGCTGTTCATGGAACTGCTCACCAGTCGCAACAATCCCGAAATCTCCTTGCGCGCCTTCAACGAGGCGGGTGTGTTCGGCCGCTTCGTGACCGAGTTCGGACGCGTCAATGCGCAGATGCAATTCGACATGTACCACCACTACACGGTGGACGAGCACACGATCCGGGCGATCGGCCTGCTCTCGCGGATCGAGAAGGGCGAGCTGAAGAACGATCACCCGCTGGCGCACGACATCGTCCACAAGGTCCGTTCACGCCGCGCGCTCTATGCCTCGGTCTTGCTGCATGACATCGCCAAGGGGCGGGGCGGGGACCATTCGGTGCTGGGCGCAGAGATCGCGCTCAAGCTGTGCCCGCGCTTCGGACTCGACGAGGACGAGACCGAGCTGGTGAGCTGGCTGGTGCGCCAGCACCTGCTGCTTTCCGCCACTGCCTTCAAGCGCGACCTCTCGGACGCCAAGACGATCACCGATTTCGTGCAGGTCGTGCAGTCGCTCGACCGCCTGCGCCAGCTGACGATGCTGACCATCGTCGATATCCGCGCCGTCGGCCCCGGAACCTGGAACAGCTGGAAGCGCCAGCTTATCGGCGAACTCTATGCTGCCACCGAGGAGCGCCTGCGCCTCGGCCACGCCGAATTCGGTCGCGAGAAGCGCATTGCCGCAAAGAAGGCCGCGGTCGAGGCGCTGGAACCGGCCAATGCCGCGCTTATCGAGAAAGTCGGCGCCAAGTTCGTCGATTCCTACTGGATCGCCGAGAGCGAGGACGTCATCGCCAAGAACCTCGCCCAGCTCGAGGCGGCCGAGGCGCTGGGGCACGCGCTCTCGATCCATACCGAATACTACCAGGCGCATGGCGCGACGCTCGTCACCGTCATCGCCTCGGATCATCCAGGCTTGTTCTATCGCATCGCGGGCGGCATCCACCTCGCCGGCGGCAACATCATCGATGCGCGCATCCACACCACGCGCACCGGGCGCGCGGTCGACAATTTTCTCGTACAGGACCCGCTGGGCCGGCCGTTCATGGAGGAGAGCCAGCTCGAAAGGCTGCGCACCTCCATCGAGAATGCGCTGGCCAACCGGATCAAGATCCTGCCGCAACTGGTCGCCAAGCCCGATGCCCGGCCGCGCGCCGATGCCTTCGAGGTGCGCCCGCGGGTGATCTTCGACAACAAGGCCTCGAACCGCTTCACCGTCGTCGAGGTCAATGCGAGGGATCGTCCGGCCCTGCTCAACCGGCTGGCCCACGCCCTCTTCGAATCGAAGCTGATGGTCTATTCGGCTCATGTCGCCACATATGGCGAGCGCGCGGCCGACACGTTCTACGTGACCGATCTGCTGGGCGAGAAGCTGACCGCGACCAGCCGGCTCAAGGCGCTGGAACGCCGCCTGCTCGACGCAGCCAGCGAGCGAACGGTAGAGGAAGTCGCCGCCTAGCGGGCCTTGCAGCCCGCGCGGCGTCGAGCCGCTAGTGCGCCTGTCCCTCGAGCGCGTGCATCTGCGCGTCGGACAGGCCGAAGTGGTGGCCGACCTCGTGGATCACCACGTGGGTCACCAGCGCCTCGAGGCTGACCCCGGTTTCGCACCATTCGGCCAGTAGCGGCTGTCGGTAGAGGGTGATGCGCGAGGGCAGTTCGCCTGCACTCCACACCGTTTCCTCGTCCATCGGGCGCCCCTGATACAGGCCTGTGAGTTCCCAGGCGTCGTCCATGCCGAGCGCCTCGAGGGTTTCCTCGTCGGCGAATTCCTCGACCTGGACGGTGATGCCGTCCAGGTGCCGGGAAAACGGTTCGGGAATGCGCGCGAAGGCAGAGCGGGCCAGGGCATCGAAGTCCGCGGCCGAAGGCGCAGCGCCGATCGACCCGTTCATCGCCCCGCCCCGCCGAATGGGAGTGCAGTCATGATGGCTGTATTAGCCCATATACTGCGCCTCGTCACGAAGCTGCGTTCAATTACCCTGTATGATCCGCGCGATCGCATCGGCGGTGGCAGGGTGATAGGTCGGCTTCGCTTCAGCAAAGTCGTCACGCGCGATCTTCGCGCCCCATTCGCCTTGCTTCATCAACCCGCGATAGAGCGGCGCGATCAGCAGCCCGCGCCCGATCGACGCGACGTAGCGGCGCAGTGTCGGCAGCGCCGGCTCATAGCGGTTGGCAATGGCGAGTTCGAGCCATGCGGACTGCACATAGGCGTTGGTGGAGGCGGACAGGCCAAGCGTCTCGTCCAGCTCCTTAAGGCGCGCGGGGGACTGTTCGCGTGGAATGCCGTTGAGGAAACGCAGCCATTCCTGCGTGCTCCAGCCCTGCGGCTGCACTGCGCTTGCCGGTCCGCCAGCCGTGTAGGCCGCCAGCTTTTCGTCGATCTTCGCCAGCGTCGCGCTTTTGACGTGAACCGCATTGTCGGGCAGCCCCGCCGCATAGGCCCAGCGGTCGAGCTGCAGCTTGAGTTCGAGTGCGCAATCGTCCTTGAGCAGATGTTCGCGCAAGTCGGCCAGGAACCCGGCGGTCGTCTGCGGCTGGAATGCGTGACGATCGAAATAGGAGGTGAGGTAGGCGTCCCAACGCTCACGGCCCACGGTATATTCGATCATGCGCAGGAAATTCGAGCCCTTGAAGTAGTCGAGCTGGCCCGCCGTCGCGCCCGGATCGCCGTGCAGGCGGGTGGTCGCCGCGGTCTCGCCCCCGGCCGCCTTGATGTCGCGCAGCAAGCCGTCCCAATCGAGATCGGCGTAAATCGCGGCGCGCTCCTTCCCGTAGAGCGATTCCATGATGCGGTTCTCGAAATAGGTCGTGAAGCCCTCGTTGAGCCACGAGTCCGACCATGTCGCATTGGTGACGAGATTGCCGGACCACGAATGCGCCAGCTCATGCGCCACGACGTCGGTGTTCGACCGGTCGCCGGTGATGATGGTCGGCGTCAGGAACGTGAGCATCGGGTTTTCCATCCCGCCGAAGGGGAAGGCAGGCGGCAGCACCAGCATGTCGTATCGACCCCAGCGATAGGGACCGTAAAGCGCGGAGGCCGCGTCGATCATCTTCTCGACGTCGCCGAATTCCTTCGCCGCCTTGTCGAGCATCGGCGCTTCGGCCCAGACGCCCGAACGCGGGCCGAGCGACTTGAACCGGATGTCGCCCACCGCGAAGGCGATGAGGTAGGGCGGAACCGGCTTGTCCATGCGGAAGCGGAAGCGGCGGCGCCCGTCAGGCAGTCGCTCGCCCTTGTCGCCCGAAAGCTTCTCCGCGCTCATCACCGCGACCAGATCGCCCGGGACGGTCAGCGAGGCTTCCCAGGTCTGGCGGATGCCCGGGCTGTCCTGCGTCGGGATCCAGCTGCGGTTGTTGATCGGCTGACCCTGGCTGAACAGGTAGGGCTTGTTCTTGCCCGCGGTCATTTCCGGCGGAAGCCATTGCAGCGCGCTGGCACCCTGCCTGGTGCGGTAGGCAATGCGGATCTGCCTGGCTCCGGCGAGATCGACGGTCATGGCGGAGCCGAGGTCCGGATCGTCGGCGCCTACCTTCCAATTCAACGCCTTGCCCGAGGCATCGGTTACGGACGCGATATCGAGGTCGTCGACATCCAGCACGATCTGCGTCGCGCCCGGCGCGGCCAGGACGTCAAGCACCGCCGTGCCGCCCAGTGTCCTGGTGGCGAAGTCGACGTCGAGGTCGAGCGCGACATGGGTGACGCGCGCCACTTCCGGCTGTGCATGGGTCCAGACGTCCCTGGCCTCGGGCGTCGTCAGGATGGGAGCGGGGCTAGCCGTCTCGGACGCAAGGACGGGGCTGAACGGTGCAGTGCTGGCCAGGAGGACCGCGGCAAGAAGAATACGCATCGGCGCAACTTATGGTCGCATGCGTCCCGGCGCAACACCGGAAAGGCAGACCGCCTTGCGGCGGACTGTTCCCAATCGATTCCGATGTGTCGAAGGGCGCGCATTGCGCACCCTCACATGGGCCTCAGACGTCGAGGTTGGCGACGTTGAGCGCGTTTTCCTGGATGAATTCGCGGCGCGGTTCGACGATGTCGCCCATCAGGCGGGTGAAGATCTCGTCGGTCACGTCCGCGTCCTCGACCTTGACTTGCAGCAAGGCGCGGTTCTCCGGATCGAGCGTGGTCTCCCACAGCTGCTCGGCATTCATTTCGCCAAGACCCTTGTAGCGCTGGATCGAGAGCCCCTTGCGGCCTGTGCTGAGCACCTTCTCGAGCAGTTCGCTCGGCCGGGTGATGGCATCTTCGC
This sequence comes from Novosphingobium sp. PP1Y, assembly GCF_000253255.1. Classification (NCBI taxonomy): domain Bacteria; kingdom Pseudomonadati; phylum Pseudomonadota; class Alphaproteobacteria; order Sphingomonadales; family Sphingomonadaceae; genus Novosphingobium; species Novosphingobium sp. PP1Y. Next base: position 3,656,383 of record NC_015580.1, on the reverse strand, counting down.
CGACCACCGGACGCGCTGCGCTCGTTTCGCCATCGTCGTCGTTCGCCTCCTCGGGCTCGGCCGTCTCGGCCACGGCCGTAGCGCGCACGAGGCGGGCGGCATTGGCATAGACGTCGACGTTCTCGGCGGCGAGACGGGCCAGCTTGCGGGCCTCGGCGCTGGTGAGGAAGGCAGCCTCGATCTTGTGGTGATCGGTGACGCCGCGCCACAGGCGCTCCACCTCGAGATTGCCCTCGGGGCTCATGCTCACGGTCCAGCGAGCTTCGGTGTCGCCGCGATCGAGCCAGGCCGCCGCGCGCGTCATGGCTGCCTCGCGTGCGTCGCTCGTCAGGTCGGGCGCGAGCACGCCGGCAAGGGCCAGGGCCTCGATGATGTTGGTGTCATAACGGCGCGGCACGAAGGCCATCAGGTTGCGCATGCGGATGGCATGTTCGACCAGCGATTCGAGGTCCGGCCCACTGCGAGCGCCGCCCGCCGTTTCCAGCACGCGGCCGTTGAGTCCGCCTTCGACGAGGTAGCGGTCGAGCGCGGCATTGTCCTTGAGGTAGACTTCGCTGCGGCCCTTGGCGACCTTGTAGAGCGGCGGCTGGGCGATGAAGAGGTGCCCGGCGCGGATGATCTCGGGCATCTGGCGATGGAAGAACGTCAGCAGCAGGGTGCGGATATGCGCGCCGTCGACGTCGGCGTCGGTCATGATGACGATCTTGTGGTAGCGCAGCTTTTCGAGGTTGAAGTCGTCGCGGATGCCGGTGCCCATCGCCTGGATCAGCGTGCCCACTTCCTTGGAGGAAATGATGCGGTCGAAGCGCGCGCGCTCGACGTTGAGGATCTTGCCCTTGAGCGGGAGGATCGCCTGGGTCTTGCGGTCGCGGCCCTGCTTGGCCGAACCGCCTGCGGAATCACCCTCGACCAGGAACAGTTCGCATTTGGACGGATCGCGTTCCTGGCAGTCGGCCAGCTTGCCGGGCAGGCTGGCGATGTCCATCGCGCCCTTGCGGCGGGTCAGTTCGCGGGCACGGCGCGCCGCTTCGCGGGCGGCGGCGGCGTCGATCACCTTCTGGACGATGGTCTTGGCAGTGGCGGGGTTTTCCTCCAGCCACTCGCTCATTTTCTCGCTCATCAGCGCCTCGAGCGGTTGACGCACTTCGGAGCTGACCAGCTTGTCCTTCGTCTGCGAGGAGAACTTGGGATCGGGCAGCTTCACCGAAACGATCGCGGTCAGGCCTTCGCGCATGTCGTCGCCCGAAAGCGAGACCTTTTCCTTCTTGAGAAGCCCCGAGCGTTCGGCATAGCCGTTGAGCGTGCGGGTCAGCGCGGCGCGGAAAGCGGCGAGATGGGTGCCGCCGTCACGCTGCGGGATGTTGTTGGTGAAGCACAATACGTTCTCGTAATAGGAATCGTTCCATTCGAGCGCGACTTCCATGCCGATGCCGTCCTTGTCCGCCGAAATGGCGATAGGATCGGGCATCAACGCCTGCTTGTTGCGGTCGAGGAACTGCACGAATGCACCGATGCCGCCTTCGTAGAACAGGTCGTGCTCGACGATTTCCTCATGGCGGCGGTCGCGCAGCTTGATGCGTACGCCCGAATTGAGGAACGCGAGTTCGCGGTAGCGGTGCTCCAGCTTCTCGAAGTCGAATTCGGTCACGTTCTTGAACGTGTCGGTGGAAGCAAGGAAGGTTACGCGCGTGCCCTTCTTGCCTTCGGGGGCGGGCCCGCGCACTTCCAGCGGAGACACGGCGTCGCCATGGGCGAACTTCATCCAGTGCTCCTTGCCGTCGCGCCAGACGGTAAGCTCCAGCCATTCGGACAGGGCATTGACCACCGAGACGCCGACGCCGTGCAGGCCGCCGGAAACCTTGTAGGCATTGTCGTCCGAGGTGTTCTCGAACTTGCCGCCGGCGTGGAGCTGGGTCATGATGACCTCGGCCGCCGAAACGCCTTCCTCGGCATGAATGTCGGTGGGAATGCCGCGGCCGTTGTCCTCGACCGAGACCGAGCCATCGGGGTTCAGCTCGATGAGGACGAGGTCGCAGTGCCCGGCCAGGGCCTCGTCGATCGCGTTGTCGGAAACCTCGAAAACCATGTGGTGGAGACCCGAGCCGTCGTCGGTGTCGCCGATGTACATGCCAGGGCGCTTGCGCACCGCGTCGAGGCCCTTGAGGACCTTGATCGAGTCTGCGCCGTAGGAGTTGGTGTTCTTGCCGTTTTCGGGTTCGCTAGCCATGGCGAGTCTATAGGCATTGGCCCCGGCAAACCCAAGCAAAAGCGGCATGGGAGGGGCGCTTTTCCACAAGAGTTGGCGGCCATGCGCCGTACCGATGCGATGGCGCCGACGAGCAGCTGCGCCTAGCGAATCGCCTCGGTTGGAACCGGCAGGGGTGTTTTGTCGGTCGCGGCTGGGCGGCAGCTCCGTCCGCGAACTCAGCGCAAGCCTTGCTTGCGCATCGTGCATTCGTGCGAGGAGGAGCCTTTTCGGGGTGCCGTCCGGAGTGAGCGCAAGTCGCTCAGGCCGCGATATTGTGCAGGTGCAAAGCAAAAGGGCGGCCCCTCGGGACCGCCCTTCCGGTTGGGATCACTTTGGCCTCAGACGAGGGTCACAGCGAACGCCAGGGCACTGATTCCAAATGCCGCGGCGAGGCCGACAGTCCGTTCTACGATGGTCATCTGTTTCTACTCCTGCATTCGATAAGAGACGGGTTCGCCCCGTTCCCTTCGCATGTGCAGCATTTAGTCTCTCGCCCCTTGAACCTCAATCTCTATTTCCTGAATAGAGATTGCAAGTTTTGCAACTCAAGTAGCGGATTTGGGCGAATGCGGAGCTTTTCGCTCGCGACTGCCATCTGGACACTCGCTGCGGCTCGCATTAGGGGCCAGCCATGAACATCCCCTCGTCAGATTCCGTACTCATCGTCGATTTCGGCAGCCAGGTTACCCAGCTGATCGCGCGCCGTGTGCGCGAAGCGGGGGTCTATTCCGAAATCGCGCCGTTCTCGATGGCCGAAGAAGCTTTCAAGCGCCTCGATCCGGTGGGCATCATCCTGTCGGGTTCGCCGGCCTCGGTGCTCGATGACAACGGTCCGCGCATTCCCGATTGCATTCTGGAGAGCGGCCGTCCGATGCTCGGCATATGCTATGGCCAGCAGTCGCTCATGCACCAGATGGGCGGCGAGGTGCTTGCCGGCGACTCGGGCGAGTTCGGCCGCGCCTTCATCGAGATCGGGGATGAGTGCGCCCTGTTCGACGGTCTCTGGAACGTGGGCGAAAAGCACCAGGTCTGGATGAGCCACGGCGACAAGGTGACCAGCCTTGCCCCGGGCTTCCGCCCCGTCGCGTCCAGCTCCGGTGCACCTTTCGCGGTGATCGCCAACGACGAGAAGCGCATCTACGCGATGCAGTTCCACCCCGAAGTGGTTCATACGCCCGATGGTGGCAAGCTGCTCAAGAACTTCGTGCGCCACGTCTGCGGCATGGCCGGCGACTGGACGATGGCCGAATTCCGCAAGACCAAGATCGAGGAAATCCGCGAGCAGGTCGGCGACAAGCGCGTGATCTGCGGCCTTTCGGGCGGCGTCGATTCCGCCGTGGCCGCCGTCCTCATCCATGAGGCGATCGGCGACCAGCTCACTTGCGTTTTCGTCGATCATGGCCTGATGCGCATGGGCGAGGCCGAGCAGGTCGTGTCGCTGTTCCGCGGCCACTACAATATCCCGCTCGTCCACGTCGACGCCTCGACCCTGTTCCTCAAGGGGCTGGAGGGCGTCACCGACCCCGAAAAGAAGCGCAAGTTCATCGGCAAGACCTTCATCGACGTCTTCGAGGACGAGGCGAAGAAGATCGGCGGCGCCGAGTTCCTGGCCCAGGGCACCCTCTATCCCGACGTGATCGAATCGGTTTCCTTCACCGGCGGTCCCTCGGTCACGATCAAGAGCCACCACAACGTCGGCGGCCTGCCCGAGCGCATGGACATGAAACTGGTCGAACCGCTGCGCGAACTGTTCAAGGACGAAGTGCGCGAGCTGGGCCGCGAACTGGGCCTGCCCGACATCTTCGTGGGCCGCCACCCGTTCCCCGGACCGGGCCTCGCCATCCGCATTCCCGGCGAAGTCAGCCGCGACAAGGCCGATATCCTGCGCAAGGCCGATGCGATCTACCTCGAGGAGATTCGCAATGCCGGCCTCTACGATGCGATCTGGCAGGCTTTCGCGGTGCTGCTGCCGGTCAAGACCGTTGGCGTCATGGGCGACGGCCGCACCTACGACAGCGTTTGCGCCCTGCGCGCGGTCACGTCGACCGACGGGATGACCGCCGACATCTATCCCTTCGATGCCGCCTTCCTCAGCCGTGTCGCCACGCGCATCATCAACGAGGTGAAGGGCATCAACCGCGTGGTTTACGACTACACCTCCAAGCCGCCCGGCACGATCGAGTGGGAATGAACCGGCGTCAGGGACCGGAGAGGTCCCTGCGAACACGGTATTGAACAGGGGCCCACAGCAATGCGGGCCCTTATTCGTTGGGATCGGGCCCTCTGAGCGGAACCTTTCAACGGCCGAAGTCTGCCTGCGTAAAGGTCCGTTAGTTTGAGATGGGAGGGGGCGCGTGCCAGTTTACGCGCTCGGTCTTGGCCCACATTCCGGCCATATCGATGGGGTGGGCAATCAGGAGGGACGTCTGATAACCCTGCGAAAACATCGTGCGTACCTGGTACAGGGCTTCGAAGGAGTCGAAGTTGCGCCCATTGCGGTAGCCAAGTTGCTGCAGGCGCATTGAGTCCATTGCAAGATTGATTATCTGCCTCACCCCGGCATCGCCGGAGCCCGATCTTTTTACCGCGCCGGATCACGCAGCTGCGCTTTCCGTACAGATCGAGCAATTGAGAGATCAGCATCTCGCCGCGCTTGGCGATCCGTTTCTCACCAGGACCCTGGCCGTTGGCGGCCGCGCCGAGAACAGTTTTGGCGCTCTTTCGGGCCTTCTCGATCGTCAGTGCGCCGAGGCGCCCAAGGTGTAGGTGCGGCGCTTGGCGGTCCGCCTAACAGCATCGGCGCGGTAGTGCACGATGAACGATTTGACGCCACAGGGCATAATGCGCAGGCCGAAGCTGGCAATTTCGGCATGCCAGAGCTCATATTGATCTTCGCGTTTCTCCGCCCGCTCGCAAAGATTGCGCGTCAATTTCACTGTCGAACGTTGACCCGCTTGCTTCATTCCGTGTCGTGTGGACCAGTATCGACGCCGGGACGAGCACGGGACTACTGACAGGTCGTTTGGATCGAATTCAAGCGAAGTGTGGCACAATCGGAACCACGAGAAAACAGATGCTTGTCACGCTCTGGCGTATCTGAGCGAACCCCATGGGAGGCCAAGCCTAGATTTTCCAAGGTTGGGGCGAGGGCTCGAATCCCTTCGCCCGCTCCAGTTCCTCTCCTTGAAAATCGTATAGATAACGGTCCATTGGGCAGGCTTGCGGCCGGTCGCGCAGCGCTTCGTGCAGGACAGGCCGCGTGGCGTCGTCGTGGCATGGCCGGAGATATAGATGAGGAATCGGTCAGGCACCAAGATGGCGACTGACCGATTCCCTTTCGCTCTTGCGGGCTGCGCAGACCAACATGGTGGGCGCGAAAGGTCGTGGGATTGAAGAGACCTGCCGCGCCCGGCGCCCGCGCGGGCGCCTTCAGGTCAGAACGTGCTGCGCACGCCGAAGGTGAAGTTGCGGCCGCGCAGCGGCGCTGCCTGTTTGATGAACGAGGCGTGGTTGAACGCCAGGGCATTGGTCAGGTTGTTACCGCGCACGAACAGTTCGGCATTGGCCTGCGGGCCGAGTGCAAGCTTGTAGGCCAAAGTCGCATTGACCATGTCGTAGCCGGGCGTGCGCGTCTCGAACGAGGCCACTTTGCCTTGTTCGAACACGCGATAGTATTCGAGATCCGCAGAGAGCGGGCCCCAGCGACCATCGGTCCGGCCCCCCAGCCGACCGGCAGGAATGCGCGGCAAGTTGCCCAGGCCGTCCTTCAGCTTTGCGCGCACATAGTCCCCGAAGATCGACAGCGCGAATTCCGGTGTGATCTGCTGGCGCACTTCGCCGTCGATCCCGGTGAAGCGGGCGTCGGCGGCCGTGTAGCGAATCAGGCGGAAGTCCTCGAAGCGATCCAGCGTCTCTGCGAAAATGTAGTCACTGAAGTCCTGGTGGTAGGCGCCGATCGTGAAGGTCGTTGCCCCGGCGGTCTTGCGCAGGGTCACGTCGATCGACTTCGCCGTTTCCGTGCCCAGCGCGGCGCTGCCCATCTCATAAGTATTGGTTGCCAGGTGAACGCCGCGCGCGAAGAGTTCCTGCGCGTTGGGCGCTCGCTGCGAGCGGGCAAGCGAGAGTGAGAGCGAATAGTCGCTGCCGACGTTCCAGATCGCCGCGCCGGAGATGGAGAAGGGCTGGTGGGTGACACGACGATTGAGAGTGGTCTCAATGCTCTGCCATTCCTGCCGCGCGGCCACTTCGAAGCGCACCTGTCCGGCTGCCAGTGTTTCCATAAGGAACAATGCGGTGTTTTCAGTATCGCTCTGCGGCAGGAAGGCTTCCTCGCCGACGGCGCTGAACCTGCTGCTTGAATGCTGGACACCAAAGATGCCGCGTAGGCCTGCCAGCGGCTTGTGCGTCAGTTCGAATCGGATGTCGTGCGCCTTGTTGCGGAAGGTCGTGGAGATTTCGTCGTGCTCGAGCTCGTCATGCTCGTAGTCGGTGAATGCCATGCGCAGGCGCACTTTCTCGAAGCCCGGCAGCGGGTTGCGGTATTCGCTGCGGATGTCGAAGCGCTCGCTCCTCAACTTCACGTACGGGACTTCGTCGTGGTCATGTTCGTGATCATGGTCATGGTCATGGTCATGGTCATGGTCGTGATCATCGTGGCTGCCGCAGTGCAGGCTGGTGCCGTGCGGATGGCACGATTCGTATTCGTGGCTGTGGCCGGGCAGGCCATATTCGCTGCGCTGGCGGGTATAGGCCACGCCGAGATAGCCATCCGGCCCGACCCATGAGCCGCCGACACTGAATGTCGATGTGTCGTTGTACGAACCGTCGACGTGGCGGTCGCCGAACTTCTTGGGAATGCGGTAGTCGTCCGAGGTGCGACGCACGCCCTCGACATGGATTGCGAAGGGGCCGATCCCGGCGGTTAGCCCGCCAACCAGCGAGCGTTCGTCATCGGCCGTGCCGAGGCGCCCTTCGGCGACGCCGGAGAAACCGCCCTCGGGGAGTGCTGTGGGGACCTTGCCGTCGATCAGGTTGATCGCGCCGCCGATCGCGCCCCCGCCATAGAGCAGGGCGGAGGGGCCTCGCAGGACTTCGATGCCTTCCAGCAGAAGCGGTTCGGCGGTGACAGCATGGTCGGGCGAGACGGCCGATGCGTCCTGAATGTTCGCACCGTCCGAAAGCGACTGGACGCGCGGTGCGGTCTGGCCGCGGATAACCGGACGGCTGGCGCCGCCGCCGAAATTGTCGAAATTGATGCCCGGCTGCCCGGCCAGCGTGTCTCCGAGCGTGGCCTGGCGGCGATGGACGAGGTCGTCGCCTCTCAGGACGATCACCGGGGTTGCGGTTTCGTCGGCCTTTTGTTCGAACGCCGTGGCCGTGACGACAATTCGCGAGCCGCCGTTTGCCTCGTCAGCATGGGCGGACGGCGCCGAGATCGCGGGCAGGGAAGCTGCACAAAGCAGCAAGGCACGAATTTTCAAGTTGGGCCCCTTTTTCTGATGAGAGTGCGCGCCTATTAAGTAATGATATAACGTCACTCAAGTGGGAATCTCGTTACATATCATGTCTGTACAATTTCGAACTCGTGCGGCCGGTAAGCGCAGGACCGATATCGTCGAAGGCGCTGCGGTCTCTGCCTCGCTCCTTTGCCTGGTGCATTGCCTGGCGCTGCCGCTCCTGCTGCTGTTGCTCCCCGGCGCGCTTGGGCTCTTCGTGCAGTCGCCGACGTTTCACTTCGTCGCCATGGGGATGGTCGCTCCGGCGGCGCTGGCGGCCTTCTGGCTGGGCTATCGCCGTCATGGCGCTCGACGGCCGGTTCTGCTTGGGCTTGCGGGAGTGGTGAGCCTTGCCCTCGCGCTGATGCCGGGCATGGGGCATGTCGGCGAGGCAAGCCTGACTGTGACCGGTAGCCTGCTGCTGATCGCGGGGCATACGATGAACTGGCGGTTGCGCGCTTGCGGCATCTCCTGGCGGCAGAGGCAAGAAGCGCGCTCAGCGCTCACACATGACAGGTAAACCGAGGCAGGCGGTTTTCACTCGTGACACCTGGCGGGGCTGCCGCTAGGGGCACGCTCGTGGGCAATTTCAGGCACTTCTTCCGGCAGCGGCCGGGGATCGCGGCGCTGCTTCTGGCGGCGGCGCTTTGCCTGAAGGTTTTCGTGCCGGTGGGCTACATGCCCGCACCTGTCGGAAGCGACCTCGTGGTCGCGCTGTGTTCGGGTAGCGCGCCTGCCGGAACGACCGTGCAGATCCACATTCCGGGCAAGGGCCCGCAGGACGACGCGCCGAAGTCTGTCGACCACCCTTGCGCTTTCGCCCCGCTGGGGGCCGCGGCACTGGGATCGGCGCCGCCGATGCTGGTGCTGGCCGCGCTGTTCTTCGTCTTCGTCGCCGCGATCCTGCGCCGTCCGCTCGACCTGCGCCCGATCGATGCGCAGATCCGTCCGCCCAGCCAGGGGCCACCTTCCTTCGCCTGATCCATGATTCGCGCCGCGCCGGTTCCCTGCGAACGGCTGCGGTACCGACATGACATCTGCACGCATGGGCGCCCGAAGTGCGCCTGCACGCGTGCCGTCCAGGTGATACCTTTCATGACAAAGACCATGCTCGCGCTCGGCGCGGCGCCGCTTGCCCTGCTTCCCCTTGCCGCCCACGCCGATGAAGCGGCGGCAGACGCGATTACCATTCTCGTTGTCGGCCAGCACGAATCCGCAATCTCCATCGAACCGCGCGGCCTTTCGGTCAGCCTTGGTGAGGAGCAGTTCGCCGGCATCAATGCCCAGAACGTCGAGGACCTGATGAAATACGCGCCCGATTTCTTCGTGCGCAAACGCTATGCCGGGGATTCCAACGGCGTGCCGGGCTTCCGGGGCACCCATTCGACCCAGAGCGCACGAACGCTGGTGATGGTCGATGGCTTCACGGTCTCCAACTTCCTTGGCAATTCCTTCGGCTTTGCGCCCAAGTGGGGGATTGTCGGTCCGGGCGAGGTTGCGCAGTTCGACATCGTCTATGGCCCTTACTCGGCGCGCTATGCGGGCAATTCGATGGGCGGGCTCGTCAATATCACGACCCGCTCCCCGCAGAAGACGGAAGCCTTCGCCACGGTGCAGGGACTGGCCCAGCACTACGACCAGTTCGGCACCCGCGACACATATCGGGGCTATTCCGCAGAGGCCGGTTTCGGCTTTCGGCAGGAGGACGGACCATGGTCGCTGCGCGTGTCCGGCCGCCATTTCCGCAACGACGGCCATCCGCAGATGTTCTACGGCCTTGCGGAATCGGACAGCACCATGCCTGCCACCGCTGTGGCCGGCGCCGTCATCGATCCACGGCAGGGGCAGGCTTATGCGCCGGGTTCGCCTGCCAAGCCCATCTTTGCTGCGCAGAGCCCGGCGGCAATCACCCAGGACCAGGCGAAGCTGCGCCTCGGTTACGATGGCGCTTCGGGCGTGACCGGCGAATTCCTGCTGGCCTACTGGCACAACCTCGACAGCCAGACTGCGCCCGACTGCTACTTGCGCGATGCTGCAGGCAATGTGGTCTGCGAAGGTCTCGTTTCGCTTGGCGGGAAAACCTACGATGCCAGCGGAGCCAAGTGGTCGCGCTCCATACGCGATGAACTGCTGGCGGGTCTCAAGCTTGCAGCGCCGCTTTCGGACCGGGTGACGGTGCAGGCGAATGTCTCCAGCTATCAGATCCTGCGTTCGGACGGCTTTACCTCCGGCAGCTATGCGGCTGGAGAGGCCAATGGCCCGGGCACGCTCGCCCGTCAGGGGCCGACTTACTGGTGGACTGGCGATCTTTCCTTCAATGCCCGCCTTGCCGGGTTCGAGCTGGCTGCCGGAAGCAGCGCCAATCTCTACCGGACCGATGCCACCAACTATGCGCTGGACAGTTGGCGCCGTGACGAGGGCAAGGATTTCTCGAGCCGGACCTTCGGCAAGACGCGCGTGCTGGCGGGCTGGGCCGAACTGCGCGTTCCGCTCGAGGCGGTGACGCTGACGCTGGGCGCCCGCTACGAGGACTGGCGCGCCTTCGATGGCGGATTGACCCGGCTGGGCAGCGATGCATTGGCGGGCCAGCAGGTGACGGGGCGCTATGATAGCCGCCACGCCGACGGCTTCCAGCCCAAGGCTGCGTTCGAATGGGCAATCGATTCCCTAACGACGCTGCAATTGAGCCTGGCCAGGGCCACGCGTTTTCCCACTGTCGGGGAGCTGTTCCAGGGCAGCCTCAATGGCGATGGCAGCTTCAACGAGGACAGCTTCGATCCCGGCCTGAAGCCGGAGCGGTCGAGCGATGCGAATCTGGTTCTGGCGCACGATTTCGGTTCGGTGAAATTGACCGGTTCGGCGTTCTGGCAGCGGGTGGAGGACACCATCTTCTCCTTCACCGGCTTCAACCAGAACGGTGTCACCACCTCCAGCTACAAGAACATCGACGTGACGCGCCAATACGGCTTCGAGGCGATCGCGGAAGCGCGCGACGTGATCGTGCCGGGGCTCGACATCGATGCCAACGCGGCGTTTATCGATTCGATTACGGTGCGCAACGATGCCGCCCCGGCGGCGGAGGGCGTGCAGTTTCCGCGCATCCCGCGCTGGCGGATCAATGCGAACCTGCGGTACCGGGTGACAGGGCCGGTGATGGTGTCGGTCGGCATGCGCTATGCCAGCAGGCCCAACACCGATCTGCTGGGGGAGCAGCGCGGCGATACCTATGGCTATACGTCCGAGCTTTTCGCGCTGGATGCCAGAATTAACTGGAACGTGATCGAACGGCTCCGGGTCAGTGCGGGCGTGGACAACATCACCAATGACCGCGCCTGGGTTTACCACCCCTATCCGCAGCGCAGCTTCCTGATCGAGGCGGGTTGGACGCTATGAGCGGGCCACAGCAAAGGCGCAGCGAGCGCTGGTATCGCGCCGTGTGGCGCTGGCATTTCTATGCCGGTCTGTTCTGCGTACCCTTCGTCGTCTGGCTTTCGGTGACCGGCGGCATCTACCTGTTCAAGCCGCAGATCGAGGCCGCGCTCTATGCGCCCTACCGCGATGTCGTGCACGGCGACGCGCCCCAGCTTACCGCTGGGGCGTTAGCCGCAAAGGCGGTTGCGGCGGTGCCGGGTTCGGTCTTGCACAAGTTCGTGTTGCCCGAGGCCGCAGGCGATGCGGTGCAGGTGCTTGTCGGCAAGGGCGCTCGGGAAACGCGGGTCTGGGTCCATCCGCAGACCGGAGAGGTGCTCTACAAGGTGGCGGAGCAGGACCGGCTGATGCGTATCGTCTTCCGCCTTCACGGCGAACTGCTGGCAGGGAACCGTGGCTCAGCGCTGGTCGAGACGGCGGCCTGCTGGACCGTGATCATGCTCCTGACCGGACTGTTCCTGTGGTGGCCGCGGCAGACCGGGGGGAGGCTCGCCGGGGTGCTTTTGCCTCGGCTGCGCAAGGGCAGCAGCGTGTTCTGGCGTGACCTTCATGCCGTGACCGGCTTGTGGATCTCGCTGGGCGCTGTGTTCCTGATCGCCTCGGGCCTGCCCTGGGCCAATGCCTGGGGAGATTACTTGCGCCAGGTCCGGTCGGTGACCGGAACGGCGGCAGGCAGCCAGGACTGGTCGGCGGGATCGGTGGCCGACGCGCGTGAGCGCGCAGGCGCCGATGCCGCCATGCGCGCGACGATGTCCGAACATGCGGGGCATCATGGCATGGCGATGGGCGGGGCCGTGACGGCAGCTCCGGCTCCGGCTGCGCTGGACGCCGTCGTCGGGCGAGCGGTAACGCTGCGCTTCGCTGCGCCTGTCGAGGTCAGTCCGCCCACCGCGCCCGGTGCGGCCTGGATGGTGCGCAGCCAGGCAGCGGACCGCCCGCAGCGCGACAGCGCCGAGATCGCAGGCAATGGCGCCCTGATCGGTATAGAGCGCTTTTCCGACCGGCACTGGATCGATCGGACCGTCGGCTACGGCGTGGCGATCCACGAAGGAGCCTTCTGGGGGCTGGCCAACCAGTTACTGAACCTGGCCGTGCTGCTGGGTCTGGTGACCCTGTCTGTTTCCAGCGTGGTGCTTTGGTGGCGCCGTCGGCCTGCCGATATGCTGGGTGCGCCTTCATGGCTGGCGCCGGTCCGGCACAGCTGGGCGCTGGTCGGCCTGGTCGTGCTGCTGGCGCTGGCGATGCCGCTGTTCGGCGCCTCATTGGCCCTGGCTGTCGCGGCGGAATGGACGCTCAAGCGCCTGACGCCCTCGCTGGCGCGATGGATGGGCTGGCGAGCCGGGGTGAGTGCTCAGGCGGGACGCTGAGAGGTCAGGCCCTGTCGCGCACCACGCAGCGAAATCCGATATGCGTCGTGGCGCTGTCGATCATTTCGGGGTGGCGCGCGGCGGGGCGGTAGCGCTGGCAGTAGTTGGCGGCGCACAAGTGCGATCCGCCCTTGAGCACCTTGCGGCCAATCCTGACACCCGGCTGGACCGGATCGTAGCTGTCCTTGAGCTTCGCTCCGCGCGGATTTTCCATCACGCAGCAGGCGCTGGGCTTCTTCTTGGCGACGGTCTGCGGGCGTTCCGACCACCAGTCGGCGGTCCATTCCCAGGTGTTGCCGATCATGTCGTAGAGGCCGTAGCCGTTGGCCGGGAAGGTCCTGACCGGCGAAGTTCTTTCCCATCCATCGAGGCACTGGTTGGCGAAGGGAAACAGGCCCTGCCAGTAATTCGCCATCATCGCGCCGTCCGGGGCCAGTTCGTCGCCCCAGGCGTAGTCCTTGCCCTCAAGGCCGCCACGCGCGGCGAACTCGAATTCGGCCTCGGTCGGCAGTGCCTTGCCGGCCCACTTCGCATAGGCCTCTGCATCGGCATAGGCGATATGGACCACCGGGTGATCCCAGAGTTCGTCGAGATTGCTGTCCGGGCCGAGCGGGTGGCACCAGTCGGCTCCGAAGACGAACGACCACCAGTTGGCCGGGTTACTGGTGTCGACCGGTGTGGCGGTCTTGTGAAAGACCAGCGATCCCGCCTTGTCCATTCCCGGCAACATGCCGGGATAGTCCTTCGGGTCGGGAGCGATCTCGGCCACGGTGACGTAGCCGGTTGCTTCGACGAAGCGGGCGAATTCGCGATTGGTCACGGGGGTTTCGTCGATCCAGAACGGATCGACCTTCACCCGCCGAAGCGGCATTTCCTCGGGATAGAAGTTTTCCGATCCCATCGTGAAAGTTCCGCCGGGAACGTGGATCATCCCTGCGACAATGTCTTCTACCGGGCTGCTGGTCTTCTGCATGGCCTCGTGACTAGAGAGATGCACACAGTAATCAAGTCTCGCCCGGAGGTTCGCGGCGGCGGCAGAGGCCTTCCTGGGCGACGCTGGCGACCATGGTACCGGCGCGGTCGTAGATGGTTCCGCGGGCGAAGCCCCGGGCGTGCCCGGACCACGGGCTGTCCATGTAATAGAGCAGCCAGTCATCCACCGGCGGCGTTCGGTGGAACCATACTGCGTGATCGAGGCTGGCGGCCTGCAACTGCGGCGAGAAGAACTTGATATCGTGCGGCAGGACCGCCGTCGTCAGCAGCGCGAAGTCGCTTGCGTAGGCCGTGACAATGCGATGCACCGCGGGGTCTCCGCCGATCGGTCCGGCAAGGCGGAACCAAAGGTATTGCGAAGGCACGCCGACGCCGTCGACGACATTGGAACTGGGCGGACCGGGTCTGATTTCGAATGCAGCCAGGCGATCCTGCAGGTGCTTGGGCAGGGGCGCCCCCTTCTTGCGCAGCACGTCCTGCATGTCCGGGCACTGCTCGGGGGCATAGACCTCTGGCATCGGCGCGGCATGCGAGAAGCCGTCCTCAGGGCGCTGGAACGAGGCTGCGAGGTTGAGGATCGGGTTGCCGCCCTGCATGGCGACGACACGGCGATTGGCGAAAGTGCCGCCATCGAAGTCGCGCAGGACACGGTAGATGATCGGTCGCAACATATCGCCGGGACGCATGAAGTACGCGTGGAGCGAATGCGCGTGATGGTCTTCGCGCAGTTCTTTCGCCGCCGCAGCCAGGGCCTGCGCGATCACCTGACCGCCGAATACGCGTCCGGGGCTGTCCGGCGCCGCTGCGCCGCGGAACAGGTCCGTGTCGATTTCCTCGACGAGCAGCAGTTTGCGCAGCTCCTCAACGGCGAAGGTCCTCGGATCAGTCATTGTTACCTTGCGATTTCGGCTGGGCCGTGCCTTTCGCCCCATCGAGCCAGTCTTTCGACTGCTGTTCGATCAGGCGCAGTTCGGTCAGGGTCTGTTCGATCGCCCGCTTCTGGCGGCGCAGTTCCGCGATCCGGTCGCTCACCTTGCCGAGAAGGTTGCGGACCTGTTCGACATGTTCGGGGTCGACGTCGTAGAGATCGAGAAATTCCTTGATCTCGCGGATGCTGAAGCCCAGCCGCTTGCCGCGCAGGATCAGCTGCATGCGCCCGATCTCGCGCTTGCCGTAGATCCGCGTGGTGCCCACGCGCTGGGGCGCGATCAGGCCCTTGTCCTCGTAGAAGCGCAAGGTGCGCATGGTGACGTCGAGATGCTCTGCCGCCTCGTGGATGCCCAGCATGTCGGGCAGCTGCACGTCCGCCTTTTCGCTTGCCCCGCTTTCGCTCATGGTGCGCGCTTCGCGTCTTCTTCGGCCACCAGTTCCTTCTTGGAAAGCTTGCCGACGAGGGTCTTGGGCAGCGATTCCCGGAATTCGATGGCCGAGGGCATCTCGATCTTGTTCAGCCGCGGCTTCAGAAATTCCAGCAATTCTTCCTCGCTCAAGATATCCCCCTTGTGCAATGCGACGAAAGCCTTGGGGGCCTGCCCGCGATAGGCATCGGGAATGCCGATGACGATCGCTTCCGCGACCATCGGATGCTCGTAGATGGCATCCTCGATCACGCGCGGATAGACGTTGTAACCCCCACACAGGATCAGGTCCTTGATCCTGTCGACGAGGAACAGATAGCCGTCTGCGTCGAGATAGCCAATGTCTCCTGTCCGCAGGGCGCCGTAAATGAACGTCTTTTCCGATTCTTCGGGCCGGTTCCAGTACCCCTTCATCACTTGGGGGCCGCGCGCGCAGACTTCGCCCTTCTCCCCGGTGGCGAGCACCTTGTGGAGATTGTCGGGATCGCGGATCTCCAGCGCGGTGCCCGGGAAGGCCGGGCCGCAGGAGTTTTCCTTGATGACGCCTTCCAGCGGATTGCAGGCGATGATCGGGGAAGCTTCGGAGAGGCCGTAGCCTTCGACGACCTTGACCCCGGTGTGCTCCTCGAAACGCTGGCGCACTTCGAGCGGAAGCGGCGCGCCGCCCGAGATGCATACGCGCACGCTGTCGAACTCGCCGTGCAGCTTCACGTGGTTTAGCGCGGTGTAGAGCGTGGGCACCCCGAAGAACTGCGTCGGCCTGGTGCGCCGCGCGGTGGCGAGGAAGGACTTCATCTCGAAGCGCGGCAGGAGGATCATCTCTGCCGCGGTATCGACCGAGTAGTTCAGCACCGTCGTCAGTGCGAAGACGTGGAACAGCGGCAGGACGCCCAGCGTGCGCTCCTGTTCGTCGGGCATGTGGCCGACGTGGGCGATCATCTGGGCGCTGTTGGCGGCGAGATTGGCGTGGCTGAGCATTGCGCCCTTGGGCACGCCGGTGGTGCCGCCGGTATATTGCAGCACGGCCAGGTCGCCGGGATCGCGCTTGACCGGATCGGGGTCGGCATCGCGCGCGATCAGGTCGGCAAAGCGCACGAAGCGCAGGTCGTGCGGCTCATGCGCGATGTCCTTGCGCTTGAGCAACTGGAAGGCGCGGCGCTTGAAAGTTGGCAGGGCGTCGGCGAAGGGGCACACGATCACCCGTGACAGGCTGCCCTTGCCGACCAGCGGCGCGATCTTGGGCAGCGACAGGGCCAGGTCAGAGGCGATCAGCACGCTGGCACCCGAATCCTCGACGAGGTGCTCCATCTCGCGCTCGGTGTAGAGCGGATTGAAGTTCACCACGACCGCGCCGATGCGCAGGATCGCGAAGTAGCAGATCACGTAATAGGGCGTGTTGGGCAGGCACAGCCCGACCCGCGTACCCGGCTTGACGCCAAGGTCCTGGAGCCCGCGCGCGGCCTTGCGCGCCAGCTCGCCGACTTCGGCGTAAGTCCACTTGCGGCCCATGAAATCTATGGCGGGCCACTCACCATGATGCGCGACCGCGTGGTCGAGCAGGTCGGTAAGCAACCGCGGAGCGATCGGCGGCATCTCTTCCGGCAGCTGGGAGGAGGAGGGTTGTGCCGGGCGAGCCTTGTCCCCCAAGGGGGTCCCGCCGATCGTCTCCGCGGCGCTCATCAGAACTTCACCCGCGCGCCGAGGGAAAAGACGAGCGCGGATGCGTCTGTGAGCGTGCCGTTCACCAGGATCGGCGTCTGTGCCGCGGTTCCTGCATAAGCGGCGGTCGTGCGGTCGATCGCGGCATCCTTGAACGAGATGTACGAAGCGGCAGCATCGACGGTGATGGCCTTGCTGACAGCGTAGCTGGTACCGGCCGAGAAGTTCCAGCGGTTGCTGTCCGGCACGCGGGCGTCACGTTCGCCGTCGCGCGTTGGGGTTCCGCCGTACTGGACGCCGGCGCGCACGGTCCACTCGGGATTGACCAGGTAGTCGATGCCCGCCGCATAGCTCCAGCTGTTCTTGTAGTCCTCGGGGATCGAGGCGTTGATCGGCGCGCCGAGATCGATGGTGTCGAACTTGCTCCAGCCATACCGTACGACCTGCGCGTTCAGCGTCAGCCGGTCGGTCGCATTGTAGCGGATGCTGCCGATTGCCTGCCACGGCGTGCTGAAAGTGGCGCGCGTGGCGATCTCGCCGTTTTGGCCGGCAAGCGGGCCAAGCAGGCCTTCGGTCAGGACCGTGCCCTTGAGCTTATGCTTGATGCTCGACTTGTAGGAGACGCCAAGCGACAACGGACCGGTGTGATACTGGGCGCCGACCGACCAGCCCATGTCCCAGCCCTTGCCGGACAGGGTCTGGTGCCCGTCGGGCAGCAGGGCGGATAGGTTCGGCAGGTAATTGCCCAGGGTGGCATCGGCGTGCTCGATGTTGAGCGCGGCGCCAAGGTACAGCTCGGGCGTCACGGCAACGGCCAGCGTCGGCTGGATGTCGAAGGTGCGCAGCTTGGTCTTGTCCGCGGTGTAGCGGGCCCAGCTGTCCTCTGCGTAATTGGTGGTGAAGTTGTAGGGAGCGCTGACGGCGAGGCCCACCGCGACCTTGCCGAAGCCGTAGGCGATCGCGCCGGAAGGCAGCACGCCGTTGTCGATCGGGTTCTTCTCGACCGGGTCGCCGCCGACGGAGGCGGGGGCCGAGGCCGGTCGGACGATCACGGTGCCATTGTCGGAAACCTTGCCGCGCGGAAGGATGGCGCTGGCATGAACCGCAGCTTCACCGCCTTCCATGCCGGCGATCGAGGCCGGGTTCCACCACAGCGAATCGACGCCGGTGTCGGCGGCCTCACCGGAAAAGGCTCGGCCCTGGCCGCGTACGGACTGTTCCTGGAGGTAGAATGCCTGGGCGTGGGCCGATCCTGCGACGGCCATGGCAACGAAGGATACCGCGCTGGAAAGGAATACGCGGCCGGACGTCATCTTCATTCGAAACTCTCCCGAATTCAATTTCTTGTATTGTCTGGTAACGCCCGGACGCATCAGTTGATCCGCGTCCAGGTCTGGGTCTTGCACAAGGGCCAGACGATGCAGCCCTTGAGCTTGAGGGTGTCTGCACCGGCCGGTGTGATCGTGGCCTTGTAGGTGCCGCCGTCTTCCGGGTTGTAGATCGTGCCGCCGGTCCACTTGGCCGCGTCGCGATCGAAGCCGCCCAGGATCTGCAGGCCCTTGAGGCGGCGGTTGCGCTTGGCCTCGTCCTTGTTGTTCTCGTCCCGCATCTCCGGATTGCGCCGGATGTTGTCGGATTCGAGGAGCGTCCCGCAGATCGAGGTTCCGCAGCGCGCGATCTCGACGACGCCGTGCTTCGACGGTGTGCGCCACATTCCCAGTACCGAGTCCGGCGATGCGGCGGATGCCGTGACCGGAACTGCAGCAATGGCGGCAACAAATGCCACTGCCGCATGTTTCGTGATTCTCATGTGCGACCTTTCCATCTCTCTCCCGAAGCCCGGTTTCGCGCCGCTTGCTGGCAGACGTCTTCGATCTGGGGCCGGGTATGGACTCGAGATAACCGAAAATTTGCTTGACGTATAGGGAAAGAATCGCACCTTAAGGGAAGATGTTTCGAACGGTCCGGATTCTTGAGGCCCGTCCGCCATGGAGAGAATGCATGCAAAGCGTCGTGATTGCGGGTTTCGCCCGTTCCCCGTTTCACCTGGCCAACAAGGGCGCGCTTGCCCGGGTCCGGCCTGACGACCTTGCCGCGCAGGTGATTCGCGGGTTGATCGACAAGACCGGGGTCGAACCGTCCGACGTCGAGGACCTGATTGTCGGCTGCGCCTTCCCCGAAGGCGAACAGGGCCTCAACGTGGCCCGCCTGATCGGCCTGCTGGCCGACCTGCCGATCTCGGTGGGCGGGATGACGGTGAACCGCTTCTGCGGTTCGTCGATGAGCGCGATCCACATCGCCATGGGCCAGATTGCCGTGGGCGCGGGTGAAGTCTTCATCTGCGCAGGCGTAGAATCGATGAGCCGGGTGCCGATGATGGGCTTCAACCCCATGCCCAACCGCGCCCTTGCCGAAAAGAGCGCCGCCTACATATCGATGGGCGAAACGGCTGAGAACGTCGCCGCGAAGTACCAGATCGGCCGCGATGCGCAGGAAGCCCTGGCCGTCGAAAGCCAGAAGCGGGCGGCCGCGGCGCGCGAGGCCGGCAAGTTCGCCGACGAGATCGTGCCGATCACGACCAAGGGCGGCACTGTGAGCGAGGACGGCACGATCCGTCCGGGTACCACGGCCGAGGACCTTGCCGGGCTCAAGCCTGCCTTCGATGCCAGGGGTTCGGTCACCGCCGGCACATCCTCTCCGCTGACTGACGGCGCCAGCGCGGTGCTGGTCTGCACCGAGGACTATGCCCGCAAGCACGATCTGCCGATTCTCGCCCGTATCAAGTCGGTGGCGATCTCCGGTTGCGCGCCCGAAACGATGGGGCTCGGACCGATCCTCTCCAGCAGGAAGGCGATGGAGCGCGCAGGCATCACGGCGGGCGACCTCGACGTGGTCGAGCTTAACGAGGCCTTCGCCTCGCAGGCGATCGCCTGCATGACCGACCTCGGCCTCGATGCCGCGAGGACCAACATCGACGGCGGCGCCATCGCCATCGGGCACCCGCTCGGCGCAACCGGCGCGCGCATCGTCGGCAAGGCCGCGGCGCTGCTGAAGCGCGAAGGCGGCAAGTATGCGCTGGCCACGCAGTGCATCGGCGGCGGGCAGGGCATCGCCACGATCCTGGAGTCGGCGCAATGAACGATACCATCCGGAAAGTCTGCGTCATCGGCGCCGGTACCATGGGTGCCGGAATCGCCGCCCAGGTCGCCAATGCCGGTGTGCCGGTCGTCCTGCTCGACATCGTCCCCAAGGACGGCGAGAATCGCAACGCCATCGCCGAAGGCGCGGTGGCGCGCATGCTCAAGACCGAGCCTGCGCCCTTCATGTCGAAGGCTGCGGCCAAGCTGGTCGAGACCGGCAACATCGAGGACCATCTCGACAAGGTCGCCGAATGCGACTGGGTGATCGAGGCGGTGATCGAGCGGCTCGACATCAAGCAGGGCCTCTATGCCAAGCTGGAAGCGGTCAAGCGCGAGGGTACGGCGGTCTCGTCGAACACGTCGACCATCCCGCTTGCCCATCTCGTCGAAGGGCGTTCGGACGGCTTCAAGCGCGATTTCCTGATCACCCACTTCTTCAATCCGCCGCGCTACATGCGCCTGCTGGAAATCGTTACCGGTCCCGCGACCGATGGGGCCGTGGCGGACAAGGTGGAGCGCTTCGCCGATGTCGCGATGGGCAAGACGGTGGTCCATGCCAAGGACACGCCGGGCTTCATCGCCAATCGCATCGGCACGTACTGGATCCAGCTCGGCCTCAATGCCGCTTTCGACATGGGGCTCACCGTCGAGCAGGCCGACGCGATCGCCGGCAAGCCGATGGGCGTGCCCAAGACCGGCATTTTCGGTCTGGTCGATCTCGTGGGCATCGACCTGATGCCGCACTTGCAGGCGAGCCTGACTTCCACGCTGCCCAAGGACGATCCCTATCAGGAGATCGCGCGCAGCCATCCGCTTATCGAGAAGTTGATTTCCGAGGGATTCACCGGCCGCAAGGGCAAGGGCGGTTTCTACCGCCTCAATAGGGACATGGGTCGCCGCAAGGAGGCTCTTGACCTTGCGACCGGTGAATACCGCGAGAAGACCAGCGCCCGCGGCCCTTCGGGTCGCGCAGCCAAGGGGGACCTGCGGGCGCTGGTCGAAACCAGGGGCGTGGTGGGCGAATATGCCTGGGCGATCCTGGGCGGGACGCTGGCTTATGCCGCCGCCTTGGTGCCGTCTGCCGCCGCCGATGTCGTGGCCGTCGATGACGCCATGAAGCTGGGCTACAACTGGAAGTCCGGGCCGTTCGAAATGATCGACACGCTGGGCGCGCAGTATCTTGCCGAAAGGCTCGAGGCTGAAGGCAAGCCCGTTCCCGAGATCCTCAGGCTGGCAGGAGAGCGCACCTTCTATCGCATCGAGGACGGCAAGCGCCAGTTCCTTGGCCTTGACGGCGAGTATCACGATGTCGTGCGCCCCGAAGGCGTGCTGCGTCTGGCAGACGTCAAGCTCGCCTCCGGGCCGCTGCTCAAGAACGGCTCGGCAGCCCTGTGGGATGTCGGCGACGGAGTGGCCTGCCTCGAATTCACCGGCAAGATGAATGCGCTCGACGGCGACGTGATGAAGCTGATCGTCGAGGCGATCCCGCTCGTTTCCGCCAGGTTCAAGGCGCTCGTCGTCTATAACGACGCCGACAGCTTCTCGGCTGGCGCCAACCTCGGGCTTGCCCTCTTCGCGATCAATATCGCCGCCTATGGTGAGGTCGAGAAGCTCGTGGCCGGCGGGCAGATGGCCTACAAGGGCCTCAAGTACGCGCCCTTCCCGGTGGTGGGAGCACCTGCCGGTCTGGCCGTGGGCGGCGGGTGCGAGATCCTGCTGCACTGCGATGCGATCCAGGCCCATGCCGAACTCTACACCGGCCTCGTCGAATGCGGCGTCGGCCTGATCCCCGGCTGGGGTGGCAATGGCGAGATGATCGACCGCGCGCGCAAGGCGCCCATGATGCCCAAGGGGCCGATGCCCGCCGTCGCCAAGGTGTTCGAGACGGTCTCGACCGCGACTGTTTCCAAGTCTGCGGCGCAGGCGAAGGAAATGCTGTTCCTGCGCCCGCATGACGGCATCACCATGAACCGCGACCGCCTGCTTCACGATGCCAAGCAGAAGGCGCTTTCGCTGGTGGAAGGCTACGCGCCCCCCGAAGCGCCCGAGTTCAGGTTGCCGGGCGAGGGCGGGCACGTCGCGCTCAACATGGCGGCGCAAGGCTTCCACAAGCGCGGAATGGCGACCGATTACGACATGGTCGTTTCCGATGCCCTGGCCACCGTGCTGACCGGAGGAGAGGCCGACCTCGTCGATACGGTGAGCGAGCAGGAACTGCTCAAGCTTGAGCGCGAGACCTTCATGCGGCTGGTTCGCGAACCGCGCTCGATTGCGCGGGTCGAACATATGCTTGAAACCGGAAAGCCGCTGCGCAACTGATGCGATGACAAGGGCGCGCGCAGTCGCGCCTGCGAGGAGAGTGAGAAATGCAAGTCTACGAGGCACCCTTGCGCGACATGAAGTTCGTGCTGCACGAGCTTCATGAGGATGACGGCTTCGGTAATCTCGAGGCGCTTGAAGAATTCACGCCCGATCTCGTCGATGCCGTGCTGGAAGAAGCGGCCAAGGTGGCGCAGGAGGTCCTGCTCCCGCTCAACCGCAGCGGTGATGTCGAGGGCTGTACGCTGGAGAACGGCGTGGTGCGCACGCCGCAGGGCTTCAAGGAAGCCTATGAGCTGTTCCGCGAGGGCGGCTGGTGCGCGCTGGCGTCCGATCCCGAATGGGGCGGGCAGGGTCTGCCCGAATCGGTCAACAAGATGACCGAGGAAATGATCTGCTCGGCCAACCTGTCGTTCAGCCTCTATCCCGGCCTGACCCACGGCGGCACGACCGCGATCGAGGTCTATGCCAGCGATGAACTCAAGCAGTTCTACCTGCCGAAGCTGGTTTCGGGCACCTGGTCGGGCACGATGTGCCTCACCGAATCGCATTGCGGCACCGATCTGGGCATGCTGCGCACCAAGGCGGTTCCGCAGGATGACGGCAGCTACAAGCTGACCGGCGGCAAGATCTTCATTTCCGCCGGCGAACATGACCTGACCGAGAACATCATCCACCTCGTCCTCGCGCGGCTTCCCGATGCACCCAAGGGCGTGAAGGGCATCAGCCTGTTCCTGGTGCCCAAGTACCTGCCCAAGGACGACGGCACGCCGGGCCCCTCGAACGGGGTCTCGGTCGCGGCCATCGAGCACAAGATGGGCCTCAAGGCCTCGGCAACCTGCCAGCTCAATTTCGAGGAATCGACCGGCTGGCTGGTCGGCAAGCCCAACAAGGGGCTCGAGGCGATGTTCACGATGATGAACACCGAGCGCGTCTCGGTGGGCGTGCAGGGGCTGGGCGTGGGCGAGGCAGCCTACCAGTCTGCGGTGTGGTACGCGAAGGACCGCCTGCAGGGCCGTTCGCTGTCCGGCGTCAAGAACCCGGATGGACCGGCTGACCCGATCATCGTTCACCCCGATGTGCGCCGCATGCTGATGACGATGCGCGCCAACAACGAAGGCTGCCGTGCCATTTCGGCATGGGTGAGCCGCGCGCTCGATGCCGAAAAGCACGCCACCGATCCGGAGGTGAAGCAGCGCGCCGAGGATTTTGTCGCCCTGATGACGCCCGTGGTGAAGGCGCTTTTCACCGACCTCGGTTTCGAGAGCGCGAACCTTGCGGTGCAGGTCTATGGCGGCCACGGCTACATCGCCGAAAGCGGCGTGGAGCAGTACGCGCGCGATGCGCGCATCGCCATGATCTACGAGGGTACCAACGGCATTCAGGCGCTCGACCTCGTGGGCCGCAAGCTGCCTGCCCACATGGGCCGCTACTTGCGCGCGTTCTTCCACCCGGTCTCGCAGTTCATCGAAGCGAACAAGGGTGACGAGACCTTCGGCAAGATGATCGAGGCTCTGGAAAAGGCCTTTGGCGCGCTTCAGCTGTCAACGGCGACGATCGCGCAGAAGGGGATGAAGGACCCCGAGGAAGGCGCTGCTGCCGCGACCGATTACCTGCGCCTGACCGGCCTTGTCGCCATGGCCTACTGCTTTGCCAAGTCGGCCGTGATCGCCCAGCGCAGGCTTGGCGAAGGCACCGACGAGGCGGCGTTCTACAAGTCCAAGCTGGCGACCGCGCAGTTCTTCTTCGACCGTATCCTGCCCCAGGCGACCGCGGCATTCCTGGCGATCAAGTCGGGCAAGGCATCGATGATGGCGCTTGAGGCCGAAGCGTTCTGATCGGGCGTCCGGCGCCGCGCTCCGCAGTCGAGAGCGCGGCGCCGGACCGCTCGTCCATCAGTTTCCGGCGATGGTCATGCCATCGACGCGCAGCGTCGGCACGTTGATCGCGCGGTACCATTCAAGGTCGCTGGCCGGGGTCATCTGCGCAAACATCTTGAGCAGGTTCCCGGCGATGGTGAATTCGGCCACCGGCCCGGCCAGTTCGCCGTTGACGATGCGAAAGCCCGAAGCGCCGCGGCTGTAATCGCCGGTCACTCCGTTCACGCCCTGCCCGATCAGCTCGATCACGTAGATGCCGTCGGCGATGTCCGCCATCAGTTCGGCGGGCGAGAGCGGGCCGGGTTCGAGGTGGATATTGCCCACCGAGATTCCCGGTGCGCCGCCGCCGCCGCGCGAGGCGTGGCCGGTCGGCTCCAGGCCGAGCTGGCGGGCCGCCGCGCAGTCGAGCAGCCAACCGGTGATCTTCCCGTCTTCCACGAGATTGCGCGCACGGGTCGCCAGTCCTTCGCCGTCGAACGGCCGGGCGCGAAGGCCGCGCGGCCGGTGCGGGTCTTCGGCGATCACGGTTCCCGGCGCGAAGATCTGTTCGCCGAGCCGGTCGAGCAGGAAGCTGGAACGGCGGGCGATTGCGCTGCCCGACATGGCGCCGATGAGATGGCCGACCAGCGTGCCCGAGACGCGCGGATCGAACAGGACCGGCATCGGGCCGCTCTTCACCTTGCCGGGCTCGAGACGGGCAACCGCGCGGGTTCCGGCCAGTTCGCCGATCTCGCGCGCGCCGGGCAGGTCGGCCACGTGATGCGTCTGGCGCCAGGCGCTGTCGCGCTGCTTGCCCGCGCCTTCGCCGGCGACAACCGAAGCGCTGGTGGAATGGCTGGATGCGCCATAGGCTCCGGCGAAACCGTGGCTGGTCGCCAACGCGAAGATACCGAAGCCGGCACTGGCCGATGCGCCGTCGGAATTGGTCACGCCCTGCACCGCCCGGGCCGCGTCCTCGGCTTCCTCGGCACGTTCGCGCAGGGCCTGCGGGCTGGGTTCGGAGGGATCGATCAGGTCGAGTTCGGGGAAGGGGCCATGGGTGAGCAGTTCCTCTGGCGCCAGGCCGGCATAGGCGTCTTCCGGTGCGGCGCGGGCCATGGCGATCGCGCGCGCGGCCAGCTCGTCCAGCGCTAGGTCCGACAAGTCGGAAGAACCGATACTGGCCGAACGGGTGCCGCTGAATACGCGCAGCGAGATGTGCTCGCTTTCCGAACGCTCGACATCCTCGAGCTTGCCCAGGCGGATCTGGATCCCTTCCGAGGAACTGGCGCCATACACGGCATCGGCGGCATCGGCGCCTGCGCGGCGCGCGCGCGCAACCAGATCCTGCGCGCGTTCCCTGGCCTGTTCCGGATTGAGCATTGGACTTCGCAACTCCCTTGAACCGCGCGAAAGCCGGTTCGCGCTCAGGGCAGCCCTAGTCGCCGCGCGGGCCAAGGGCAAATGCGAGATGCACGAAGGTTCGGTTGGCCGGGGGACGTAAGCCCGGCTGGGCTCGCTCTCAAGCGAAGATCAGGGCGAGGCCCTTGAAAAGTCCGGTCAGCGCGAAAGGAAGCCCAATCGCCATGGCCCAGAGAACGAGACGGTCACGCCGGTAATAAGGCGCCATGCCCGGATCGTGCGCCTGTTCGTCGCTCAGGCGGTTCCAGCGCGCCTCGAAGCGGCGGCAGGCCGGGATGATGGCGATGACGAGGATGATCAGCGCAAGATAGGGGAGCAGCGAACTTCCGTGCGACTTGAGGGCGCCGATGGTCACGAAAATCTGCAAGGCGGTATAGGCCAGCAGGGCGTAAGCGATGTGGTCGCTCATCTTCTTGCGCCAGTCCACCAGATGTCCGGAGGCCGGAGGCATCATGGCCCGATGTCGAGTGGTCTTAGCCATCCAGCAGTACTTCCCCTTCAATCCCCGTAAGACTAGATCATCAAATTGCGGGAAGATCAAGTTTGACGAAATTTCCGACAAGCTCTGGCGAGGCGGACGGGCGGTGGCCCGAGGGCACTCGGTAAACAGCGCCGGGTTATCAGGCACATGCACGAAACCTGCCAATCTGGGCCTCGAAGGCAAAATGCCGACTTGCCGTTGCCCGGTCGCGTGCGTTAACGCGGTAACCAATGACGGAAACGACCGAACTTTCGCAGGATCAGAGCTCCAGTGCGGCGGCCGCTGCGGCCGCAGTCGCCGAACGCGGCGGGCTCGAAGTCATCTCCATTGCCAAGAGCTACGACAAGCGTGCGGTCCTTACCGACATCTCGCTTTCGGTAGCGAAAGGCGAAGTGCTGGGCCTGCTCGGCCCCAATGGCGCGGGCAAGACCACCTGCTTTTATTCGATCATGGGCCTGGTGCGCCCGGATTCGGGCCGCATCCTGATGGACGGCGTCGACGTCACCCGCCTGCCGATGTACCGCCGCGCGATTCTCGGCCTGGGCTACCTGCCGCAGGAAACCTCGATCTTCCGGGGCATGACGGTGGAGCAGAACATCAGCGCCGTGCTGGAACTCAACGAGCCGGACAGGGCCGTGCGCGACGAGGAACTGGAGCGCCTGCTCGACGAATTCGGCCTGACCCGCCTGCGGTCGAGCCCGGCCATGGCGCTCTCGGGCGGCGAGCGCCGTCGCTGCGAAATTGCCCGGGCCCTGGCTGCGAAGCCGTCGATCATGCTGCTGGACGAGCCTTTCGCAGGCATCGACCCGCTCTCCATCGCGGACATCCGCGATCTCGTAAGGGACCTCAAGACGCGCGGGATCGGCGTTCTCATCACCGACCACAACGTGCGCGAAACGCTCGACATCGTCGATCGCGCCTGCATCATCTACGGCGGGCAGGTGCTCTTCGCGGGCAGCCCCGAAGCGCTGGTGGCCGACGAGAATGTGCGCAGGCTCTATCTCGGCGAGGGTTTCACGCTGTGAGGCCTGACGTCCAGGGATACTGACGCATGGCGCTGGGGCCCCGGCTAGACCTGAGGCAAAGCCAGTCGCTGGTCATGACGCCGCAGCTCCAGCAGGCGATCAAGCTGCTGGCGCTGTCCAATCTCGAAGTCGAAACCTTCATTGGCGAGGCGCTCGACGCCAATCCCCTGCTCGATGTCGGTGCGGAACCGGCACCTCCTCCGGTCGAAACCGTGGAAATGCCCGAGGAAGCCCGGCGCACGACGCTGGAAGGTTCGCCGGTCGACCAGTTGATCGGCGAAGGCCGGGCAAGCGACGACCGGCCGCTCGACATCGACGCCGGATCGCTGGACCGGGACCGCGATACCGGTGACGGCGAACTGACAGGCAATTCGACCAGCGGCACTGCCGACAACTGGGCCAGCGAATTCCGCATGGCCGGCGGCGAGGCCGGGCCCGGTATCGAGGACCATGCCGGGGGTGCGGCGTCGCTTGCCGAGCATCTGCAGGCGCAAGTGGGGTCCGAGGCGTTCAATCCCGTCGAGGCGGGCATTGCGCGCTACATCATCGGCCTGCTCGACGATGCCGGTTATCTCCATGCCAGCCTTGCCGAACTGGCAGCCGATCTCGGTGTGTCGGAGGATGCGGTCGAGGATGCGCTGATACTCGTCCAGTCACTTGATCCTACTGGAGTAGGTGCTCGCTCACTGTCGGAGTGCATCGCCCTGCAGGCGCGCGAGGCGGACCGCTACGATCCGTGCATGGCGCGCCTGATCGATAATCTCGACCTTGTCGCCAAGGGGGAACTGGCTCGCCTCAAGCGCATGTGCGGCGTGGACGACGAGGATTTCGCCGATATGCTGGCCGAACTGCGCAGCTACGACCCCAAGCCGGGCGCGCGTTTCGGCGGGGAGGCAAGCGGGGCCGTCACGCCCGACATCCTCGTGACTCCGCGCAGCGACGGCGGCTGGGACATCGCGCTCAACCAGGCGACGCTGCCGCGCCTGATCGTCAATCGCGGCTATTACGTCGAGCTCAAGGGCACTTGCGAGGACAAGACCTCGCGTGCGTGGCTTTCCGAAAAGCTTGCCGATGCCAACTGGCTGATCAAGGCGCTCGACCAGCGGCAGAAGACGATCCTCAAGGTGGCGAGCGAACTGGTGAAGCAACAGGACGGCTTCTTCCGGCACGGCGTTTCCCAGCTCAAGCCGCTGACCCTGCGCGCGGTGGCCGAAGCGATCGGCATGCATGAATCGACCGTCAGCCGCGTGACTTCGAACAAGTTCCTCAACTGTCCGCGCGGAACTTACGAGTTGAAGTATTTCTTCAGCTCGGGCGTCAGCGGCGCGGGCGGCGAGGGTGCGGCTTCGGCAGAGGCAGTGAAGGCCGCTATCAAGCAGTTGATAGACGCCGAGGATCCCAAGGCGATCCTGTCCGACGATGCGCTGGTGGAACTGCTCAACGGCAAGGGGTTTGCGCTGGCAAGGCGAACGGTCGCCAAGTACCGTGAAGCTATCGGGCTGGGTAGTTCGGTTCAACGCCGCCGCCAGAAGGCTCTTGCTGCAGCGCGGTAAGTAATGAGCAAGATGACATTGAGTACATCTTGTATATTGCTTGTTTAGCTTAGTAAAAAGTTCTGCGTATTTTCCCGAGTCGTGGTAAGTTGGTTATCTATCAGTTGTGCCGGGACTGCGACAGGTGGGAGCGCCCCGGCCACTGGAAGAAGGCGCTGACCATGTCCTGTATTGATCCCAAGCCGGGAAACGATCGGTTGACTAGGGGCAGCGCCGTGGCCGCGCTCGCCCGGCGCAGTGCATGGGCCAGTGGCGATGCGCGGCACGACTTTTTTAGCTGGCTGTTTGCCCAGCGGCCTCAGGCAATTCAGGTTTCGGACAAGAACAAGAGCTGTAGGGTAGCACCTGTCGAGGCACGAATTGACAGGTCAATCCTGGGGGCGCCCTGAAAAGGGTGGCTCCGCCGGAGCGACATGTTCCGCACTCAGGTCGCTCCGGCACAGGTTGCCAGGGAGGAACGCCTTGCGATCGCCTCCGATCGCATAGACCCGCATTGGCGGGTCGACCGGCCC
The DNA here is from genome assembly GCF_000253255.1 of Novosphingobium sp. PP1Y. Classification (NCBI taxonomy): domain Bacteria; kingdom Pseudomonadati; phylum Pseudomonadota; class Alphaproteobacteria; order Sphingomonadales; family Sphingomonadaceae; genus Novosphingobium; species Novosphingobium sp. PP1Y. The sequence continues at coordinate 3,627,523 of NC_015580.1, read as the reverse complement.
TTCTCGATCTTGTCGGCACCCCTACCGGCATCGTCGGGAAGGGCCATCTCTTCAAGAACCGGAAAAGTGGCGGCAGCCGTGTTAGGGATTGGCTCAAGCAATGCGGGCCCGGCTGCCGCCTTAGTCTGCGAGTGATTCCGGATGGAAGGGGGAGACCGAAGGTCGCATGCAAGCCTCCCACTGGCTTCCGGTCGCATCCGAAAGCGGGGTCGCACGCTCCGGACAAGAACCTGTTAACCCTGCCTGGAGGTTGAGCGCAGTGACCTAGACCACAGGGGCCTTGTGACTTTTACCACAATGCCGCGATGGGATCGTTGCGTTGCTGGCTGGTCAGGCCGTGCCGCGGCCGATTCCGGCCTGGTTGGCCCGCTGGATCAGTTCGACGTCCCCGGCAGCGGCGCGCACGATTTCCGCCAGTCGGGCAATGTCGCAGACGATCAGCTTGCGCCCGGAACTGGACGTGATGCCCTGTTCGGCAAGGTAGCGCAGTTCGCGGGTCACTGCCTCGCGGTGGGTGCCGATGCGGTTGGCCAGCTCGGCATGAGTGGGCGAAGGCGTGATCGTCGCCTCGTTACCCTTAAAGCCGGTATCGAGGCAGAAGCGCAGCAGTTCGCAGTGCAGGCGGCTGCGCACGGCAAGGGCATTGAGCTCGAAGATCCGCTCGTTGAGCTGGCGCAGCATGCGCACGAGGCGGCGGGTCAGCCATTCCGCCGATTCCGGATGCGCGAACGCGGCTTCGCGAAAGGCCGCCCCGGGAATACGCGCCAGACTTGCCTTGGTAGTGGCCATGACCGTTGCCGAGCGCGGCTGGTCGTCAAGCGCGGCGAATTCCCCCACGAGTGCGCCCGGACCGGCATCGCTGAGCGTGATCTCGCGTCCGTTCTGCGAGAGCAGTTCAATCCGCAGCGTGCCTTCGAGGATGACGAAGACGTCGCTCGTCTCGTCCTGGTGGCCCATGACCGTCTGCCCGGCCTTGAACTGCGCCAGGCGTGCAAGCGGCGCAACGGCTTCGGCAAGTGGCGCGGGAAGGTGACGGTCCAGATCGGACAATTGCGGCATCGATGACCCCAGTTCACATGGCGAGCCGCTACACCGCCGAGCCACGGCGGACCCTGCATCGACCCCGAATTGCCCGGCATAATGCCCAAGCCATGCCCACCTGTCGACTTGGCCAGTGCGGGGGCGCCCGATGGATCGTCTTGCCGGATATGTGGATTATAGGATAGGGGGGTATCCTATGGGACATCTCTCCGCCAACAACGACGCCCTTGTCTTGCGCGTGCGCCGGCTCGTCGGTCAGCTCCAGGCCGTGGAGCGCGCGCTGGTCGGTGGCGAGGACTGCACCAAGACCCTGCATCTGGCCGCCGCCGTGCGCGGCGCGCTGAACGGTCTCATCGACGAACTGATCGAGGCGCACATGAAGGAACATGTCGCCGCGCCCCAACTCTCGCAGGAAGAGCGCGAAGCCGGGGCCGAGGCCCTGCTGGCGGCGATCCGGCGCTACGCGAAATAGAAAGACGGCCGAAGATGGCGAGCCAGCCTGAAATAGACCACTTCATCCACGACCACGATTTCCTCGGTGCGTCGCACGACGCCAATGCGCGCCGCACGCTATGGGTCGTGGCCCTGACCGCCGTCATGATGGTGGGCGAGATCGTGGCCGGATATCTGACCGGATCGATGGCCCTGCTTGCGGACGGTTTTCACATGGCGACCCACGCCGGCGCGCTGAGCGTTGCGGCGATGGCCTATGCCTATGCCAAACGGCACAAGCGCAACCCGGCTTTCAGCTTCGGGACCGGAAAGGTGGGTGATCTGGCCGGCTTCGCATCGGCGCTGGTGCTGGCCATGTTTGCACTGGGTATCGGTTTCGAATCCTTCATGCGCCTGCTCAGCCCGGTGCGCGTTGCCTTCGGCGAAGCGACCGTGATCGCGATCATCGGCCTGGCCGTGAACGTCGTCAGTGCCCTGCTGCTTTCGGGCCATCACCATCATGGCCACGATCATCACCACGGGCATCACCACGGGCACCACCATGGGCACGATCACGACCACGGGCATCGTCAGGGGCATCATCATGGCCACGGGCACGGGGACAACAACCTGCGTTCGGCTTATATGCACGTCCTTGCCGATGCGCTGACTTCGGTGCTTGCCATCGCCGCCTTGCTGTCCGGGCGCTATCTTGGCTGGGTCTGGCTCGATCCGGTTATGGGCCTCGTCGGCGCGCTGGTGATCGCCCGCTGGTCATGGACGCTCATGCGAGACACCGCCTCCGTCCTGCTGGATCGTACCGATGACCATGTTGCGGCAGAAGTGCGCGAACTGGTGGAGGCTCCGGGCGATGCGGTGATCTGCGACCTGCATGTCTGGCGCGTCGGACCCGAGGCCCACGCTGCCATCGTCGGAGTCTCCGTTCACGAGGAACGGGTCGATACCGCGGAACTGCGCCGGCGCCTGCGGCCGGTTCACGAATTGCAGCACATCACCATCGAGCGGTACTGAGCCCGCGCGGCACTAAGCCCGATCGGCAAGGCACGGCGTGCGATGGCCTCAAGCGGGCGGGCAGTCCTTCTTGCCGTTGCCGTTCTTGCATCCGGGCGGAACGGTTACCCCGCCGGATGTGCTGCCACCCGAGGAACTGCCGTTGCCGCCGCCCGAGGAACTGCCGTTGCCGCCGCCCGTGCTCGTGCCGCCACTGGTCGTGGTCGTGCCTCCGGATGTGCTGCTGGTGCTGGATGTGGTGGTCCCGCCAGACGTGTCGCCAGAGGTCGATCCTCCTGTAGTGGATCCACCGGTGGTCGAACCCCCGGTTGTCGTGCCCCCGCCGGACGAACTTGAGCCGCCCGAACTGCTGCCCCCACTCGAACCACCCGATGAACCGCTGCTGGAGCTGCCTCCGCTCGAACTTCCCGACGAAGTGCCGCCCGATGAGGTGCCGCCCGATGAAGTTCCGCCCGATCCCCCCGAAGAGCCGCTGCCTCCGGAACTGCTGTCACCGCTGGCTATCGAACTGGCGCCATCGGCCATGGCAAAGTTGATTGAGCCGCTCAGGGCCAGAGCGGCGATGGCAATGCCGCCTCCGGCCATCGCCAGCAGCAGGGCGTATTCAGCCGCAGAGCTGGCCGTTCGGTCGCGTAGAAAGCGTAAGATCATCATGGCCCCGTCAAACAAGCGGCAAGCGGGCAGTTCGCCGAAAACCTCCGCTTGCCTGTCTTCAACATGATGCGAAACCGCTGCACATGCTCTGACTAACTTGTATGAGTGCGCCCGTTTCAATTTATCTCTGAAATCCAGCTGTTTGCCGGAGGCATGAGGGTAAGGGGGTACCCCTTTTTAGGTATACCGGATGGCACCGGCCCAAGGATTTGCACCTCCGGCTTGTGCAAGCGATGCTGCAAGCCTAGCAACCGCACATGGTTGCAAAAGTCGAACCCTTTCACGCCATGTCGATCGGCCGCCTAGCCTACGAGTTAGCTGAAAGCGGCCGCGACGTCATCCACATGGAATACGGGCAGCCTTCCACCGGCGCACCGGCCGCGGCCATCGCAAAGGCACACGAAGTGCTCGACAGCGAGCCCGGCGGATACTGGGAAAACATCGCCCTGCTTGAGCGCATCGCCCGCCATTACGACGATGCCTATGGCGTCAAGCTGGACCGTGAGCAGGTGATCCTGACCTGCGGAGCTTCTCCTGCCTTCGTCCTGGCGCTCACCAGCCTGTTCGAACCGGGTGCGCGCGTTGCCCTTGCGAGGCCGGGATACGTTGCCTACCGCAATACCCTCAAGACGCTCTATCTGGAGCCGGTCGAAGTCGCCTGCGGGCCGGCCGAGCGCTACCAGATCACGGCAGCCGCGCTCGATGCTCTGGACCCTGTGCCGGACGGCCTGATCGTCGCCAGCCCGGCCAATCCGACCGGCACGATCATTGCGCCCGAGGAACTTGCGGCAATAGCCGAAGTCTGTCGCCGCAAGGGCATCCGGATCGTTTCGGACGAGATCTACCATGGTCTGAGTTACAGCCGGGCCGCGCAGTCGATGCTGCAATATGCGCCCGATGCCGTGGTCGTGAACAGCTTCTCCAAGTACTACTCGATGGCCGGATGGCGCCTCGGCTGGCTGCTCGTTCCGCCCGATCTGGTCGATGCGGCGCGCGCGCGCATGTCCAACCTGTTCCTGACGCCCTCGGTACTCGCCCAGCATGCAGGGCTGGTCGCCTTCGACTGCCGGGAGGAACTGGCAGGCCATGTCGAGGTCTATGCCCGTAACCGTGAGCTGCTCTTGGCCGCGCTGCCGCGCCTGGGGTTGCAGAAGATCGCGCCTCCCGATGGGGCTTTCTACATCTATGCCGATGTCAGCCACCTGACTGACGATTGCCTGGCCCTTTGCCAGCAACTGCTCCGCGATACCGGCGTCGCGACGGCGCCGGGCATCGATTTCGATCCGGTCGACGGGCACCACTTCATGCGCTTCAGTTTCGCTGTGTCCACTGCGCTGGTCGAGGAAGCGATCGAACGCATGGTGCCCTGGTTCGAGGAGCGCGCCCGCGTGGGCAACGCCACCGTGCGCTGAGCGATGGCCACGCGGGCCGATTCGCGGATCGCGCCGGGCCGTCCCGCAGATGTGAATCGTCGCTTCACCTTGTGCAGTCATGCTGTAGCAAGGTGGGACGGCGCCTTATGTTGCGCGAATTCTGCGGATTGACAGCTGGCCTTTCATGGCGTCTGGCGGGTGCGGGGCGATGGCAAAACGGGTCGGGCATGGTGATTGATCGTACAAAGGATTGGGAAGTCTGGACGGCCAGGTTTCGGGATTTCCTGAACGACTGCGTCGGCAGCGATGCGGCCGAGGAAAGCGATCGCATTCGCGAAGCCGGGCTGCTGCTGCAGGGAACGCCGCTGGGGCTCAGGCACGCATTCGATCTCAACACGATCGATGAGATGCTGACCTGCGGCGCGGCCGAAAGCGCAGTGCTGGCGATCCTTGGACCCGACGTTGCCTTCATGTTGTCCCGCGGCGGCAGCGGTTCTTGCCTCGCCACGGTCGTCATGGACGATGAGTCCGAGGAAATGATCTCCGAAGGCGCGACTGTCGCGCTTGCCCTGCTGGCGGCGCATGTCTCTCTGCTGCTGGCGCGCATGGAGTTCGACCGGCAGGACCTGGAAAGCATCGAAGTCCCGCCCGCCGCTCGCCTTCACTGAGCGGTCTTTGTCGTAGCGGCACCTCTCACTTGATCAGGGCGGCCTCGATCGCGATGCGAATGGCGTCCGAGGTATGGTTGGCGCCGAGTTTGGTGAGCATGTTGGCGCGGTGGATCTCTACCGTACGGGGACTGATCGAGAGCCTTTCGCCGATCAGCCGGTTGGACAGCCCGCTTGCCACGCCGCCCAGCACTTCCCTTTCACGGCGGCTCAGCCGGGCGATCCGCGCGCGCGCCATCACTTCGCGCAACTTGGCGTGACCGAAGGCATCGGTGCGCCGGATCGCACGATCGAGCGAGGCGCTCAATTCGTCTGCAGTGATCGGCCAGCTGACATAGTCTATCGCGCCGTCGAGTACGGCCTGAACGATCCGCGGCGGCGATGGAAATTCGCTGAAGGCGATAATCGGAAACCATTCGCCGTGTTTCGCCATCTGTTCGATCAGGCTGGAAATGGCCCCGGCCTGCTCGTGCAGGAGGACGACACCACCGCTGGGCCATGCAGCGCCCAGTTCTGAGATGTTCTCGAACGGTTCGACATGGATCTGGGCCGTCGAAAGGGCATGGCTGATCGCGGCGCGACGGCGGGTTTCTCCGTCGATCAGGATCAGGTTGGAAAGTCGTTCCACTGCAGTCTCCCCACTGGTTTGCCCTTAGGGGATTACGCGCAGTCGCACCGGCACGTGTGGCACGATGCCACCGATTTCGATGCAATTGAGGCTTGCGGATTTCCGGGCAGGAGAAACGCTATGTTGGTGGCAACCGAAACCGTGCGATCTCGCCGCCAATCCGGCTCAGCCGGCCTGGAGTGCCTGGCCGATTTCCATGAAGTCCGTGCGCAGTGTTTCGACCGTGCGCGGATCGAAGCTCACTGCATTGTCGAGAATCGTGCGGCGCGCCGATTCGTAGAGGTGGTTGAGCGCGGCTGCCATCTCGTTCTCGCCCGAGACCCCCAGCTGCAGTGCCGTGACCGCGGTAAGCGCGCGGGTCATCGACCGGCTCTTGAGGCTATTGTCGCCGATGCGATCCGCATGGATCGCGGTGCCCAGCGCGCTGACGAGATGTTCGTAGCACAGGTGCACGAGTTCGGTCGGGCTGGCGCCCTTGACGCGGGCGTCGAAATCGACCCGGCGGTAAGCTTCGTGAGGGGATCGGTGCGCCAGCATGTCAGTTGTTGCCTGAGTTGTTCCAGATGTCGATCTGGCTCTGGAGGAACGAGAGGGTGGACTGCGAGGAGCTGATCCGCGTCTCGGTCTTGGCGAAGCGGGCGACCATGCGGGCGCGAAGCTCCTCCTGCTTGATGACGAGGTCCGACTGGTTCTCGGTCACTTCGGTCAGCTGCTTGGAATAGCGCGAGATCGAGCCACCCAGCGAACCGGGATCGGTCGTGCTGCTGGCCTTGCGGTAGATCGCGTCGAACGTCGCGTAGACGCCGTAGATGCCGTTGGTGAACATCGCGACGACGCCGTCCTGGTCGGCTTCCATCGTCGCCTTGAACCGGTCGGTGTCGAGTGAGAAGGTTCCGTCGCGCTCGGTCTTGAGGCCCAGGTCGGCGAGCGTCTTGGCCACGCCGGTCGCATTGGGCATCACGGTGGTGCCGGCGAGCTGCGAAAGCGAGCGCTTGAGCGCCCTGGCGCCGCTGTCGTTGGCAAGATCCGCGCCGATGGCAGTAGCGGTGTTCAGTTCCGACATCAGCTCGTTGAGCGCGCTGGTGAAGTCCTGCATCGCCGATTCGATGACATCGGTGGGATCGTTGAACGACACGTTCGTCGGCGCGCCGACATTGGTCGCGCCCAGCGTCAGCTTTACGCCGGGAATGGCTTCGGAAATCGTGTTCGAGCTCGAGGTCATGGCCAGACCGTCGACGTTGAACTTGGCGTCCTGCGCCGTCGCCAGGAGCTGGCCGTTCGCCGAGCCGGGATTCCAGGCCAGGTTGGACAGGCCGGGGTCTGCGGCATCCTCGGTCGCCTCCAGGACGAAGCCGTTGGATTCGCCTTCCGGTCCGCGCAGGACGAGCTGCGCGCCGTTGACGGTGTTGGCGACATAGGCAGTGACGCCGGCATTGGCGCCGTTGATGGCCGACGCGACCTGCGACAGCGTCGAGCCTGCAGCGATCGCGATGTCGACCGAGGCGTGCCCGGTGTCTTCGGTGAAGGCTGCGCCCGCAACGGTGCCAAAGCGCAGGGTGAGCGTGCCCGAACCGACCGTGTCGGTCGCCGCGCTGTAGGCGTTCGAAGCGATGCGCTGGCCCGAGGCGAGCTGCGTGACTTCAAGCGAGAAGGTGCCGGTCGGTTGGCTCGTGCCGGTCAGGGTGGCCGAAGCCACCGCGCCGTTGGCCACGACCGGGGTGCGGGCCAGGTCGCCCGAACGCACGAGATTACCGAACGAGGTGTCGAGGTTGAGCAGCATCGACTTGATGTTCGAAGCCGCCGAAATCTTGGCGTCGAGCTTCTCCGACTTGGCAGCGAGCTGATCGCTGCGCGCGGCGAACTGCGCGGCCGACAGGCTTGCGGCGAGTCCGGCAAAGTCGATCCCGCTCCCTGCGCCGAGGGACGAAATCAGCGATGACGTCGCCGAACTGGTCGAGGATGTGCTGTCTACCATGTACCTCTAGGACGGCCTTGCCGTGCCGGGCTTAAGGGGTTGGAAACGGTTTTTTCCGGGAAAGCCACGATCAGTGCACCGAAGCCGGGTCGAGATTGCCGTTGGCGTCGAAGCGCAGCGTGACCGGCACCGACACTTCGGGGCGAACGCGCTTTTCGCCGCGCTTGAGCGACATGACGAAGGCAAGAATCGCGGCGACCGCGGCATAGTGCTCCTCGCGGATCACCTGGCGTTCGCGGGTGGTGTAGAACACCGAACGGGCAAGTGCGGGATACTCGAGGACCGGCAATTGGTACTCGGCGGCCAGTTCGCGCATGGCGAGCGCCTTGTCGCCGCGGCCCTTGGCCAGCACGATCGGGGCATGCGCCTTGTCCGGATCGTAAGTGAGCGCGATGGAGAAGTGCGTCGGGTTGGTGATGACGAACTGCGCCTCCTTCATGGCCGGGATCAGGCCGCCCATCGCGATCTTGCGCTGGGCGTTCCTGATCGCCGCCTTCTTCTCGGGCGAGCCTTCGCTTTCCTTGTTCTCGTCGCGCATTTCCTGAAGCGTCATCTTCAGGCGCGAGAGGCGGCGGACCATCTGCACCGGCACGTCGACCAGCGCGATCACGAAGAGACCGCCGGCAAGCCAGAACAGCAGAATGATGACGCCGTGCCAGGCATAGGAAAGCTGCCCGAACAGGTCGCCGCGGCCGAGCTTGGCGATGGTTTCGAGACGGCCGTCGGCCCAGAACCACGCGATCGTGCCGAGCAGGCCGACCTTGGCGATGCCCTTGCCCATCTCGATCCAGCCGTTCGGGCCGAACATGCGCTTGAGGCCCGACATCGGATTGATGCGCGAGGCCTTGGGCGCCATGTTGCCGCCGATCCAGCGACCCTCGCCGAAGCCGAGCTGCGAGATCAGCGAAACCGCGATGATCGCCAGGCCCAGCAGGAATACGGGCGGCAGGGCGGAGATGGCCGCCGAAACGATCAGCTGGCCGGGCTCGAAATCGTCGATCGCGGCGCGGTCCCAGACGAAACCGGCCCGTAGCGTTTCACTCAGCCGTTCGAGGACCCAGGGACCTGCGGCCAGCATCCAGACTGCGCCCACGGTGACGGCGCCAGCCGTGGCGAGTTCGCGCGAGCGAAGGACGTCGCCCTTCTGGGCTGCGTCGCGTTTGCGCTTCTCTGTTGGCGCAAAGCTCTTTTCGCCGCTCTGTTCGCTCATGGCTTCAGCAGGTCCGAAGTGGCGCCGATGGCATCGGCGGAAATGCGGGTGACGAGGTCGGTGAGGACCGGGGCGGAAATCAGCAGGGCGGCAATGCCGGCCAGAACGCCGGCAGGCAGGCCCAGCGCGAAGAGGTTGAGCGCAGGTGCCGAGCGGCTGAGGACGCCGGTGACCATCTGGACGATCAGCAGGATCAGGCTGACCGGCAGCGCGATGGTAACGGCGGTCACGAACATGTAGCTGGCGAAACCGGCGATTTCGGACAGGCGCTCTGCACCGAGCCAGGTGTGGCCCGGGGGGAAGCTCTTGTAGCTCTCGATTACCAGCGAGAACCACTGCAGGTGGGCGCCAAGGGCAAGGAAGACCAGGGTGATGACCACCGAGAAGTACTGGCCGAGAGCGGGCGACTGCGCACCCGAGTTGGGATCGACCGCGGTGGCCATGCTCATGCCCATCGAGCCGCCGATGATTTCCGCGGCAAGAACCGGGGCGGCAAAGGCGACCTGCAGGATGAAGCCGAGCGAGAGGCCGATGAGGACCTCACCGGCAACCGATACCATCCCTGCCAGCGAGAACAGCGCTGCGGGAGCCTGGACGTCGGTCCAGGCGCAGACGAGAACGGCAATGGCTCCGGCTGCGACGACGCGAAGCTGGGGCGGCACGCTCGCGGTCCCGAACAGCGGGGCGGCAACAAGCGCCGCGCCGATGCGGGTCATCACGAAGAGCAGCCGCCAGAAATCCTGTTCAAGCGCGCCGAAACCGAAGTCCAGGTTCATCACGGCAGGACGCGCTCCGCCTGCGAGATGTTCGCGATCTGGGCGAAGATCTCCTGGGTGAAGTCGCCGATCAGCGTCATCATCGAGCCGCCGAAGAGAACCAGCACCAATGCGGTGATGGCCAGCTTGGGGACGAAGGTCAGGGTCTGCTCGTTGACCGACGTGGCAGCCTGCACGACGCCGACCGCGAGGCCGACGACCAGCGAGGCGATCAGCACCGGGGCGGCGACGAGCGCCGTCACCCAGAGCATCTTGTCGGCCAGGCTGAGCAGGTTGGTGATGTCTTCCATCGCCCGCGCTACCCGAAGCTGGAGGCCAGCGAGCCCATAAGCAGCGCCCAGCCGTCGACCATGACGAAAAGCAGCAGCTTGAAAGGCAGCGAAACGACCATCGGGCTCATCATCATCATGCCCAGCGACATGAGGACGGAGGAGACCACGAGGTCGATCACGAGGAACGGCAGGAACAGCATGAAGCCGATCTGGAAGGCGGTCTTCAGTTCGCTGGTGACGAAGGCGGGCAGCAGGATCGAGAAGGGCACGTCGGCCGGCTTCGCGAAACGCGGTGCATTGGCCATCTCGGCGAACATCGTCAGGTCGCGCTCACGCGTCTGGCGGATCATGAAAGCGTGGAATTCCTTGCCGCCGTTGGCAATCGCCTGCTCGGCATTGATGGTGCCGGCGGAATAGGGGGCGATGGCATTGGCGTTCACGCGTTCGAGGGTGGGCGCCATGACGAACAGCGAGAGGAACAGCGACAGGCCGATCAGCACCTGATTGGGCGGCGATTGCTGCAGGCCCAGCGCCTGACGCAGGATCGCCAGCACCACCAGGATGCGGGTGAAGCTGGTCATCATCAGGATCAGGCTGGGCAGGATCGTCAGCAGCCCCATGATCAGGAGCAGCTGCAGCGAAAGGCTCATGCCCGGACCCTCGGTGCCGCCCATTGCCCCGAAGGCGCGGTCGAGCGCGCCGGGGATCGCCGAGTCCGATGCAGGCGCCGCCGCCGGAAGCGACTGGGCCTGGACCTGCGCGAAGGCCACCGCGGGAAGCAGCAGCGCCGGCAGTGCGGCGATCAGGGAAACGATGCGCTTCATTCGGGCAGGCTTTCCGCAGTGCGGGGACGCGCCGGTGCTTCGGCCAGGCGGGTGAGGCCGCCGCGCGAGGCCGAGACGAGGATCTCGCGGCCGTGGAATTCGATCACCGCAAGCTTGAGCGTGGGCGAGAGCATGGTGGTCTCGACGATGCGGATCGACTTCGAACCGCCGCCGATTCCGGCCTTTTCCTGCATCTTCTTCGCCAGCTTGAGGCAGCCCCAGGCGATGAAACCGATCAGTGGCAGCAGGATGATAAGCTTGAGGATGTACCACAGCATGATGCGTCAGCCCTGCGCGCCGCCGGGAAGCGGGATGGCATTTTCGTCGGCGGTTTCCTCGACGCCGACCATCTCGACGATGCGCAGGCCGAAGCGGCCGTTGTGCGAGACGACTTCGCCCTTGGCGATCGGCTTGCCGTTGACCAGGACGTCAAGCAGCTCGTCCGACATGCGGTCGAGGACGACGACGCTTTCCGGGCCGAGGGCGAGGATGTCCTTCAGCTTCATTTCGGTGCGGCCCAGCTCGACCGAGAGCCGGACGTCGACGTCGCGAAGAAAATCGAAACCGCGGGGATGAATGCTCATGGTTGATCGTCTTTCGTAGTCAGAATGCGTGGGAAACCTGAACCGCGACGCGATCGTCGAGTTCACCGATAGTGCCGTTGGCGACGGTCTGGTCGCCCACCTTGAGAGGAACGCTGCGCGCCACTGCCACCGGCAGGATGTCGCCGGGCTTGAGGCTGGACAGGCGCGAAAAGCCCATCGTCATGTCGACGAGGACGGCCTTCACCTGCAGCGGCATCGAAGCGAAGGGCTCCGACGCTGGATCGGGCGCGGCCTGCATCATGCGCGCCTTGCGCGGGTGGCGCGGCACGGTGACGAGTGCCGAAAGCGTCGTCTGCGGGAAAGCGAGCAGCATCGACCAGGGCTCGCAGCCGGTTTCCTCGACTTCGAGCGAAAGGAGCAGCAGCTCCTCGTTGCGGTCGAACGGTGCAAGCTGGCGCAGGCTGGTCTCGCGGCGCACGGTGCGCACCGCGTGCTTCGCTTCGCCGCCAAAAGCGATCGAGAGGGCATCGGCAACGGTGCCCTCGATGCGCGCGATCAGCAGTTCGGCAGAAAGCGGGAAGGTATCGGGCAGCGGGTCCGGCACGTCGCCGCGTCCGCCGAAGGCACGGTCGACGAGGCGGAAGACCGGCGCGGCCTCGAAGACGGCCAGCATTGGCCGGGATTCCGCACCCACCGCAAGGAGCGTGTGCGAGGCAAGGCCTTCCAGTTCCGACTGGATGGAGCCCAGCGTGCCGTCGAGCGGCATGCCGACGCGCACGACCGGGGCATCGCCGCCCGAGAGGCGGGCAAGGCCCGAGGCGAGCGCCCGCGCAAGCCGCTCGCCGATCAGCGAGAGAGCCGGGACGAGCTCGCCGATCGACGGACCGGTCCCCAGCAGTTCCTTGCAGTGGCGGGCTTTCATGCGCTCGGTTCCTTGGGATGCGGCGGACGTCATCGTCGGATCACTGGACGATGAAGCTGCGGAAGTAGACGGCGTCGACGCCGCCGAAGCCTTCCTTCTGGGTGAGGACCTTGTTGATCGCGGCGGTCATGCGCTTCTGCAGCTGTTCCTTGCCGGCCATCGTGTAGACGTTCTCTTCGGGTGTATCGGCGATGATGGTGAGAAGCTGGGAGCGGATCGCCAGTTCATGCTTCTTCAGCCACATCAGCACGCGGCCGTCGCGGCGGGTGGAGCAGGCCAGTGCCATCTGCACCATCGCGTCGGAGTTCTTGAGGTTCGAGGTGAATTCCTCGGAGAAGGTGTAGTAGGCGGTGCGATATTCGTCGCCGCCTTCGCCATCGACTTCCGCGGCGCCGCCTTCCTCCTTCTTGTCGCTGACCGGCGCGTAAGGGTCGACTTCGCCCTTGCGGATCAGCTTGGGATTGTTGTCCTGCTTGGCTTCGTGATGGCCGCCGCCGATCACGCCGGCCTGCACCAGGCCGAACATGCCGCCGCCGCCCACGGCCAGAAGGCCCACCGCGCCCAGGATCAGGCCGAGCTTGCCCTTGCTCTTGGCTGGCTTTTCTTCCTTGCCGGATTTGCTCATCTCAAAGTCCCCTGAATAGTCGGATGTCAGGCGTAGATGCCGCTACGCCGAGGGCCGCTGGCGGCCCCGTCGGACGGCTTGCGCTCGCCCTGCTGCGCGCCGGCCGAGGCGGACTGCGCGCGGTGAAAGTTGCGTTCGCCTTGCTCGGCGCGGGCCTGGGCGGCCTGTTGCTGCCCTTGACCCTGGCCCTGTCCGTTGCTCGATGCGGCGGACTGCTGCTGGGTCGATGCCTGGTGCTGCTGTTGCTGCTGGGCCTGCTGGCTGTCGCTGCGCTGCTGGTCGCCATTGCCCGCGGCATTGCCGGCGAGCGTCGCGGCGACTGCCGAGTGGACTGCCGACGTGAAGCCGGGATCGGCATTGGCGAGCGTCACGCTCATCTTCGCGTCGTCCTGGCGGAACTGCATCGAGACCTGGCCGAACTCGGCATGGTTGATCGCAGTGCGCACGACCTGCGGCGATGCAGCTTCGCGCGCTTCGGAAAGGCGGTCGACCAGCGTGGTGAAATCGTGCGGCTGCTCGACTGCTGTCGGCGCTGCTGCCGGGCCAGTCGCAATGACCGGTGCGGTCGAGGCGGTCGGCTGCGCGCTTGCGAAGTGCATGGCGGCGGGCTGCACTGCCGAGCGCGTTGCTGGCTGGCTGGCGGATTGGGCCGTGTCGATGTCCTTCTTGCCGGCGTCGGCAATGACCTCGCTCGCGGTGTTCGCCTTGGGGTCGGCAGTAGCGGTCGCATTGTTCGCTGCGGCCTTGGCTGTGTCGATGCGGGCCATGATTGCGGCTACCGGATTGAGGTCGGCCGGGGCCTGGGCCTGGGCGCCCTTGCCGGCTTCGGCCGCATCGGTGGTGACGATGGGGGCCAGCTTAACCTGCAGAACCTGTGTGGGCGCCACGGACTGGGCGGCGGCCTGAGCGGCAACCGGGGCCGCCGTGGCGATTTTGGCGACTGGCGCGGCTGCATCGGGCAGGACCTTGGTACCAGCGTTTCTGGCCGGTGTTGCGGTGCCCTGCACAAGCGCGCTCGGCGAAGCGGCAGAGCGGCCAGCGGAAGCGGTATCGGGAACCGCTGCCCGGAATTCGACGCGATCGTCGGTACCGGGCAGCGGTGGGACGACAAGCGGTATGACGGGATTGGCAGCCGCGATGGGCACGTCTGCCTGGTCAGAAGTCGCTTCTTCGTCGGGAGCATCGGTGGTCTTCGCCTCGCCCTTGCCTTCGCCCGCTTCTGCGGTTTCGGCGGTGGGCTTGGCATCCTTGATGAGGGTCGGTGCGGCAACGGTTGCGCCAGCGGCTACAGCGGCGGCAGCGGCATTTGCGGCAACCGGCAAATCCTTGCCGCTTTCGTTGCCGGTTGCCTTGCCGTCCTTGCCGCCATTGCCGGTCGCTTGCACTGCCAGCGCCGCCGTCAATGCGGCAGCGGCGGGCTTGGCTTCGCCCGTGGCGGTCTCGCCCGGGGTCCCCGCAGCGCCGAGAAGCGCGGCGAAGTCGGCGGTTTCCGTGCCGTTTGCTGCAGTCGTCGGCACTGTGCCGGCGGCCGGGGCAGCATTCGCGGAAATCGACGGGGCCGAGAGCTGGATCATGCCTTGATGGACCTCATGGTTAACCATGCAAGGTACTATTCAAGATCCGTGCCAGATCCCTTTCTGCTGCCGAGGGCCGGCGTTTGCCCGGCCTTGGCGATCATGCGTTCCTGCAGCAGCGCGCGTTCCTCGATGGCGGCGCGGCGCCGTTCCGCCTCGGCGAGGAGGCGCTGCTTGGCATCGGCGATCGACTGCGCGCGCATCGCGTCGCCGTCGGTGGTCTTGGTCAGGGCCTGCAGCCCGCTGACGAACCGGCCGACCTGGTGGAGCGAGCCGCCATCGGTCATTTCGCGGCGGCTGGCATAGTCGCTCGCCATCTGCCGGGTGCGGTCGGACAGCGCGCGCAATTGCGTGAGCGTGCTTTCCGCCTGCGCCGATTCCAGGGCGGCGGTCTGCTTGGCGATGGCGCGGATCTTCTCGAGCCGCTTGAGGCGCGCAAGCCGCTTGCGCTCTTCCTTCACGGCATTGCCTCACGGCAAGGGACAGGAGGAACCTGCGAACTCATCCCAGCAGCGCGGCAAGCTGGGCGCCGCTGTCGGGCAGGTCGATCACTTCACCGGCCTGCTGGCACAGGAAGGCGGTCAGCAACTCGTGCATCGCGATCGCCTTGTCGAGCTGCGGGTCGGCTCCGGCACGGTAGGCGCCCATCAGCACGAGGTCGCGGTTGGCCTCGTAGCTGGCGATAAGCGCGCGGAACTGGCGGGCCAGTTGCTGGTGCTCTGGCGAGACGATGTCGTTCATCACGCGGCTGAGCGAGGCGGCGATGTCGACCGCCGGATATTGCCCGCGCTGGGCGAGATCGCGCGAGAGCACGATGTGACCGTCGAGGATCGAGCGCGCGGTGTCGACCACCGGGTCGTCCTGGTTGTCGCCGTCTGCCAGCACCGTGTAGAGCCCGGTGATCGAGCCCATGCTGGCGGCCGAGTTGCCGGCGCGTTCGACGAGCTTGGTAATCGTGGCGAGAGCGGATGGCGGATAGCCGCGCGCTGCGCCGGGCTCGCCGAGCAGCAGGCCGATTTCGCGCGCGGCGTGGGCCACGCGGGTCAGGCTGTCGAGAATGAGCAGGACGCGCTTGCCCCGCGAGCGGAAGTACTCGGCCATCGAAGTGGCGAGCATAGCGCCACGCAGGCGCAGGTTCGGCGCGTGGTCGGCCGGTACGGCGACGACCACGGTCTTGTCCTTTTTCTCGGCGTTCATGTGCCGCTCGACGAAATCGGAAACCTCGCGGGCGCGCTCGCCGATCAGGCCGACGATGATCACGTCCGCGGTTGCGCCGCGCGCGATCATGTCGATCAGCACGGATTTGCCGACGCCCGATCCGGCCATGACGCCGATGCGCTGGCCGATGCCGAAAGTGGTGAGCGCGTTGAGTGAGCGCACACCGGTGTCGAAGCATTCGCGCACCGGGCTGCGATCGAGCGCCGAAGTGCGCACGCCGCCCGCGGGCCATTCGGTGCGGGTATGGATCGGCAGGCCGCCGTCGATCGGCAGGCCTTCGCCATCGACGGCACGGCCGAGAAAGGCGTCGCCCACCGGCAGCATGCCGGGGCGGCCTTCGGGGCATACGCGCGCGCCGGGGCGCAGCATGATCGTGTCGCCCAGCAACATCATCATCGTCTTGCCGTTGCGAAAGCCGATGACTTCGGCGGAGAGCGTCTTGCCCCGGCCATGGCCGACGCGGCACATCGCGCCTACCGGTACCGACAGGCCGCTAACTTCCAGCAGGCCGCCGTCGCAGGCGGTGACGAGGCCGAAGCGACGCGGCGTCAGGTCGACCGGCTCGGCGGCCAGGTCGGTCAGGATAGGGTCCCAGAGCTTCAGCACGCGCGGCTCAGCACTGTTGCAAGGCTTCGGCGATGGCGATGCGCCAGGTTGCCGGGCCATCCTCGACCCCGCCGCTGGCCGTCTCGATGCGGATCGTGCCGCGTTCGAGGCCGGCTTCTTCCTCAACCTGCCATTCAGCGGCAAGGCGCGGCGAAACCAGCTTCACGTCTTCGGGGTGCAGCTTGATCACGCGCTCGTCGTCGGCGCGCGAGAGCATGCCCACCGCGGCATTGATCCGGCGCACTAGGGCGTCCTCGTCGATCGCCAGCGGAGCGATCGCGCTTTCGCACAAGGCGGCCACGGTTTCGCGCAGGCGGTTGCGCAGTTCCTCTTCGAGTACCGCGTTGAGGCGCGTCAGCGAAAGCTCAAGTCCTTCGCGTGCGGCCGCTTCGGCCTGGGCCTGGGCCTGCGCCTCCTGCAGCGCCTGCTCGTAACCTGCGGTGAAGCCCTGGGTGAAGGCCTGCTCTACCGGATCGGGCGCAGCCGGTTCCTGGGCTGGAGGCGGCGGCGCCGGTTCGGGCTCGGGCGCGGGCAGCGCGCCGAAACGCGCGTCGGCGCGAAAGCCCTGCGGCTGGGCCATGGCCTCGAACAGGCTCATGCCTTGCGTGGGTATCTTGAAGCCGAGATCGGACATCGCGCTGCTCAGACGTATTCGTCATCGCCCGAGCCGAAGATGATCGAACCTTCGGCTGCGAGCTTGCGGGCGACGAGGACGACCTCCTTCTGTGCGGCGACGACGTCGGCCAGCTTGGTGCGACCGCGAGCGGCGATCTCGTCCTTGACGCCATCGGCGGCGCGGCTCGACATGGCGCGGAAGAAGTAGTCGCGTTCTTCCTCGCTGATGCCCTTGAGCGCGTCGATAAGGGTGTCGTTGCCGATGTCGCGCAGCAGCGTGCCCATCGACTGCGGGTCGAGCACGAAGAGATGCTCGAACTTGAACATCTCGTTCTCGATCTCCTTGGCGAGCGCCTTGTCGATCTTGCCGATCTCGCTCATCACCCGCTTCTCGATCACCTTGCCGGCGCCGTTGATGATGTCGGCCGCTTCCTTCGGACCGCCCATTGCCAGCGGGCGATGGCCATGGTTCTCGGTGATGCGGCGGGTCAGCAGTTCTTCCAGCATCGCGATGGCCTGCGGCGAAACCGGGCCGAGCGTGGCGATGCGGTGGACGATCTGCGACTGTTCTTCGGTCGGCAGGGCGTGCAGCACTTCGGCGGCGACGACCGGGTCGAGCTGCACCAGCAGGACGGCAATCGCCTGCGGATGCTCGCCCTTGACCAGCGGCACCAGCGCTTCGGAAGTGAGCCAGCGGGCCAGTTCGAGCGGCGAGGTCTTGGGCTCGTCCGGCATGATCTGGCGCATCACGCTCTCGGTCTTCACTTCGCCGATGGCGTTGCTCATCATCGAGCGGACCTTGTCGACGCGGTCATGCGCGACGAGGCCGAGCTTTTCGGTCTTCTCGACGAAGCCGGCGATCGCCTCGGCAATGACGTCCGGGCTGATCTCGCCCAGGGCGCACATCTTCTCGCCCAGGCGGCGCAGTTCATCGGGCTCGAGTTCGGACAGGATGCGCGAGGCATTGTCGTTGTCGAGCAGCATGACCATGACCGCGGCGTTGTCCGCCGGGAACAGGGGTACGACTTCGCTCACTGCGCGAATTCCTTCTTCTCGGCCTGCTGATCGAGCGGTTCGTTGAGCATCTGGCGCAAGGCGGCAACGGCGCTGTCGGGCCGTTCGGCCACCAGCTTCTGGGCAAGGTTGAGCTGCCTGGCGAGCAGGTCAGAACGGGTGATCTCGATGTCGACGTCTTCGGCGCCGCCGGCGGGCAGGGCGCCGCGCACGGCGCTGCGCTGCAGGACCGGCTGGCCGTTCTCGTCGAGGACGGTTTCGCCTTCCTCATCCAGTTCGTCTTCGTCGTCGGCAGCGCCTTTCTTGCCTTTCCTGGCCTTCTTGGCAGGCTTGGGCTTGTCGCCGCGCACGGCCTTGACCATCGGGCGCACGCCCAGCAGCAGCACCATCAGGACGGCAAGGACGGCCGAACCGTAGCGTACGACCATCGGGAACCACGGCATTTCGTAGAACGGCAGGGCGGCGGCATCCCCGATCGGCTCGAAGCTGCGCGCGATGACCTTGACCTGGTCGCCGCGCTGCGGGTTGGCGCCGACCGCGGCGCTGACGAGCGCCTCGATTTCCTGGATGTCCTTGGCCTTGGCGCCCTTCATGGCATCGGCGCTGATCGCGACCGCAACCGAGAGGCGCTTTATGCCGCCCGGCGTGGTGTTGGCGACCGAGACTTCGCGGCCCAGTTCATAAGTGCGCGAGGAGCGGGACTCGCCGTTGGTCGGCGGAGTCGCTCCCGGCTGCGGCGCGGTGCCCTGCGGCGCGCCCGGCTGGGCCTGCGTTACCGGCGGCGGTGTATTGGACAGGACGCCCGGGACGCCGACGGCCGGAGTGGCAGCGGTCGATTGCGACTGCGCCTCGGTCTCTGTGCGTACGACACCGTCCTTGTCGTAGCTTTCGCGGGCGGAAGTCACTTCGTCCATGTCGAGGTCGACCTGGATTTCCGAGGTGAAATTGCCTTCGCCAAGCATCGGGCGCAGCAGCTGCGAGACCTGTTCGCGCAGCTTGGATTCCATCCGGGCCTGCAGGTCGAGGCGGTCGCTGTCGACCCCGCCGGTCTCCGACAGGAGCTGGCCGTGCTGGTCGACGACGCGCACGGCGTCGGGCGAGAGGCCCGGCACCGAGCCGGCGACGAGATTGAGGATGGCCGAAACCTGGCTCTCGGTCAGCGAACGGCCGCGCGCGAGACGGACCATGACCGAAGCGGTCGGCGGCACGTTTTCACGCACGAAGACCGATTTCTCGCCCTGTGCCAGATGCACGCGGACCGATTCCACGCCGTCGATCTGGGCGATGGTCTGCTGCAGGTCGGCCTCGCGCGCTGCGCGCAGGCGTTCGCCTTCCAGCGTGCGGCTGGCGCCCATCGGCATGTTGTCGAGCATCTGCACGCCCGATTCCGGTGTCGCCAGCGCGCCGTCGGAAGCGACCAGCATGCGCGCCTTGTAGAAGTCGCCCTCGGAAACCGAGAGGGCGCCGGTGCTGTTGTCGATCGAGTAGTCGATCGAGGCCTGGTCGAGCGCGGCGGCGACGCTCGCGCGTTCGCTGTCGGCAAGCTGCGAGTACAGCACGCGCTGCGGTGAGGGCGCGAGCGCGCTCCACGCGAGCAGGGCCCCGCCGATGGCTGACAGGCCGACGAACACCGGCAGGACCTTGCGGACCGCCGGCTGGGCCGTGAAAGTGCCAAGGCGCGTGAGCATGCTGCCGCCTGCCGGATCGGTGAGCGGAGCAAACATCGACTGCGTGGCGGGCAGCGAGGCCGCCGGGACGCCGTCAGGCGTGGCTGGAACGAGCTCGGGCATGGTACATTATACCCCCATCCGCATGATGTCCTGGTAAGCGGACAACAGCTTGTTGCGAACCTGCATGGTCGCTTCGAATGCGACTCCGGCTTCCTGCCGGGCAAGCATGACACTGGCGACGTCGGTCACTTCACCGCGCTGGTAGGCGTCGGTGATCGTGTCCGATTTGGCTTGGACGGCATTGACGTTGTCGAGTGCCGTCTTGAGCGTATCGGCGAAACCCTGGGCCGGGGCCTGGACCTCGGTCGGGGCTGCGCCGCCGACACCGGCCACGCCGCCTGCCTGATCAGGGCCTTTCGGCGCATGAATTTGCTGGAGCAGTTCGTTGCGCTGGATGATCTGTTGGCGCATGGCCATGATCTGTTGAATTCCTCCAGCGCCGCCCCCGATGCCGGAGATGCCGCTCATCGACGGCCTCCTGCGGCCGCTCTGCCGATCTCGATCCCGGCATCACGCATCGAAGCGAGGCGATAGCGCAGGGTCCGTTCGGAGATGCCGAGTTCGCGGGCCGCACGCACCCGGCTGCCGCCGCATGCCTCGAGCGTCTCGACGATGGCGCGGGCTTCCGAGATCTGCACGATCGAGGAAAGCTTGCGCGGCGTTTCCGCCTCTTCGACCTGCGGCTGGGCTACGGTGACGCCGAAGCCGGTGGCCGTGACGGGCGATTCGATCAGGCGGGCCGGGCTGTCGAACACGATGTGCTCGGGCGTGATCACGTCGTTGCCGTGGGCAAGGAGCAGCGCGCGGCGCATGACGTTCTCCAGCTCGCGCACGTTGCCGGGCCAGGAGTGCAGCTTGAGCATCGCGATCGCCGCTTCGCTGGGGCACGGCACCTTGGCCGGGTCCGGCGCGTGACGCAGCGCCATCGCGAAGGCGAGCGGGGCGATGTCGTCGGCGCGCTCGCGCAGCGGGCGCAGCGTCAGCGGGAACACGTTGAGGCGGTAATAAAGGTCGGCGCGGAAGCGGCCTTCGGCCACTTCGGTCGGCAGGTCGCGGTTGGCGCAGGCGATGATGCGCACGTCGACCTTGATCGGCTTGGTCGAGCCGATCGGAACGACTTCCTGTTCCTGCAGCGCGCGCAGCAGCTTGGCCTGGAGCTGAAGCGGCATCTCGGCGATTTCGTCCAGCAGCAGGGTGCCGCCGTCCGCCGCGCGGATGAAGCCTTCGCTCGCCTGGGTAGCGCCGGTGAATGCGCCCTTCTGGTGGCCGAAGAGCATCGCCTCGAGCATCGTCTCGGGCATCGCCGCGCAGTTGACGGCGATGAACGGACCTTCGCGGCGCGGGCTGCGGGCGTGGATGAAGCGGCTCAGGACTTCCTTGCCGGTCCCGGTCGGGCCGTTGATCAGCACCGGAATGTCGCTGTTGGCCAGACGGTCGGCGAGAGCGAAGACCGAAAGGCTTTCCGGGTCCGCCGCGATCGGCTCGTCGGCGCCGGCCATGGCTGCGAGCAGCATGGCAAGCGAAGCTTCACTGACCGGATCGACATAAGTCAACGCGATCTGCGATGCGCCCTTGCGACCGAATGCGGGCGCAGTGCCGCGTGAAAGTTGAACCGACCGCGTGCGCGGACGGCCAGGAGCCTCGTCCGCAGCGTCACGCAAATCGATTGCACCAAGATCGAGGAGTGAAGTGGCAATAGCCATTCCCCGATCTGCCAGCGGTCCGTGCCGCTGGGCGAATTTCGAGTCGAAATTCAACCCGCCCATGTCTCGATGTCCCCCGTAGTATTAACCAATCTCCACGGCCGTTTATGCGGGTGATTCAGTTAAAAATTCGGAAAATTTTACACTCGGGATTCGGCGAAGTTTGACGGGATTCCGCGGGTTTATGATGGGGTGGGTAACCTTTTTTTGCCGGGGCGGCTTAAATTTGCCGCCAGCTTGCCGGTCTTCACCTTGGCAGCGGAGCCGGATGGGCCGGCGAAGCTGATCCGGAACTCGGGACATTCAACGGGAGCTACCTAAATGTCTGTTATCAATACCAACATCAGCGCGATTCGGGCTACCAACGCCTCGAACTCGGCAAGCAAGATGCTCAGCACCTCGATGGAACGCCTGTCGACCGGCAAGCGCATCAACTCCGCCAAGGACGACGCCGCAGGCCTCGCCATTGCGACCTCGATGACCTCGCAGATCAAGGGCATGAGCCAGGGCATCCGCAACGCTAACGACGGCATCTCGATGGCGCAGACCGCTGAAGGCGCGCTCTCGGAAGTCACCAACATGCTGCAGCGCGTTCGCGAACTGACCGTTCAGGGTTCGAACGACACCTATTCGGCCGACGACCGCACCCGCATGCAGACCGAAGTTTCGCAGCTTCAGTCGCAGATCACCGACGTTCTGGGCAACACTGAGTTCAACGGCAACAAGCTGTTCGACGGCACCGCCGGTACTGCCGGCACCGTCAAGATCCAGGTCGGCGCCAACGCTTCGGACACCATCGACCTGACCTTCGACGACGTGAGCGCCGGAACCGGCATGACTGCAGCCCTTGCCGTCGATGTGACCGCGCTGGCCGGTACCGAGCTCGACGACCTCGACACTGCTCTTGACGAAGTCTCGACCGCTCGCGCCAACCTGGGTGCTTCGCAGAACCGCCTCGACTCGGCCGTCAACACGATGACTGCCAACGTCACGAACCTCTCGGACGCCCGTTCGCGTATCGAAGACGCTGACTACTCGTCGGAAACGACCGCGATGGCCAAGTCGCAGATCCTGTCGCAGGCATCGACCGCGATGCTCGCCCAGGCGAACCAGAGCCAGCAGAACGTGCTCTCGCTGCTTCGCTAAGTAGCGAAAAGTAACCAATAGCCTGCATTCGGCAGGCTAAGGCCCCGACGGTTCTCCCCAGTCCGTCGGGGCCTTCTCCGTGCCTGCGCTTCGCGCGGGCCGACGCGATTCGTGCCGTTACCGAAGGCAACGCGTGGCAGCCGAGCGCGAATCGCGAACGGGTTAACGGCGAATCGGTCGGTGATTCGCTCTCGGCGAAGGCGCCGTGCCAGGGGCGTCATCCTTCGACAGGCTCAGGATGAACGGTGAGGGTGGCGCTGTCCTCGCTCTCCAGCCCTTTCGCCCCACCGCCTTCCGCTCAGGCAGAGCTTGTCGAAGTCCGGTCACGGCGGCGCGCGGTTCGCGTCCTGCGACAGTCTTCGGATGAGCAGTGACGTTGGCGCTGTCTTCGCTCTCCTGCATTGCCGCTCACTCTACCTCCAGCTCAGGCAGAGCTTGTCGAAGCCCGATCGCGGAGGCGCATGGCCCGCAGCCCGCGACAGGTTGAGGATGAATGGAGCGGGCGGGGCAGATCTCGATCACTTCGCGGCCACAGCCCTGTGTGGGCTGATCTGGTCGATGCCGCCCCGGCTTGGCCAGCTCGGATCCCAGCTCAAAGAAAAGCCCGCTCACGTCCAGGCCGGGGGATCGCGCATGAGTGCGGCAATCGCTCGGCGTGGGCGTGAACGGGCTGTCGTCAGGTGATTGGAGATCCGGGCCTACGGAGTTTGGAGACTGGCGGCCCGGCGAGGTTCGATGGCTTTTTGCGGCGGATCGTCCGGGAACGTCCGTCCCTTGCGCATTCTTTCTATTGTAGAGGGGTGGAACCGATGGGGGCGAATGGAAGGCGGGAACGCGGAAGGTGAGGGCATGGGGACCCTCACCTCACGGGCCGAAGATGATTGGAGATCGGGGGATCGGCCCGATTCGCGTCCCGCCGTGGACCGAGCCGAAGCTCAGTCCAGGAGAGTGATCGAGATACGGCGGTTGCGCGGGTCCTGCGGATTGTCGGGAATCAGCAGTTCCTTGTCGGCAACGCCTTCGATCCGCTTGAAGCGGTCTTCGGCGATGCCGTCACGCATCAGCGCCTGGCGGGTGGCTTCGGCGCGACCGGCCGAGAGCGACCAGTTGTTGCCGTAAGTGCCAGACTTGTAGGGCAGGGCGTCGGTGTGGCCACGCAGGGTCAGCTGGCCGCCGTCGGCTCCTACCGCGTCCGCAATCGCCGAGATCAGCTCGACTGCATCGGGCGTCAGCACGGTGGTGCCGAGACGGAACATCGAGAAGTCGGCATCGTCGACGAGGTCGATGCGCACACCGATCGAGGTGTCGACGAGGCGGACCTGCTTGGCCAGCTTGCGCAGCCTTTCGGTCGAACGCAGCTTTTCCTCGACAGATTGCTTGGCGCGGGCCGAGCGCTTGATCTTGGTGCCGCCCTCCTTGGGGCCGCCGGTCGCATCGCGCGGGATCGTCATGGCCTGGGTGCCGGTCTGGCCCATGGCATGCGGATAATTGTCGACGTCGGTCAGCGAAGAACCGCCCAGCAGGCCGTTGTTGGACCCGGCCGAGGATTCCTTGGTCTTGACCAGGGTCGGCGTGAAGTAGTCGGCAATGCCCTTGCGCTGCTTCTCGGTCGTCGCGCCGAGGATCCAGAGCAGGAGGAAGAAGGCCATCATCGCGGTCACGAAGTCGGCGTAGGCAACTTTCCAGGCACCGCCGTGGTGTCCGCCTTCCACCACCGTGATCTTCTTCACGATGATCGGCGGCGGCAGCTCGTTCTTGCCTCGCTTGGTGGCCACGTTAGCGTCCCCTCATCGCGTCGAGAAGTTCGGACAGGCCGGGGCGGAAGGAGTGGCCGAGACCCGAGCGGGCCGATTCCACGACCAGCGGCTGCGGCCATCCGTGAAGGCTGGCGATGACTACCTGCTTGACGGCGTGGAAGATCTGCTCGTCTTCCTCGATCACCTGCTTGAGGCGGCCGGCCATCGGCGCAACGATGCCGTAGGCGAGCAACACGCCCATGAAGGTGCCGACGAGCGCCGAGCCGATCATGCCGCCCAGAACCGAGGGCGGCTCGTCGATCGAGCCCATCGTCTTCACCACGCCGAGAACGGCGGCGACGATGCCCAGCGCAGGCAGCGAGTCTGCGAGCGTCTGCAGCGCGTGCTGCGGCTCGTGCAGCTCGTGGAAATGCGTCTTCATCGCATTGTCCATGACGTCCTCGACGGCATGGACTTCCAGCGTGCCCGAGGAGACCACGATGAGCGTCAGGGTGTCGCAGATCAGGTGGACGAGCGCGTCGTTGGCCAGCAGCCGCGGGAACTCGGCGAAAAGCGCGGACGACTTGGGTTCGTTGACGTGGCTTTCCAGCGCAACCGGACCTTCGGTGCGAAGGATCTTCATCAGGCGCGTGGTCAGGATGATCGCGTCGATGTGATCCTGCTTGTTGTGCTTGGGGCCCTTGAAGACCTTGGCCATGCCGCTGCCGAGCGCCTTGAGCTGGTGCATCGAGTTGCCGGTAACGATAGCGCCCACAGCGGCGCCGCCGATGATCAGCATCTCATGCGGGATCGCGTGCATGACCGGTCCCAGCGCGCCGCCGGTGAGGGCGAAGCCGCCGAATACCATGACCAGCAAGATCACGACGCCGACGATTGCAAACATGTTTGGAAGTCCCCCTGAAAAGTAGAAACCCGGTCCTGTCCCGTTGGACCGGGGGCAAGCGTCAGCTCAGATTGTTGAACAGCGATAGATTGGCGAGCTTGGTGAAGCTGGCCTGGCTGGCTTCCAGCACCAGCAGCGCTTCCTGCAGCGAAGCCGCGGTGGATGCGATGTCGGTCGCGCCGATGTCGGTTTCCTCGGTGGAGCGAAGCTGCGATAGGTTGGTGCGGCGATCGGTAGTCAGCTCGATCCAGGCAAGGCGGGTGCCGACCACGGTCTGTCCGGTCGTGAGCGAGTCGAGGCCGGCCTTGAGCGCATCCAGACCGTCATTGGCGGCACCGGCCGGATCGGCGGCCGCACCCTGAAGCGCAGCCCCGAGATTTTTCACGACCGACAGCAGGTCCGTCGGCGTACCGCCCACAGAGAAGTTGAGGAATTCCGGTCCGGTCAGCGAACGGGCGACCGTCTGGCCTTCGCCGAGCGGAAGGGTCCCCGAGGAAGGCGTGCCGACATAGACGGGATTGCCCGAGGCATCGAGCGCATAGGCGTCGCCGGAGCTTTCGCCGCCGAACAGGGCATGGCCGTTCGAATCGCGCGCATTGGCGAGGGTCATCAGGGTCGAATAGATCGAGTCCAGTTCGCGGCCGATGGAGGCGCGCTGGTCGCTTGAGATCGAATCGCTGGCCGCCTGGGTGGCGAGTTCCTGCGCACGGATCAGCGCATCCGACATGTCGGAAAGCGCGGCGTCGGCAAGGCTCAGGTCGGCATTGGCGCGCTGCGAGTTGGACTTGTCGATGTTGGAAAGCGATTCCAACCGCGAGAGCGAGCGCAGGCGCGAGGCCGCGACCGGATCGTCGGACGAGCGCGAGAGTTTGCTGCCGCTGGAGAGCTGGCCCTGCAGCGTCTCGGTCTGCGCGCGCAAGTCCTTCAGGTTGGCGCGGGACCGTTCGAAGAAGGCACTGGTGCTGGTGGAAACGATCGCCATGTCAGCCTCACCTGATGTTCAGGATGGAATCGAAGATGTCGCTTGCGACCTGCATGACGCGGCCGTTGGCCTGGAAAGCCTGCTGGTAGCGCACGAGGTTCACCGCTTCTTCGTCGAGGTCGACGCCGGCCTGCGCCTGGAGCGCGACCTTGGCGGTGCTTGCGATGGATTCCAGGGCGTCGCGCGTGACCGTGCGGCCGGCGACGGCGCTGGAAATGGTAAAGAGCAGGGTGTCCATTTCGCCGGCCGGATCGGCGGCGTCGAGGGCGCTGCGAAGGTCATTCAGGTTGCCGGGGTCGCGGCTGTTCGCTGCCGATCCGGCAGGGGCCGTCGCGATCGCGCTGCCATTGGTGGCGATCATCGCCATGTCGCCGGCGCCGGTACCCGAAAACAGCGGCTGGCCGGCATTGCCGTTGAGGTCGGCGCCATTGGCCTGTGCGGTGTTGACGACGTCGACGATCTTGGCGGCCAGCGTGTCTAGCTGGCTGCGGGTGTCGGCAAGCTGGGTGAGGGCCTGGCTCTGGCCGGCGAGCGCGCCCGAGCTGATCGAGGCAGCCGCGCCGTCCAGAGTAAAGGATATGGTGCCGTCGGCGGCCGTCGCCATCGCCAGCGTCGCTGTGGTTCCGCCCGAGACCAGCGTCTGCCCGGCAGTGCCGCCGATGGTGACGCTGACGGTCTTGTCCGGATTGTAGCTGGCGCTGACGTTGGCGACCTTGCTCATCTGCTCAAGCAGCGAGTCGCGCTGGTCGAGCAGCGTTGTCTGGTCGCTCGACTGGTCCGACGCGCGTGAGAGGCGCAGGTTGACGCGGGCCAGTTCGCCGGCGAGCCGGTTGACCTCGTCGACGCCGTCCTGGGCTTCGAACTGCAGTCCCTTGCCGACCGCATCGAGGCTGGAAGACGCGACGTTGAAGGTTTCCGAAAGGGTCCGTCCCTGCTCCAGCACGGCGGCTCGCAGCGAACCGTCGGTGGGGTCGGACAGAAGCTGCTGAAGGCTGCCTTCGAAGGCGACGATGGCGTCATAGACGCCGGTCTGTTCGACGGAGCTCTCGATGTTTTCCAGGCCTTGGACTTCCGTGCTCGCGCGGGCGGCATCGGCGCCGGTGCGGCGCACTTCGGCCTGGCGGAAGACGTCGGCATTGCGCACGACCCCATTTACCCGAACGCCTGCGAGGTTGACCGCCGTGGGGGCCGAGCTGACCGAGTTCGCAGCGAGTTCGGACACGCTGATCGTGCGGCGGACATAGCCCTCCGACGACGCGTTGGCGATATTCTGCGCGGTCAGGTCCAGTGCGGTGCGGGCCGCCGCAGCGCCGGACTTGGCAATCGAGAGGAGGTCTGCGCCCATGGTTTACCTTTGCGCCTTTTCTTGCGCCGCGACGTCGGCTTCTGGCGTGGTCTCTGCAGGCAAGAACCGTGCCATCTGCGCCTCGATGATCGAGGCCATGCCGAGCGTGCCGGATTCGGCGGTGACATCGGCGAAGTGCTCGTCCTGAAGCTGTCGGAATGTGTCCATCGCCTGGCTGCCGAACACGTCCTCGCCGCCAAAGTCGGTCTTGCGGGCGGCGGCCAGCATCTGGCGCACGAAGATGGCTTCGAACTGCTTGGCCGTCGTGTGCAGCTTCTCGCGGTCGCTGCCCTGCGCGTTGACGGTCAGGCCCGGGGTGGAAGGCAGGATGACGCTCATATCACCACCATCTCGGCCTTGAGCGCGCCGGCCTGCTTGAGCGCCTCGAGGATCGCCACGAGGTCAGAAGGTGTGACGCCCAGCATGTTGAGGGCATCGACGACCGAGGACAGCGAGGCACCAGGCTTGAACATCGCGACCGAACGCTTTTCCTCGTCGGTCGTGATCGTGCTGTTCTGCTCGACGGCGGTCTGGCCGCGGCTGAACGGCGCGGGCTGGACGACTGTCGGGTCCTCGTCGACGCGCACGGTCAGCTTGCCGTGGCTGATCGCGGCGGGCGAGAGGCGCACCGCATTGTTGATCACGACGGTCCCGGTGCGGCTGTTGACGATGACGCGCGCGGCGGTTTCCGCCGGTTCGACCTCGATCATCTCGATCGCGGCCATGACGCTGGCCCGGGTGTCGGACTGCGGCGGCAGGCGCAGGGCGAGGGTGACGCCGTCCTCGACCGAGGCGGTGCCCGGCAGGCGGCGGTTGATCGCGTCGCGCACGCGCGAGGCCGTGAGGAAGTCGGCGTTGAACAGGTTCCAGCGCAGCAGGGGATCGCTGTCGAAGCCGGTGGCGACTGCGCGTTCGACGCTGGCGCCATCGGCGATGCGGCCCACGGTCGGAATGTTGACGGTGACGTTCGAGCCGTCCTTGCCCGAAATGCCGAGCCCGCCGACCGCCAGGTTGCCCTGGGCCATCGCGTAGATCTGGCCGTCCGCGCCGTAGAGCGGGGTCATGATCAGCGCGCCGCCGCGCAGCGACTTGGCCTTGCCGATCGTCGAGACGGTCACGTCGATGCGCTGGCCCGGCTTGGCGAAGGCAGGCAGGTCGGCCGTGATCATCACTGCGGCGGCATTCTTGAGACCGGGCGAGACGCCGGGCGGCAGGGTCAGGCCCATGCGGCCCGAAACGCCCTTCATCGCCTGCGTCAGGTATTCCAGGTTGTCGTCGCCGGTGCCGGGCAGGCCGACGACTATGCCGTAGCCGGTCAGCTGGTTGGAGCGCACGCCCTGGAACTGGCCGAGGTCGCGTACGCGTTCGGCGCTGGCGATGCCCGGGGTCAGCGCGGTCATCGCTGCGGCAAGGACGAGCAGGATTTTGCGGATCATCTCGGCCTCCCTCAGAACGGCGAAATCATGTTGAAGAACTTGCCCAGCCAGCCCTGGCGGCTGGCGCGCTGGAGCGAGCCCTTGCCCGAATATTCGATCTTCGCATCTGCCACGCGGCTGGAGAGGATCGAGTTTTCCTCGTCGACGTCGGCCAGGCGAACGATGCCGGAGAACCGGACCCATTCATCACCCTGGCTGAGCAGCATCTGCTTTTCCCCTTTGACCAGCGCGGTGCCGTTTGGCCGCACTTCGGCGATCGTGACGGAAAGCGTCGAGGCGAGCGAACTCGTCTGGGCCGCATTTCCCTGACCATTGAACGACGAAGAGCTGCTGGCTTTAAGCGCATCGGGATTTAAAAATGACAGCGGCCCGGCCGTGGGCGGGGTGATCGAGGCGCCTCCGCCCTTCTGGCTCTTGGAACTGACGGCCTTGGACGCCGTCGTTGTCTCGATCAGGACGATGGTCAGCGGATCGCCGATCCGGCGCGCACGGTTGCCTTCGTAAAGTGCGGCATAGCCGGCCGAGGCATTGAAGATGCCGCCGGTCGGCGCGCTTGGCGCTGCGGGCTGGGCCAGGGGCAAGGTCGGCTCGAAGCCCGAAGGCTTGTGCTTCTTGGCATAGGCCGGCGCGCCGCCGAGTGCCGCAAGGGCGGCGACTGTGGCGATGGCCGAAACGATGGTCTTGCGCGTCATGGCGATCACAGCGTCTGGTTGGCGTTCTGCAACATCTGGTCGACGGCCGAGATCATCTTGGAGTTGATCTCGTAGGCGCGCTGGGTTTCGATCATGTCGACCAGCTCCTCGACGATGTTGACGTTGGAAGCCTCGAGCATCCCCTGCCGGATCTGGCCGCGGCCGTTTTCGCCGGGAACGCCGATCTGCGCCGGACCGCTGGCCGCGGTCTCGAGCATGAAGTTGTCCGAGGAAGCCTGCAGGCCGCCCGGGTTGGTGAAGCTGGCGACCGTGATCTGGCCGAGCTGCGTCGGGTCCGACTGGCCGGCGATCTGTGCCGAGACGGTGCCGTCGGTCGAGATGGTGATCGACGTGGCATTGTCCGGGACGGTGATCGAGGGCTGCAGCGCGTAACCTTGCGAGGTCACCAGCTGGCCTTCGGACGAACGGGTGAAGTTGCCCGCGCGGGTATAGCCGAGCTGGCCACCGGGAAGCTGGACCTGGAAATAACCCGTGCCGTCGAGCGCGAGGTCGAGCGAGTTGCCGGTCGTCTCCAGCGAGCCTTGCGTTTCCATGCGCGTGGTCGACTGGATGGCAACGCCGGTGCCCAGATTTAGGCCGGTGGCGTAAGTGGTCTCGGTCGATGAGTCCGCCCCGGCCACGCGCGCGTCCTGGTAGGCCAGCGTCGCGAAGTTGGCGCGGTCGCGCTTGAACGCGGTGGTACCGACGTTGGCGAGGTTGTTGGCGATCACGCGCATGCGCTGGTCTTGGGCTTCGAGACCGGTGCGGGCGACCTGGAGTGCTGAGCTAGGCATGGTTTCTTACTCCTCAGGAATCGATGCGCATGAGACGCGCGCCGCCTTCGTCGAGCTGCTTGGCGGTGTCGACGAGCTTGGTACGCATGTCGAAAAGGCGCTGGGCCGAGATCATCTCGACCAGCACTTCGGATGCGTTCACGTTTGACTGTTCAAGGGCCTCGGGGGTCAGCCGGGCGTTCTCGTCGACCGGCAGAACGCCGCCGCCGCGCACGCGGAACTGGCCGGCGAGGTCCTTCTCGATCTGCGATCCGGTGGTGCTGACCAGCTTGAGGCGGTCGAGGCGGACCGGCGGGTCCTGGGGCGTTGCCGGGTCCTTGACCAGCACGCCGCCGTCGGGCGCGATGGTGACGATCGAACCGGGCGGGACCGTGACCGGGCCGTTGTCGCCCAGGACGGGCAGGCCCTCGCCGTTCTCGATCACGCCGGTGACCGAGACCGAGAGGTCGCCGCGGCGGGTATAGGCCTCGCCGCCGTCGTAGGCCTGGACCGCGAGCATGGCATCGCCGTCGAGCGCGACGTCGAGCGGATTGCCGGTCGAGGTGACCGAGCCTTCCTTCATCGATGCGCCGCGCACTTCGGTGCTGGTCATCGCGCGCGCTTCCAGCTGCGGGCCTTCCAGCGTCATCGGCGTCGCCTGGATGATTTCCTTGCGAAAGCCGATCGTCTGGGCATTGGCCATGTTGCTTGCGATCACGCGCTCGCGCGTCATCGAGGCATTCATGCCGGAAACGGCGGTATAGATCAGCCGGTCCATGGGGTCAGGTCCTTGTCAGGGTTTGCTACTGCTGGCTTCAGGTCCGCAGGTTGATGATGGTCTGCGAGATCTGGGTGGCGGTATCGACGGCCTTGGCATTGGCCTGGAAGTTGCGCTGCGCGGTGATCAGCGAGACCAGTTCCTCGGCGATGTCGACGTTGGAACGCTCGATTGCACCGGAGAGCAGTTCGCCATAGAGACCGCCGCCCGCTTGGCCGTAGTTGGCAGCGCCCGAGACGCCGGTGGCTTCCCAGCTGGCATTGCCGACCTGCTTGAGACCGGTGGGAGAGATGAAGGAGGCCATCGCGACGACGCCGAGCGTGGCGTTCGAACCGTCGGCGTAAGTGGCGACGACGTTGCCGTTCACGCCGATCGTGACACCGGCGAATTCCGAACCGGCTGCGTTGGTCTGCGGGATCTGTACGTCCTGCAGGGTGGTGGTCGAAGTGATCGCGCCGGTGGCGTCGACCGGGAAGGCCTGCAGGCGCGAACCCACGGCATTCTGGACATAGCCCTGGCCGTCGACGTTGAACGAGCCGGCGCGGGTGTACTGGGTCTCACCCGAGATCGGCGAGACGACGGTGAAGAAGCCTTCGCCGTTGATCGCGATGTCCAGCGCATTGCCGGTCTGCTCGACCGCGCCCAGCGAGAAGTTCTGGGTGATTGACGAGACGCGCGCGCCGATGCCGACGGTCAGCTTCGGGTCCGAAAAGGCCGAGGAGGAGACGATGTCCGCGAAGGCGGTATCGCTCTTCTTGAAGCCGCTGGTCTCGGCGTTGGCGATGTTGTTCGAGATGACGTTGAGGTCGGTCTGGGCGTTCTTGAGGCCGGTAAGCGAAGTGTAGAAAGACATGGCGTTGGTCTCCAGGAATGCGGTGTCAGGCGCTGGCCGAGCTGTCGGTCGCCTGCGAAGCGGCTACTTGCTGTGCGAGCGAGGTCAGGGCCTCGTTGGTCGAAGTCTGGGCCGTCACGAGCGTGTCGAGCTTCGAGGAAATCGTGCTCAGCGTGTCGGACATCTCGGTCGTGCTCGAGAGCTGCGAGAACTGCGCCATCTGCGCGAGCATTTCCTTCTGGTCGACCGGGTTGGTCGGGTCCTGCTGCTGCATCTGCGCGAGCATCAGCTTGAGGAAATCGCCGGAATTGAGCGAAGCGAGCGAAGTCTTGTTGGTCGACGAGGTGCTCGTCGACGCGCTTGTCGAATTTACGGAACTGACGGTCATTTGAGCCTCATCGTGTCGAGCATGAGTTGCTTGGCGGTGGAAAGGGCCTCGACCATGTTCTGGTACTGGCGCGAGGCCTCGAGCATCTCGACCATCTCGGCGTTCTCATCGACGGGAGCGGCCCAGACATCGCCGTTTTCATCGGCGAGCGGGTGGTCGGGATTGTGTTCGCGCACCGCTGCGGCCTGTTCGCGCACCACACCCTGCACCTGAACGGTGGCAAGGCCGCTGGCGCGATCGAGGTCCTCGGCGAAGACGGCGCGGATCGGCTTGTAGGCATCCGCCTCGCTGCCCGACACGGTGCCGGCATTGGCGAGGTTGGAAGCGGCGGCGTTCATGCGCACGAGCTGGGCGGACATGCCGCGCTGTGCGACGTCGAAGATGGTAAAGGGCTGACCGGCCATCCTATTCACCTCTCAGTGCGCGTTTGACGTTGTCGACGCGCGAGCGGATGAACTCGAGCGTGGTGGCGTAGCCGACGGCGTTTTCCGAAAAGGCGAGCTGCTCGTTCTGCAGCTCCACCGTATTGCCGTCGAGCGAGGGCATCACCGGAATGCGGTATTGCGTGGCGCTCTGCGCTGCGCTCCCGATATCGGCGCCGTTGCTTGCGGACTTCAGCGCCGCGGCAAAATCGATGTCGCGCGCCTTGTAGCCCGGGGTCCCGGCATTCGCGATGTTCGAGGCGATCACGCCCATGCGCTCGGAGCGAAGCTCGAGCGCCTTGGCGTGAATTCCGAACAGGTCCTGCGGCATTTGTCCTGGCTCCAGGTTTAATCTCCCCGGTTATTCGCAAGTACCGTGCCAGTTTCATGGATTGCCGCGGATTTCCGGGCTTTTGCCGCTCTCTTGCCGGAGGCGGCAGGGCAAGGCGGCAAGGCTTTGCCGGATGGCGGCAAAAAGGATCCGCCAAGCCCCTGAAATTCCCGCATTGCCGTCCGTTCTATCCTGCACGAAGGAGATGCAGCTTCATGCAGGTCGACAATCTGTTCGATGCCACCAGCGCCCTGATCGTTGTGGGCGGTACGATCGCGGCGACGGTCATGCGCTGCGGCCTGCGGGACACGCGCACGGCGTTCGCATCGCTTGGCGGCCTGTTCGGCAAGCGTTTCGATGCTGCCCGCGCCCGCGCCGAACTGGCCGGGCACGTGCGGGAAATGCAGACTGACGGGGTTATCCGCACGGCACCGCATCATTTCGGCGATGCGGAATTCGACGAGGCGACCGATGCCTTGATCGGAACCCGTTCGATCAGCGCCCTGCAGGCGGCCCATGTCGCCCACAAACGCCGCCGCGTGGTGCGCAATCGCCGCGCCGTGCGTACCTTCAACCAGGCGGCAGACCTCTCGCCGGTTTTCGGACTTGCCGGCACGCTTGTCTCGCTCAGCCAGTTGCCCGGCGGCGCGGAAGGGGCCGGAGATTTCACCACTGCAATCTCAATGGCCGTGCTGACGACGCTCTATGGGCTGTTGCTGGGCAACATCGTCTTCGCTCCGCTTGCGCGCGTCGTGGCCCGGGTGGGCGCGAAGGAAGAGCGTGAGCGCCAGAAAGTGCTCGATTGGCTGGAGGGCCAGCTCGTTTCCGCCTTGCCGGCCCATGCGCGCCCTGCGGCCATGGAAAAGGCCGTGGCGTCCATCGCCGCGCGCGGCTCACGCGCGTGAGCGGGCGCGCCTCGGTTGGTTGGCAAACCGCGCTGGCCGACCTTTCCCTGATCCTGTTCATGGTAACGGCCGCCGCGGTGAGCCGGCAGCCGCCCGAAGCCTTCGCCAAGGCCGGAAAGGTTGCGGCGCAGGCTGGCGGCGGAGCAGCGGTTTCGCCGCAGTCCGAGCCGCTCGCCGTCTATGTCGATGCGCCGGGTGCGCCGCCGCTTTCGCAGTGGCTGGCACAGCAGGCCGTCGATCCGCGCCAGCAGCTCACGATCACCGCGCATTACGGGGAGGCCCCCGAGGCGCAGGCCCGCGCGATGGCCGAAGCCACGCGCCTGCTCGAGCAGGCGGGGAGGGCAGGCCACGCCGCACGTATCGTCGTCGAGCCCGGGCAAGGTCCATCGCGCGTCGTCATTGCTTACGATGCGCCGCTGGTGAACGATGAGGGCAGGGCGGCTGCGCAAGTCAGCCTCTCGTCGCGCGGGACGCAGAAAAATGCGCCGGAAGTGGCACGGAAATTGCAGGAGTCGGGCCAAAGTTAAAGCTACAGGATACCCTGAAGATGACGACTGGCCTTGTCCTCGCTGCCGCCGCGGCAGCTTCCGCCCTTGCCGGCTTTGCCGATCTCGAAGCGATCGACCGACAGGTTGCCGGCTTTACCGGAGCGCCGATCGGCGCGGTCGGCGGGGCCATGACGGGTGTCGACCGCCGTTTGCGCCTGCAGCCTTGCCGCAGCGGACTGGCGCTGTCCTGGCGCACGACGATGCATGACAGCGTCGTCGTCCAGTGCGGCGATGCCAACGGCTGGCGAATTTTCGTGCCGGTGCGCCAGGCCGCTCCGGTCGCCGCCGCTCCCGTGGCCAATGCGGTCAATCGCGGCGATGCGGTCGCGATCTCGATTTCCGGTGACGGCTTTTCCGTCTCGCAACCGGGCGAGGCTCTCGATGCAGGTGCCGTGGGCGACTGGATCAGGGTGCGCCCGGTAACCGGCACGCGCACACGTGCCGAACCGATGCGGGGCCGCATCGAACGGCCGGGCGTAGTATCCATTCCCTTGCCCTGAACAAAAACTTTCGGTTTGCCCTTAGTACCTTGCGGCTCATTTCGAAATTTTTTGCCCCGGGCCTTAAAAGAACCTTAGCCCCGCCGTTTTAAGCTGCAGGAACTTTCAAGGAGCGGCATCATGCCACCTATCGAAGTGGGACCTGCACGCGCAATTACCGCGATCAGTGCCAGGCTGGCCCGCACGGCGGGCAAAGACTCCCTGCCCGGCGCGAACGGCGCTGCGGCAGTCAGTAAAACTGCGCCGACCGACAAGCAGGCGGCGATTGCCGCCGGTGCGGCGGTGGAGACGACCGAGGCGCTCGATCCGAGCGCGCCGCCGGTCAATACCGAACGCGTGAAGCAGATCCGCAAGGCCGTGGAATCGGGGACCTATCCCCTCGTTCCCGCCGAAATTGCGGACGCCATGATTGCAGCCGGCGTGCTGCTGAGGAGCGGCAAGTGATTACCAGGACTGAACTTCGTGACACCCTGCGGCAGATGCTTGCCGTGCTGGAAAGCGAACGGCAGGCTCTTGCCGGTCTCGACCTCGACGCGATCGTCGGTGCGACCAACGACAAGGACCGCCTGTGCGGTACCCTTGGCGGCGTCGACGGCATCGAGCTCGACGACGAGTGCCGCAGCCTGATCGATACGGCCAAGCGCCTCAACGAGGTGAACCGGCAGGTCCGCAATATCATTGCCGCCAATGTCACGACGCGTCTCAACGCCATCGTCGGCAGTCCGCAGGTCTATAACGCAACGCCGCGCTATGCGCAGGCAGTGGGCCGCAACTGACATTTGCCTTTCCCGGCAGGAGCCGTTTGGCACGGTTCTTGCTGAAACACTCCCGGTTAGATTTTCGACCGGGAGCCGGAATTGAGCGATGCACCAGGTATCGGTGGGGTAGGAAGCCCGAATGGCGGCGGCACTCGCGTGCAGGCCGCCATTGCGCGTGCCGCTGCCGCCACCGGCGTCGACTTCAAGTACCTGATGGCCCAGGCCAAGCTCGAGTCCAGCATGGACCCGGGCGCCAGGGCGTCGACATCCAGCGCCGCCGGCCTCTATCAGTTCACTCAGGGCACCTGGGTCGAAACGCTCGACCGCCATGCCGATCGCCATGGCCTCGACTGGGTCGGTTCCGCGATTGACGGTGGGCGGATCACCGATCCCACGATGCGCGCGCAGATCATGTCGCTGCGCTACGATCCCGACACTTCGGCGATGATGGCTGCCGAACTGGCCAGCGACAACCGCGCCGAGCTGACCGGCGTGCTGGGCCGCGAGCCGGATTCGTCCGAGCTATATCTCGCCCACTTCCTCGGCATTTCCGGGGCCAGCCAGTTCCTGTCGGCCCTCAATACCAATCCATCGCAGAGCGCGGCCTCGATCCTGCCCAAGGCGGCAGCGGCCAATCGCGGCATCTTTTACGACGGCGGCGCACCGCGCAGCGTCGGTGGGGTGATGGATCTCATCCGCGGCAAGGTGTCGCAGGCGATGAACGGCGAAGCGCCGGCGCATTGGGCGACGATGTCAACCAATGCGCAGCTCGCGGCAGCACCGGCTGCACCGCAATCGCACCTGGGGCCAATCGCCCGCGAATTCCATGCCGGACTGGGCGAGGCGCCGCAGACGGCGACGCGCTCCATGTCCGCAACTCTCCAAGGCACATTCGGTTCGGGCTCGGGGGCGGATACCGCCCCGGCGCATGTCCGTAACGCCTACGCCAAGCTTGCGAGGTTCGGACTGTGAATCTGTTCAAACGCGTTTCGGACCCCGGGTCGCTGGCGTTGCCGGCCGGTATCCTCACGCTCATCGTGCTGATGATCGTGCCGGTCCCGGCCATCGTCCTCGACATCTCCTTCGTCATGAACATCGCGCTTTCGGTGGCGATCCTGATGGCGGCGATGAACGCGGACAAGCCGCTGGACTTCTCCTCGTTCCCGTCGGTCCTGCTCTTCGCCACCTTGCTGCGCCTGGCGCTCAACGTCGCCTCGACGCGCGTCGTGCTGGTCCACGGACACGAGGGCGAGGCGGCCGCGGGCAAGGTCATCGAATCCTTCGGCGCCTTCCTGATCGGCGGCAATTTCGCCGTCGGCATCTTCGTCTTCCTGATCCTGATGATCATCAACCTGGTCGTGGTGACCAAGGGCGCGGGACGCGTGTCGGAAGTTTCGGCACGTTTCACCCTCGACGCCTTGCCGGGCAAGCAGATGGCGATCGACGCCGACCTTGCCGCCGGACTGCTCACCGCAGACGAGGCCAAGGCCCGCCGCCGCGAAGTGTCCACCGAGGCGGACTTCTACGGCTCGATGGACGGTTCGTCGAAGTTCGTGAAGGGCGACGCGATTGCCGCGCTGCTGATTCTGGGCGTGAACATCATTGCCGGCTTCTGCCTCGGCATGATCAGCCACGGGCTGTCTGCCGGAGAGGCCGCGCAGACGTACATCACCCTGGCCATCGGCGACGCGCTGGTCGCGCAGGTTCCCTCGCTTCTGCTGTCGATTGCCGCTGCGGTCATCGTCACCCGCGTTGCCGACACCCGCGACCTTGCCGGCCAGATCGGCGGCCAGTTTGCCGATCCCGGCACCTGGTTGCCGGTTGCCGTCGTGCTTGGCGCGATGGGCATGATCCCGGCGATGCCGCAGTCGATCTTCTTGCCCGCATCGGGTCTCGCCTTCTGGTTGTGGTATGCGCTCAAGAAGCGGCGCGACCGCCCGGTGGTGGTGGCCGAGCCGATGCCCGAACCCGTCG
This sequence comes from Novosphingobium sp. PP1Y, assembly GCF_000253255.1. Taxonomy (NCBI): domain Bacteria; kingdom Pseudomonadati; phylum Pseudomonadota; class Alphaproteobacteria; order Sphingomonadales; family Sphingomonadaceae; genus Novosphingobium; species Novosphingobium sp. PP1Y. The sequence continues at coordinate 3,589,636 of NC_015580.1, read as the reverse complement.
ATCCGGCGAAGATCGAGCTGGAGGAAGTCTCCGACCACACGCTTGTCACCATCGAGCTGGGCTATGGACTCGTCCAGCTGGTGGACGACCGCAAGGGTTCACCGCTTGTCCAGCGCGTCACCGGCGTGCGCAAGCAACTCAGCCAGGCGTTCGGCTTCATCGTGCCGCAGTTCCGGGTGCGCGACGCGCTCGACATGCCGCCGCACGAATATCGCATCATGCTGGGCGGGGTGAACCTGGGCGGCGCCATGATTCGCGCCGACAAGGTGCTGGCCATCGATGCCGGCGAAGTGCGGCCCAACCACACGCTCAAGGGCGAGGCGACGCGCGATCCCAGCTTCGGCTGCCCGGCGCTGTGGATCGACCCGGCCCAGCGCGACCATGCCACGGCAGAGGGCTTCCTTACCGTCGATGCCGGCACCGTTATCGCCACGCACCTCAACCAGCTCCTGTCGGAACGTCCGCAGGACATGCTCGGTCCCGACCAGGTCAAGGACTTGCTGGAATCGCTCAAGGAACATGCCTCGGGCCTTGTCGAGACGATCCATCCCCAGCCGCTCACGCTGGCTGCGATCACCCGCCTGCTGCGCTCGCTGCTGGAAGATCACATCCCGATCTCGCATCCCTTGCCGATCCTGCAGAGCCTCAGCCGCGCGGTGCAGCAGACGGTCGATCACGACCGGCTGGTGGAACTCCTGCGCGCGGACCTTGGCGCCCTGATCGTCGGGCGCATCTGCCCACCGCACGAGCGGCTTCCGGTCCTGACGCTCGACGCCGGGCTGGAATCCGCCATCGTCCAAGGGATGCAGGACCCGGTCACCGGTCAGCCGGTGATCGAACCCGACCTCGCCCGCATGATCGGCGAGCGCGTTTCCGAACTGTCGGAGGCCCGCGGCCCGGGCGCGATCCCGCTGACGCTGGTCGTCCAGCCCCGCGCCCGCCGTACCCTGGCCGCGCTGCTGCGCCTGCGCGCGCCTTCGTGTCTCGTACTCAGCATTGCCGAACTGCCGGCGACCCAACCGATCGAGGTGGTCGACGTCATCGGCAGTGCGCCGCCGCAGCGACAGGCTCCGGGCCTGCCGCGACCAGACCATAACGATCCAGCTGAAAGCATGGCAGCATGAAGCACGATCCCAATGCATTCGCGCCCGCGCCGACCTACAAGGTCAACACCGCGCAGTCCCGGCGTGTCAGTGGCGCCTATCAGGGTGACGTGGCGGACCGGGTTCGCCGGTTCCTGCCCATGGTCAGGCGGCTTGCCTGGCATGTGAACGGAACCGGCCGGCCCGGTATCGAACTCGAAGACCTGATGCAGGCGGGCCTCGTCGCCCTGACCGAGTGCGCCCAGCGTCATCAGGGGCCGGGCGAGGACGGCTTTGCCGCCTATGCCAAGATGCGCGTGCGCGGGGCGATGGTGGACCTGATCCGCCGGACGCTTCCGATGTCACGCGGTGCCAGCGAAAGGCGTCGCCTGCTGGCCGAAAAGCAGACCGAACTGCGCGGGGTGCTGGGCCGCGATCCATTGCCGCAGGAACTGGCCGAGGCCATGGGCATCGACGAAGCCGAACTGCACGCCCTGCGCGATTCCAGCCAGCCGCTGCACTTCGAGCCGATCGACGAGATCTATTCCGACCAGAACATGGCCTTTGCCGACGAGACCCCCGACAGCCTTTCCATCCTCCAGGACGAAGAGATGCGCGAGGCGGTCATCGCCGCCATCGCCGAGCTTCCCGAGAGGCTCAAGCTGATCGTCTCGCTCTATTTCGTGGAGGAACTGAATCTCTCCGAAATCGCGCAAGTGCTCGATGTTTCGATCCCGCGCGTCCACCAGCTCAAGGCGCAGGCTCTCGCCAAGCTGCGCGAGGCGCTGGAAGGCATGGCGGAGATCATCTGATTCCGGCCTGAAGAGCGTGCAGAACTGCACGTTCGACGGGGCCGGAACACAGGCTTGCCGCCTGCACGGCAACCGTTTGCCGCATTTGCCGCCTCATTTGCGACGAGGCGTTCGCGGCGATGCAACTACCCCCTCTCCCGGCCGCTTCAACATACGCGGGGAAGGAGTGCGCTCGATGCGCCTCCTGTGTGTTGAACCGAAGAAGCCTTGGGAGATGCAACGTGATAACCATTACCCCGCTCGGGCTGGCGATAGGGCTGATCGTCCTTGCCGTGATTGTCGGCGCCGCCCTCATGTACATGCGCAAACGCCATAGCGAGCAGCTGCGCGACCGCTTCGGCGGTGAGTACGACCGCACCGTTCGCGAAGCCGGCAATGCGCATCGCGGCGAAACCATCCTGCACGAACGCGAAAAGCGCGTGGCCTCGTTCGACATCCGTCCGCTCTCGGAAGAAAGCCGGGCCCGTTACGTTGAAGCATGGCGCAAGGTGCAGGCCCGCTTTGTGGATTCCCCGGCCGATGCCGTGACCCGCGCCGACGTTCTTCTCGGCGAAGTCATGGAAGAGCGCGGCTATCCGGTCGTCGATTTCGAACAGCGTTCGGCCGACCTCTCCGTCGACCATGGCGACGTGGTGCAGAACTATCGCGCCGGCCATGCCATTGCCGAGCGTCATTCGCGCGGCGAGGCGGGCACCGAGGACCTGCGTCAAGCCATGATTCACTATCGCGCCCTGTTCGACGATCTCGTCCATGAGCCGGTCGACAGCACTCCGGTCATCGAGGGCCGCGACGGGCGCATCCATGACATGCGCAAGGACAGGAGTTTCAGCCGGGAGAAGCTCCACGACTGATCATATCGACAGCGCCGAATGCATCGCCTTGCAGCGCAACCGCGCGTGCTTCAGGCGATGGCCCGCGATCTGACGGCTGATGAGCGGCAGGCAGCAGGGCGCCACACATCGCCCCTGCCTGCCGCTCAGGCGGCAACCCGCTCGTTGGATGGCGGGCTGAGGCGGTTGAGCACCGCCGGAACCTGGGCCGCGGGAATGGCCTCGCAATGGAAATGGCCCTGGACGCGATCGCATCCCATGACCGTGAGCAGCTCCATCTGATCTGACGTCTCGACACCTTCCGCGGTTACCGAAATGCCCAGGCTGTGCGCGAGAGCGATCATGCCGTGGACGATCTTCTGGTCTCGCGTGTCGCTGGTCAGGTTGGTGATGAAGCTGCGGTCGATCTTCAAGCGGCTGATGGGCAGTTCCTTCAGATGCGTGAGCGAGGCAAAGCCAGTGCCGAAATCGTCGAAGGCGATTTCGACGCCTGCGTTCGACAGCGCATGAAGTTCGCGCCGGACGATCTCCGATTGCTGTCCCAGGAACATGCCCTCGGTCACCTCGATGCCGATGCGTTCGACACCGACGCCATGCCGGTCGAGCAGGGTCAGGAGGCGTGCCGCGAAGTGCGGGGCGTCGAAGTCGGCGGTCGTCGTGTTGTATTTCACTTGCGCGAACGGAATGCCTGCATCGATCCAGGCGCGGGTCTGCATGATTACCGCTTCCTGCACGAACGTGCCGATCTCCGCGCAGAGCTGGCGCGATTCGAAAACCTCTTCGAACGCGCCGGGTGCGATCAGGCCGAGCACCGGATGATGCCAGCGCAGCAGGGCCTCGAACGATGGCAGGCCGCTTTCATGCAGGCCAACGATCGGTTGGTAGAACAGTTCGAACTGTCCGACGGAAAGGCCTGCGTGTGCCTGTTCCTGGATCAGAACGCGCCGCCGCGTGCGCTCCAGCATTTCCGGCTTGAAGCGGATACAGCGGTTCCGGCCCACGCGCTTGGCCGAATAGAGCGCGACGTCGGCGCAATTGATCAACTCGGCCGTGCACTGGCCGTCCTTTGGATAGACCGAAAGGCCGATGCTTGCCGTCGCAAGCAGGAAAGCCGGTCCGATCTGGACGGGAGCCCTGACCGCTTCCTGCATTTGTTCTACGATGTCCGTCAGCGGCGCGCTGTCGGGCGTGCGCTTCAGGACAATGGCGACCTCGTCGCCGCCGGGCCTTGCGATCAGTGCCTCGCTGCCCAGCACGGTGCGCAGGCGATAGGCCATGGTCTTGAGGAACTGGTCACCGGCATCGTGCCCGCTGACGTCGTTGATGTCCTTGAAGTTGTCAATGTCGAGCATCAGCAGCGCCAAGCCGTGCTGGTGCAGTTGCGCCTCGCTCAGGAGCTGGGCGAAGCGATGCTGGAAGCCGAGGCGGTTCTGCAACCCGGTGAGCGCATCGGTGACGGCCATCGCGCGCATGCGCTGCTCGGCGTTCTTCTGTTCGGTGATGTCGAAGCGACAGGAAACGAAGCGGCAGACCTCCCCCGCCTCGTCGAGTTCGGGGAAGATGGTCGTCGAGACCCAGTAGAGCGAGCCGTCCTTCGCCCGGTTGCAGATTTCCCCGCGCCAGATTTCGCCGGCGCAGATCGTGTTGAACATGGTCTTGAAGAAGGCCCGGTCGTGATGGCCGCTGTTGAGGATGCGGTGGTTGGCGCCGACGAGTTCCTCGTGACCGTAGCCGCTGATCTCGCAGAACCGGTCGTTTGCATAGAGGATCCGCCCGGCGCGGTCGGTCACTGCGACGATCAGGACATCGTCGACGGCCTCGATCCAGAACGAGCCGGCCTGCTGGCCATGATCCTGCAAACTGTTGACTGCGGGTGATCCCATCCGGCGGTGTCCCGAATCGCGGTTTCAATTCGTCTCCTGATAACGGTAACGCGGCTAACGGTTTTGCGTTGGGCAGCTAGGGGACTCACCGCTGGCAAAGATGAATCCGCGTCAATATCTCGCCGAGGAGCGCGAGCCGCCGCAAACGCGGCAGGATCAGCGGTCCGCTTTCTCTGCAAGCAGTGCAGGGGTCAGCACCTGGGGCAGCTTTTCGGGTGCGCGGCCCGGGGCGTACCAGACATAGAGCGGAACGCCGGCTGCGCCCTGGGCGGTGAGATAGCGGGTAATATCCGGATCGCGCCGGGTCCAGTCTCCGCGCAGCACCGCTACGCCTGCTTTTTCGAAGGCGGACCGGGTGTCCTCGCGCTCTATGGCGACTTCCTCGTTGACCTTGCAGGTCAGGCACCAATCCGCCGTCATGTAGACGAAGACCGGCTTGCCCGAAGCGCGGGCCTGCGACAGCGCTTCCTCGCTGAACGGCGCGGTCTTCAGGATGCTGTCGACATGCGCGGCACGCGGGCCCGGACGCGGCAGGAGGGCAAGTCCGGCAACGGCAGCGAAGGTCGCAAGCATAGCCGCGGGCGCGGCGCTGCGACCCCGGCGCTGGGCCATGCCGGCCCCGGCGAGCGCCACGAGGACGACGCCGGTGAACAGCAGTGCGCCCAGCAGGAACCATTCGCCTCCGATTTTCCACGCCAGCCATGCGAGGGCCAGCGCGGTCAGGCCCATCGGCATGGCCATGATCAGCCTGAAGCGGCGCATCCACGCCCCGGGCCTGGGCAGGCGGCGGCGCAGAGCCGGGATGAATGCAACGGCGATGAAGGGCAAGGCGATGCCCAGGCCCAGCGCGGCGAAGAGGGCCAGCGCGGGCACGACCGGCAGCAGCAGCGCCGCGCCCATCGCGCTCGCCATGAACGGCCCGGTGCAGGGCGTCGCGACGAAGGCGGCAAGCAGGCCGGTGGCGAAGGCGCCCTGCGTATAGCTGCGCGGGCTGCCGCCGGACACGAAACCGGGAACGGCGAATTCGAACAGGCCGAGCAGGTTCGCGGTAATGGCGCTTGCCAGCAGCAGCAGGCCGACCACCACCAGCGGTTCCTGCAACTGGAAGGCCCAGCCCACTTCCTCGCCCGCGGCGCGCAGCACCAGCAGGACGCCGCCCAGCGCCAGGCACGCGGCTATGACGCCGGCGGCATAGGCAAGGCCCTCGATCCGCGCATGGGCCTCGCTCTCGCCCGCGCGGGCGAGGCTGAGCGCCTTGAGGCTGAGGATCGGGAAGACGCAGGGCATGACATTGAGCAGCAAGCCGCCCGCCAGCGCGGCGAGCAGCAGCCATGGCAAGGAAGGCAGAACAGGTGCGCCGCCGGCTGCGATCGTTTCCCCGCCCGTCGGCACCGTGCCGGGCCGTGCGGTGAAGGAAATGCCGTTGCCGGCGCGGTCGAACTTGAGCACGCCTTCGATCACTGCCGGGCTCTGCGGGTCGAAACCGACGCGCGGGATCGTCACCAGCAGCAGGTCGCCCTTGCGCGCGAAAACCTGCGGCGCGGCGTAGTCCACCACCTTGTCCTGCGCGATGAAGACGTGCGGTTCGCCAAGGTCGACCGAAGCCGGAAGCGGGATCGCGAGACGCAGGGACTGGTCGGAAAGCGCCATCTCGACCGGGGCGCCCAGCGGTGCGGGCAGGCGGCGGGTCCATTCAGCAAAGCGGGCGGGGTCCTCGCCCGGCGCACCGACAATCACTTCGGTGCCAAGGTCGGCGCGTTCGGGCACGCAGATCTGGTCGGTGCAGGCCAGCCACTGCGCCTTGACGCGCACCGGCAGGCGGCTGCCCGGCCTGGCATTCGCAGGCAGGGTCAGCGGCACGAGAACCGCGTAGTCGCTCTCATAGACATGGTTCATCAGCCCGGAGACGATCAGCGTATGCGGTACCGGGTACTGCGGCTGGCCGATTTTCGCGCCGGAAGGCAGCGCCCAGTCGAGCTGCATGCCCAGCCCCGCGTCGCCCGGATTGGTCCAGTAGCCGTGCCAGCCCTTTTCGGGCTTCATGTCTATCGCGAGGGTGACGTGGCCGCCATCCGGGGCAGGCGGCCCGGCCACCAGCTGTGCAGCGATATGGTTCGGCGCTGCCGATACTGTCGCCGGAAGCAGGAACAGGGCCAGCAGGTGACACATGACTGCCACAAACAGGCGATAGCGGCGCGTATCCATGAAGCTCCCGTGCATCCGGCGGCCTTGCGAAACATATTCGCTCCGGCCAAAGTTGCATTGCCTGCATTGCGCTGACTTTTCAAGGAACCTCCCCCCATATGCCTCTCGCCTCGCGCCTTTGCCTCGCACCGCTCGTCCTTGCCGGTCTCGCAGCATTTTCGGCTCCGGCCTTTGCCGGGGATGTACCTTCTGCCCAGGCGCCTTCCCCGCAGGCGCCGGCTGCCCGGACTGCGCAGGAAAAGCCGAAGCTGATCCTGGCCATTTCGGTCGATCAGTTTTCCGCCGACCTCTTCGCCCAGTATCGTGAGCATTACAGCCACGGCCTTGGCCGCTTGCTCACCGGCGCGGTGTTCCCGTCGGGATTCCAGTCGCATGCCGCTACCGAGACATGCCCCGGCCATTCGACGCTGCTGACCGGCGTTCACCCGGCACGCACCGGCATTATCGCCAACAACTGGTATGTCCCGGGCATCGGCCGCGAGGACAAGCAGGTCTATTGTGCCGAGGACGAGAGCAATCCGCAGAGCACTTCAGACGATCCGGTCGTCTCGCCCGATCATCTCAAGGCGCCGACGCTGGGCGACCTGATGAAGCAGCGCAACCCGGCCGCGCTCAATGTCGCGGTCTCGGCCAAGGACCGTGCGGTCGTGATGATGAGCGGGCACACCGCCGATGCCGCCTACTGGTTCAAGGGCAAGGGCTTCACCAGCTATGCCGACCGCAAGCTGTCGCCCGCAGCGCAGGCCGAGAATGCCGCGCTGGCGCAGACCGTGGGCGCGGGCAGCGGCGACCTGCCGGTCCCGGGCTGGTGCGGCGCGGTCGATCGCGCAATGTCGCTCGGTACATTCTCGATCGGTACCTATCGCTTTCCGCTCAAGGCGGGCGACTTCAAGGGCTTCAGCGTCAGCCCGCGGATGGATGCGGCCACCACCGACATGGCTGTGCGCCTTGTCGACGAGATGGGCCTTGGCAAGGATGATGTCACCGACGTTCTTTCTGTCAGCTATTCGGCGACCGACAAGGTCGGCCATGCCTTTGGCACCGAGGGCGTCGAGATGTGCATCCAGATGGCGCAGCTCGACCAGACCATCGGAACCCTGCTCGATGCTCTCGATGCGCGCGGGATCGATTACCTGGTCGTGCTGTCGGCGGATCACGGCGGCATCGACGCGCCCGAGCGGCTGCGCGAGCAGGGCGTGCCCGATGCGGCCCGCCTCGATCCTTCGCTGACCGGCCAGGCTCTGGCGCAAGCGGTGTCGCAGGATACCGGGATCACTGCGAAGTCGGGGCCGCTCCTGTACGGTGCGGGCAGTTCGGGCGACATCTGGCTGGCCGATGGCCTGAGCGCCAGGGAGCGCCGCAAGGTGATCGCGGCACTGGTCGCCCGGCTCAAGGCGAACCCGCAGATCGCGGCGGTCTTTACCGCCGATGAGCTCAAGGCGGCCAAGATCCCCAGCGGCAATCCGCAGGACTGGACGATGATCGAACGCGTCGCGGCTTCCTACAACCCCGCCCACTCGGGCGAGGTTCTGATGATGACGAAGCGCGGCGTCGTGCCCGGCACCGAGCCGCATCCGGGCTATACCGCCACCCACGGCAGCCCCTGGGACTATGACCGCCGCGTGCCGATGCTGTTCTGGCGCCGGGGCATGGTGACCATGGAGCAGCCGCAGCCGGTGGAGACAGTCGACATCGCGCCGACGCTCGCCGCACAGATCGGTCTGGTCGAACCGGCGGGGACCTGGGATGGCAGGTGTCTCGACATCGACGCTTCGGAGGCCGATAGCTGCTCGCGATGAGCGAATCGCAGACGACCTTGCAGCAGGCGGCTTCTCCCGAACCCGGGGAGCGCCGCGACCTGATCATCCTTGGCGGCGGCCTTGTCGGCATGACGCTGGCACTGGCGGCCGCCCGCTCGGGCATCACCAGCCACGTCATCGACCGGGCCGATCCCGCTGACCTGACCGCGGTCGGCGCCGATGGCCGCGCCTCGGCGATTTCTACCGCGAGCTGGAACCTGTTCCGCAACATCGGCATCGCCGACAGTCTGGATGCGCTGGGCTGTCCGATCGATTCCATCGCGGTAACCGACGCCATGAAGCCGGGCCGGATCGATTTCACGCCCAAGCCTGAGGAAGGCTCGCTGGGCCGCATGTTCGCCAACCGCGATTTGCGCATCGCGCTGTTCGATGCCGCGCGGCAGGAACCGAACATCGCCTGGCACGTGAAGTCCGAGGCGGTGCGCCGCGATCGCGGGCCTCACGGTGTCGAGGTCGAGCTATCCGACGGCCGCGTGCTCAAGGCGAGCCTGCTCGTCGCGGCGGAAGGGCGCCAGTCGCCCACTCGCGACGAAGCCGGTTTCGCGCTGGCCAAGTGGGACTACAAGCACCGCGCCTTCGTGACCGGGCTGTTCCATGAAAAGCCGCATGACAATACCGCGTGGGAGATCTTCTATCCCGCCGGGCCTTTCGCGCTATTGCCGCTGCTCGACGACGAGGAGGGCCGCCATCGCAGCGCGCTGGTCTGGACCGTCGCGGAAAAGGACGCCGCCGGGATCACGGCCATGCCTGACGCGATGTTCGTCAACGAAGTGGCATCGCGCATGCACGGCGTGCTGGGCGCGATCTCGCTATCCGCGCCGCGCATGTCCTATCCGCTGCGGTTCCACCATGCAGGTCACGTGATCGACGACCGCCTCGCAGTGATCGGCGATGCCGCGCACGGCATGCATCCGATCGCCGGTCAGGGACTCAATCTGGGCCTGCGCGATGTCGGTGCGCTCGTGGAAGTGCTGACCGAAGGCATGCGTCTCGGCCTTGAGCCGGGCGATGCGCAGCTACTGGCCCGCTACGAGAAGTGGCGCAGCCTCGATGCCTTCATGGTCATGTCGGTGACCGACGGATTGACCCGCCTCTTCGGGATCCCGGGCCGCCTGCCCAGCGCGGCGCGGCGCCTTGGCATGGGCGCCGTCCAGCGCATGCCGACGCTCAAGCGCTTCTTCATGGACGAGGCGCGGGGCATGTCGGGCAAGCTGCCCGCACTGCTGCAGGGATAAGGACGCAGGCCCGGCCGGCGCGCCCGCCTCAGTTGACCGGCATTTCCATCGGTTGATCTGCGCTGTCTTCGCCGGGCATGGATTCCGGCGTGCCGGGCGTGGCCAGTGGGCTGGGCTGATCGACCTTGTGGCCCTCGGCATCCTGCAGGCGGCGCGGTTCGAGCATGGCCGTCGTTTCCAGCAGGTCGAGTGCGCGCTGGACTTCCTCATAGCGGCGGGCGTCGGCGATCCAGCGGTCGGCGGCTTCCGCGCCCGGCAGGCGTTCCACTTCGGAGACCGCGCTGCCGATGCGCTTGGCGGTAAGCATGACGCTGGCGCGTTCGATCCTTGCCGACGGGCTCATCAGCGCCGCCGAATCGCGGTGGACCTTGAACATCCCGGCCAGTTCGGTGCGGGCACGGTCCCACAGGCTCATGTCGCTGCCGGTCGCGCTCAGTTCGGGTGAAAGCGCCTCCAGGCGCGCGCGCAATTCGTCGATGGTGACGGGGTTCTTCGAGAAATCGATCACCGTCTGCACCGCGCGCGGCTGGGCATTGGCGAAACGCAGGCGCAGCTGGTCGGCGACGTAGCTGAGCGGCTCGCCGCGATCGACCATGCGGCGTGCGGCAAAGGCGATCAGCAGGCCCTCGGCCCTTGCGGCATTGCCCGATGCGGCGTCGGTCTGGAAATCGATGCGGGAGAGCCGGTCCTCCAGCAGCGCGAGGCGCCCCTCGATCGATCCGATCGCGGCAAGCTGCTTGGCCGTGGGCTGCGAGGGCTGCGCAGGTGTTTCGGGGGCGACGCTTTCGGTATCCGGCTCGGCAATCGTGGCGGGCTCTTCGGTCGGTTCCTCGACCGGCTGCAGCTTGTCGAGATAGCCGCGTGAACCCGCCCAGGCGACCAGCAGGGCGCCCAGCAGGAAGGCGAGCAAAGCCACGAAGATCACCCCGCTGCGCGAGCGCGGGCGGGTATGGGTTGCAGAGGATATCGCTGAACTGTCCTGCATCGAGCCTTTTTCGGTTATGGGACCCTGTTTGCGGTGTCTTGGCACATCTGCGAGGCCAAGACCAGTAAGGCGGCATCGCTCGGTTCGTCGGCGCTGTGCAGTGCGGCCCAGCCATCGCCCGCCCGTTCGGCCACGCGGGGGCCGATGGCGGCCAGGGAAACGGTCCCGCGGTCGATTCCCGATGCCTCCACGCACTGTGCGAAGTGGGCGGCAGCCTCGCCGGAATGCAGCAGGACCACACAAGGCGCAGTCAACAGGCGCTTCAGGTCCGCGGGGAGGGGCAGGGGCTCGCTGGCATAGACTTCGCGTGTGGTCATTGTCACGCCGGGGGGCAGCGAAAGCTCGACCCGTTCGCGTCCGGCGAGCCGAAGCAGGCGACGGTGCCCGGGCTCGAGGTCAGGCAGTACGCGCTGCAGCCCGCCTTTTCCGGTCGCAACGATGTTGAGGCCGGCGGCCCGCGCCGCATCGGCCGTCTTTTCGCCCACGGCATAGGCGGGAAGCCCGCGGTAGGTTTCCAGCGCCGCGCCGCCATGGCGCAGGGCATTGGCGCTGCCCAGCAGGATCGCGTCGACTTCGCGTGCAGGAACCGACTCCCATTCGAGCGCCCGGATCGCGAAGAGGGGGTAGCAGCGCGCATCGAGGCCCATGGCATGGGCTGCGACTTTCGTGGCACCCGCTCCGGGTTCGGGCCGAATGATGACGAGAGGGGTCATCGCCCCGCTCAGGCCGGTCCGTCGAAATGAGCGGCGATGGCCGGGACCGCGCGGGACAGGAGATCCGCACCCAGTCTGGCGGGGGCCTCGAGGTCGCTCGCGGCAAACCGGATTTCGCCTTCCACCTTCTCGGCGCCGTCCGGGCTGTACAGGGCGGCGCGCAGCACGATCCGGTCGCCTTCCAGGCGGGTCAGCACGGCGATCGGGCTGTGGCAGTTGCCGCCCAGCGACGCGAGCAGCGCGCGCTCGGCCATCACTGCGGACCGGCTGGGGGCATCGTCGATAGCCGAGAGAATCTCGTGGGTGCGCGCATCGTCGGCGCGGCATTCGATCAGGATGGCGGCCTGTCCCGGTGCCGGGAGCCATTCATCCTCGGCCAGGGGGTGGCCGGTTCCGGTCTGGCCCAGGCGCTCGAGCCCGGCGGCGGCAAGGAAGGTCGCGTCGGCTTCCCCCGCGGCCAGCTTGGCGAGGCGGGTGGCGACGTTGCCGCGAAAGGTGATGACCGAGCAGTCCGGGCGCGCGTGAAGCAGCTGCGCGGCGCGGCGCGGGGCGCTGGTGCCGACCACGGCGCCGGGCGGCAGGGCGTGGATGCTGTCGGCACCGATCAGCACGTCGCGCACGTCCGCGCGCGGCAGCACCGCGCAGATCGCGAAAGCATCGGGCCGGATCGTCTCCACGTCCTTGGCCGAATGCACGGCGAAATCGATCTCCCCGGCAGCCAGCCAGGCGTCGAGTTCCTTGGTCCACAGGGCCTTGCCGCCGATTTCGGCGAGGGCGCGGTCCTGGATGCGATCGCCGCTGGCGGTAACCGCGACGATCTCTATATGCGCAGGATCGATTCCATGGGCCGCGGCCAGGCGATCGCGCGCTTCCTCGGCCTGGGCCATGGCGAGCGGTGATCGGCGGGTGCCGAGGCGGAGTTTCATGTCTTGTTTATCGTGTGCCATCGGCGGGTTGTGCTACCCGGCATTGTCGTTCAGGGAAAGTCGCGATGAGGACAGTTCTCGGGATAGAATCTTCCTGCGATGAAACGGCTGCCGCGCTCGTGACCGACGGGCGCGTCATTCTTGCGCAGCGCATCGCGTCGCAGGACGAGGTGCACCGCCCCTATGGCGGCGTCGTGCCCGAGATCGCCGCGCGCGCCCATGCCGAACGCCTCGCTCCGCTGATCAAGGCCACGCTGGCCGATGCCGGCATGAAACTGGACGAGGTCGATGCAATCGCCGCCACGGCCGGTCCCGGCCTCATCGGCGGCGTGATGGTCGGCCTCGTCACAGCCAAGGCCCTGGCGATGGCGGCCGACAAGCCGCTCATCGCGATCAACCATCTTGAAGGCCACGCCCTCTCGCCCCGCCTGGCTGACGAGACGCTGGCCTATCCCTATCTGCTGCTGCTCGTTTCGGGCGGCCACTGCCAGATTCTCGCGGTCGAAGGTGTCGGGCAGTTCCGCCGCCTGGCCACGACCATCGACGATGCCTTGGGCGAGGCTTTCGACAAGACCGCCAAGCTGCTGGGCCTCGGCTATCCGGGCGGCCCCGCGGTCGAGCGGCTGGCCGCGCAGGGCGATGCGAAGAAAGTGCCCCTGCCGCGCCCGCTTGTGGGATCTTCCGAGCCGCACTTCTCCTTCGCGGGACTCAAGAGTGCGGTGATGCGCGCCAAGCACGCGCTCGATGCGGCGGCAGACCCGGATTATACCGATGCGGATATCGCCGCCTCGTTCCAGCAGGCCGCGATCGACTGCCTGATCGACCGCACGCGGCGCGCGCTAAAGGGCGTGGGCGAAATGAACGCGCTGGTCGTTGCCGGTGGGGTCGCTGCGAACACGGCGATCCGCGGTGCACTGGAAGCCCTTGCAGAAGATCATGGCCTGCCATTCGTCGCACCGCCGCTGGGCCTGTGCACGGACAATGCGGCGATGATCGCCTGGGCGGGCGTTGAACGTCTTGCACTGGGGCAGTCGGATCCGCTGGATACGGCCGCGCGTCCGCGCTGGCCGCTCGATCCCAATGCAGAAGCCGTTCGCGGCGCGGGAGTGAAGGCATGACGTGCAAGGTTGGGGTCATCGGCGCAGGCGCCTGGGGCACGGCCCTGGCGCAGTCGCTGGCGAGCGACGGCAGCGACGTGCTGCTCTGGGCGCGCGAGAGCGAAGTCGTGGCCGAAATCAACGCGCAGCACCGCAACAGCCTGTTCCTGCCGAGCGCCGGGCTTTCCCCGACGATCCGCGCTACCGGCGATCTTGCAGAGATGGCGGGATTGTCGGCGCTGCTGCTGGTGGTGCCTGCGCAGTTCCTCGCCTCCATCATCGCCCTGTTGCCCAAGGGTGAGCATGACCTTGTCCTGTGCGCCAAGGGGATCGAGGCCGGCACCGGGCGCCTGATGTCCGATGTCGCGGCCGCTGCCGCGCCGGATGCACAGCTGGCGGTGCTGTCCGGGCCGACTTTCGCACATGAGGTCGCCGCCGGATTGCCGACCGCGGTGACGCTCGCCTGCGCGGGCGGGGAAGCGCAGTGGGACCGGCTGGCGCCGCTGATCGTGCGTCACACCTTGCGACCCTATTATTCCGACGATGTCATCGGCGCCGAGATTGGCGGCGCGGTCAAGAACGTCCTCGCCATCGCCTGCGGCGTCGTCGAGGGGCTCAACCTCGGCCAGAACGCCCGTGCGGCACTGATTGCGCGCGGCTATGCCGAGATGCTGCGCTTCGGGATTGCGCGCGGCGCGCGGGCGGAGACGCTGGCCGGCCTTTGCGGCCTGGGCGACCTCGTACTGACCTGCAATTCCACTTCCAGCCGCAACTTCTCGCTCGGTCTTGCGATCGGGCAGGGTCAGTCTGCGGCGGCGGCCCTCTCGGGCAAGAACAGCGTTGCCGAAGGCGCGGCCACCGCGCCGGTCCTTGCCGAACTGGCCGCGCGCGAGGGCATCGACATGCCCATCGTCCAGGCCGTGTGCCGCTTGCTGAAGGGCGATGCGCCTGCAGGAACCGTAGTTGAAGACATGCTCGCACGGCCGCTGCGCGCAGAGCAGGAAGCCAATACTTGAGCGAGACTTCCGGCAGCGCCCAGGGCGCGCCCGGTTCCGGCGACCGGGATGACATTGCAGCGCTGGCCAAGGGCGGGCGGACGAACTTCTTCGGGTTCTTCCTGCGCCTCGCCGCGCGCATACCGTTTCTCTTCATCGCCGGCCGCGCCGCGGTTTACGGTCCGGCGGCGCTCGGTCGCTTCGCCTCCGCGCTGGTGGTGATCGAACTGTGCGCGATGATCTGCACGATGGGCGAGAAGCGCGGTCTGGCGCAGCGCCTCTCCGATACCGAGGGCGAGGTTCATCCCGCCAATGTCGTTGCCGATGGCATGGTCCTCGCGATCCTCGCCTCGTGCGCGGCGGCACTGATCCTCTGGTTCGTGCCCGCGCTGACGTTCCCGGGCGGCAAGTACACCGAAATCGACCGCTTGATGGTGATCGCCATCCCGCCCCTGACCTTGACCGAGATCTGGCTCGCGGCACTGGCCTATCGCCTGCGGATCAGCCCGACGGTCTGGTCGCGCGCCATCGTCGAGCCATGGACGATCTCGATCATGGCGGGCGCGATGATCTGGATTGCGCCCGAAAGCGGCCTTTCGCTGGCCTATATCGCCTCGATCTTCGCAGCGGCGATCACGGCCTTCATCCCCTTCATCCGCGAATACGGCCTGCCGCATCACTGGCGCCCCAAGGGCGGGCAGATGCGCCGTCTTGCGGTCCGTTCGATGCCGATCGCCCTGGCCGACACGATCGAGTGGGGGACGCGCCGCGTCGACATCTTCATGCTCGGTTTCCTTGCGCCGCCTGCCGCAGTGGGCGTCTACTACGCCGCCCAGCAGGTCGCGAGCCTGCCGCAGAAGCTCAAGACCAGCTTCGAGCCGGTGCTGGGGCCGGTCATCACTCGCAACCTGAAGGAAAAGGACTACGGGGCGATTGCCCGGCAGGTCTGCCAGGTGGGTTTCTGGATCACCGCGGCGCAGGCCGGCATTGCGCTTGCACTCGGTATTCCGGGCGAAGGGGTCATGGGCCTCGTCGGGCGCGAGTTCGTCGGCGGCACCGGCGCATTGGCCTTCCTGCTGGCCGCGGAAGTCGTCGCCGCGACGGCAGTCGTCAGCGAGGCGGCGCTGATCTACGTCGCCCGGGTTCAGAACCTCGCGGTCTCGGTAGTTACCATCGGCCTGCAGGCGGCCCTGACGCTGGCAGGCATCATGCTGATGCAGCACTATGGCTACAATTCGCTGTACCAGGCGGCAGCCGCTGCAATCGCGCTGATGCTGGCGCTGGGCTTCGCCTCGGTCGTCAAGTCGCGCATGCTGGCAAAGCACCTTGGCGAGAAGATCAACAACTGGCGCTGGGCGCTGGTCTGGGCGGCCGCTCCGGCGGTCGTCATCGGTTTTCTCGCCACGCAGTACCTGCCGGAATGGGCCGAACTGCTGTTCGGCATCCCCGCAATCCTCGGTTCGTACCTCTACGTCATCTGGAAGAAGGCCTTCGGTCCGGAAGATCGCAAGCTGTTCCAGAAGACGAAGGCGGCCTGAACCCGATTAACTCGCTGTAATCGGTTCGTCGCGCGCCAACGGCATTCAGTCGCGATTAACCCGCACTAGGCCCTTCTTCGCTCCGGGAAAGAATCCGAGAGGAGGGAAGGCCATGCCGAAGCAAAACGCAGGCCCGCGTTCATGGATTGCGGGCACGAGTATTTCGACGGTTCTCTTTCTTGTCGCCGGCTGTGCGGGTGAAACCGGCGATCTGGCAAGCGGGCAGGGCGCCGTGCAGGCCGATGCGACAAGACCGCGCGAGGCCGCGACCCAGGCGCCGCCTGCCGTGGCCGTTCAGGATGGAACCACGATCGTGACCACCGCGCAGCGCAAGAATGCGGGCTCGGTTCAGGCCGAGGCGCAAGTCGCCCCGCCGGCGTCGATCGCGATGGCCGCGCCGCCTTCACCCCCTTCACCCCCTCCACCTCCTCCACCCTATTCTTCGCGGCTTCTCGTTCCGCCGGTCCAGGTGGCGACCGACCCCGGGCGTGAGCAATACGAGGGCAAGGAGGTCTCACCCGTCCATCTCGCGCGCGAGGAGCCCGTCTCGACCTTCTCGGTCGACGTCGACACCGGCGCTTATGCCAATGCCCGCCGCTTCCTGGCGCAAGGCCAGCTTCCCCCGGCGCGGGCCGTGCGCACGGAGGAGATGATCAACTATTTCCGCTACGACTATGCGCGGCCCGAAAGCCGGGACGTTCCCTTCTCGGTAACGACCGACCTTGCGCTCACGCCCTGGAACCCGGCCACCCGGCTCCTGCGCGTGGGCCTGCG
Organism: Novosphingobium sp. PP1Y; assembly: GCF_000253255.1. Taxonomy (NCBI): domain Bacteria; kingdom Pseudomonadati; phylum Pseudomonadota; class Alphaproteobacteria; order Sphingomonadales; family Sphingomonadaceae; genus Novosphingobium; species Novosphingobium sp. PP1Y. The sequence continues at coordinate 3,572,741 of NC_015580.1, read as the reverse complement.
TGGCTATGACCTCCCGCGCGAGGGACGGCCGCCCGCCAACCTCGTTTTTCTTGTCGACGTGTCCGGCTCGATGAACGCGCCCGACAAGCTGCCGCTGCTCAAGTCGGCACTGGCCGGGCTCGCGGGTGAACTGGGCAAGCAGGACAAGGTCTCGATCGTCGTCTATGCCGGTGCGGCCGGGCTGGTGCTCGAGCCGACCAACGACACCCGCAAGATCCGCGATGCGCTGGACCGATTGCAGGCGGGCGGATCGACTGCCGGGGCCGCCGGGCTCCAGCTGGCCTACAACATTGCCCGGGACAACTTCATCGAAGGCGGGGTGAACCGTATCCTCATCGGCACCGATGGCGATTTCAACGTCGGTGTCACCAACCGCGACGACCTGATCGCCATGATCGAAAAGGAGCGCGACAACGGCATCACGCTCACCACGCTCGGCTTCGGGCAGGGCAATTACAATGAAGCGCTGATGGAGCAGATCGCCGACCACGGGAACGGCAACTACGCGTATATCGACAGCGCTCTGGAAGCGAAGAAGGTGCTGGGCGAGCAGATGAGCTCTACCCTGTTCACCATCGCCAAGGACGTGAAGATCCAGGTCGAGTTCAACCCCGCCCAGGTCAGCCAGTATCGCCTGCTCGGTTATGAGAACCGGGCGCTGCGCGAACAGGATTTCGACAACGACAAGGTCGATGCCGGCGACATCGGCGCCGGCCACCAGGTCACCGCGATCTACGAGATCGTGCCTGCCGGTGCGAAAGGCTGGATCGCGCCGCGCCGCTATGACGATCCGCTGCCCGCGGCGGCCAGGCAGTCCGGCGAGCTGGCCTTCGTCAAGCTGCGCTATAAGCTGCCCGGCGGCAAAGTCTCGAAGCTGATCGAGCGCCCGGTTCCTGCGCGCCTGATGGCCGCCGCCGCGCGGCCGCGCGGGGATTTCGCCTTTGCCGCCGCGGTTGCCGCCTTCGGCCAGTCGCTGCGCGGCGACGACCTGCTGGGCGGCTTCACCCCCGCGCAGATCCGCCAGCTTGCCGGTGCCCAGGACGATTACTGGCGGCAGGAGTTCGTCAAGCTTGTCGACGTCGCCGATTCGCTTGGGGGCAATTCGCGCGAAGGAGGCTGACAGCGCCGGGTTTGCGCCCTAGGCTTGAGGGCATGAACCCGCGCCGAGCCTCGATTGCTGCAGCCGGAGCTGCCCTGTGCCTGGCCTTGTCCTTCGCCGCCTCCCGCCTTTACGGGCCGGTCTTCATCGCCGGGTTGGAGCGCAAGGCGGTGGCCGCCCGCGATGCGGCGGGCGGGCAGGACATCGACCTGGCTTTCCGCGACCGCTACGGCTGGTACACACGCCACCCGATCCTTTCCGGAGGGCGCAAGCTCGACGCGGCCACGCGCAAGCGGGTGGCATCGGCAGTTGCCGAAGTGCCGGGCATAGGCGGTGTAAGCTGGGCGCGGGATAGCGAAGGCGTCCCGGCCGTGACCACATTGCATTGCCAGGACGACGTCCAGACGATCCTGCGGACACGCACGATCCGCTTTTCCGAGGCCAGCGCGCGCATCGACCCGGCCAGCGAGCGGCTGCTCGATGAAGTCGCCCATGCCCTTCGGCCCTGCGTGGGCAGCATTATTGCGGTGACCGGCCATACCGATGGCGTCGGCAACAGCGAGGCCAATGTCGCGCTGTCCAAGGCGCGGGCGGAAGCGGTGCGATGGGCTCTCGTCGGGCGCGGCATTCCGGCCGACGGATTGCGGGCGGCTGGCGTGGGGGCGCGCGATCCGATTCCGGGGCTCGATCCGCGCGATCCGGCCAACCGCCGCATTGAATTCTCGGTGATCACGTCCGCGCCGGTCAAGCCGACGCCGATCGATACGCCGGGGCCGGGCTGATATGAACTTGTCTGTTGAGCGCGCGCCCGACTTTGGTCATGGGCAGATCCGCGAGGCCACGGGATCGTGGCAGAAAGGATGCGCGGATGCCGCTTTGGCTTGAAATGGCCGTCTCGGTGCTGCTGACATATTGCGTCGGCTTCGGCATCGGCTGGCTCTTGTGGAACCGGAAGGGATAGATCTTGGTGCAGATGATCGAAGCCAATTGGCTGATCTTTATTGCCGCTCTGCTGATCGGCATTGTCGTTGCCTACTGGCTCTTCGTGCATGGCTCGAAGCAGGGCAGGCGCGATCGCCGGCCCGACGTCCTCGATGAAGGGGCCGCTCCGGCCAAGCGCAACCAGGCGCTGATCGACGCGCCGCCTGCCGCCCATATCGATCCGCCCGCGATGGCGGGCACGATGGCTGGTATAGGCGAGGTGATCGCAGTCGCCGCGCAGGACGAAGTCGACGCGGTGAAAAAGCCCGCAGCGCCTGCGCCCACTCCCACAACCACTTCCGCACCCGCCCCTGCCGCGCCGAAGGCCGAAACGGCAGCTGGCGAGGCTGACGATCTGCGCAAGATCAAGGGGCTCGGCCCCAAGATGGCGACGCTCCTGACCTCGCTCGGCGTGACCCGCTACGAGCAGATCGCGGCCTGGACCGAGGCGGATCTCGACGAGTTGGACACCAAGCTGGGCTCTTTCGCGGGACGTCCGCGCCGCGACAACTGGGTTGAGCAGGCAAAGCTCCTCTCGAGCGGAGACAGCGCCGCCTATGAGGCCAAGTTCGGCAAGCTCTGATGCGCGTCAGTCGACGACGATCTTCCCCTTCATGCCGAACCCGGCATGAAGGAAATGTGTGCACTTGAGCGGGTAGGTCGCCGGTGCCTGCGGGGCGGTCAGCCTGAGATCGACCGCCTCGCCGCCCTTCAGTTCGATCTTGCCGTCCCTCACCTTGCCCCTGTCGTCCGGGGCAAGCGCGGCGTCGGCGAAGAAGGCCCCGGCCTGGAAGTTGTGGCCTCCCTTGGCGCCATTGACGATGTGCAGGACGTAGGGGCGTCCGTGATGCAGGGCGATCACCGATGGATCGAAAGCGAAGTTGCTGAGCGTGACGGTAATCCGCTCGGCCGGTGGCGCGGCATTGCCGTCGGCGGCGGCAGCTGTCGGGATCGTCACCGCAGCGGCGGCAAGGGCTGCGGCTGCAAGGGCGCGGTTAGCAAGCGGGGGCAGGCGCACGGTTACTCTCCCGGTTGGACCGGGCGATCATACGCCCCGTGCGCTGCCCCGTCGCGCTGAATCGATAGCTGCGCGTCGTCGCAGCGGCTGGCGCTCAGCCCCTTGCCCGGTAGCTGGCCATGACATCCTGACGCATCATCTCGCCGCTGTCCGAGCGCGAATAGAACATGTGCCCGCCGGGGTACATGTGCAGGCGCACCCGGTTCTCGACGCCGAAGTCGGGCATCTGCGAAACGATGAGGCGTGAGGCGAAGTAGGGGCAGGACAGGTCGTCCCAGCCATGGACGATATCGACCGTCATCTTCGGGTCGATGGAAATGGCGCGCCGCAGGTCGGAAACCGGGCTGTCGGTATCGTCGCGGTCCCACTTCTCGTTCACGTCGTAGGACAGCGCGTTGTAGCGCGCATCGACCTTCCAGCCGACCTGCCGGGTGACGAAGTCCACCATGGCTGAAGTCGTCGGAGCGATCAGCGTGGTCAGCAGCGGATCGTTATACTGGGGCGAAGCGCTGGCCGGGAAGGGGTCGTAGGCGGTGTAGTTGGAATCGTAGACCGATCCGATGAGCCCCTGATCGCGGCGGATTTCGCGAAGGTAAGTGGCAATGTCGACGCGTCCGTTCATGCGACGGACCATCGCCGGATCCAGTCCGGTGAGTTCCGCGACCCTGGCCGAAAGCCGGTCGGTCGCGGCCTTGTCGCGCGGTCCGGCAAGGAAATCCTGAACGAACTGGGTACGCATGTAGGTTTCGACCGGGCCCATCGTGGCATCGTCGAGGTGCAGGCCCTGACGCTCGAAATGCCCCGCCGCCATCGATGGATAGGCGATCATCCAGGGCAGGGGTGAAAGGGCATCGTCCTCGCCGATGGCGGGCGGGTCGAGATAGGGCGAGACCAGCGTCATTCCGGAAATGCCGACGCCCATCTGCGTCTGCAGGTAATAGGCGAGGCGCGGGACCCGGTAGCCGCCATAGCTTTCGCCGGTGAGGTACTTGCGGCTGGTCAGACGATCGTTGGCGACGAGCCAGTCATAGACGATGCGGCTGAGGTAGTGGATGTCGGCATCGGCCGAATAGAATGCCTTCTTCGACTGCTCTTCGTCCACGCGTGAGCGCGAAAACCCGGTTCCTATGGGATCGATGAAGACGAGATCGGTGAAATCGAGCCAGGAATTGGGATTGTCGCGCAGCACCGCCGGGTCGGACGGGGCATCGCCCTGTGCGCCGAACGGTACGCGCTTGGGGCCGATCGCACCGAGGTTGAGATAGACCGAGGCCGCGCCGGGGCCGCCGTTGAAAGCGAAGGTGACGGGCCGGTCGGTTGCGCGTCCGGGGACGGTATAGGCGGTATAGACGACCTCGCCGATGACCTTGCCCTTGTCGTCCTTGACGGGAAGGGCGCCGACTGTGGCGGTGTAGTTCACGGTCTTCCCGCCGATCACGGCCGATTGCCTGATCGATTTCGGAGCGGGGAAGGGTTCGAGCCGGTCTTCGGCGCTCTTGTCGTCGGACTTGGCCTCGGCGGCCTTTTCCTCGGCATGGAGCGCGACGGGGGAGAGGGTGGAAGCGGCGGTAAAGATGGCGGCCGATGCGGCCAGAGCGAGAAGTCGCATGGGGGGAAGTGACCTCGATTGCAGTGCCTTGGGCACCCGAAGCGGGGCACTTTATCGTCCGTCGCGCCGCCTGCAAGGGGCTGGCCGCGCGCCTAGTTGCCGTTGCCGCGCCGCAAGTGGACGCTGCGTCCGCGCGCGGTCTCGCCGACGAAATATTCCGCCTCGGCCTGCCGGGCGAAGGCTTCCATGAGGCCCACTCCCATGCCGGCGGTTCCCGCGGCCTTCTGCTGGCGCGATTCGTCCGCGGCGCCGACGCCGTCGTCCACCACCCTGAGCTCCCAGTTGTCCTCGTTGCCGGTGAACGTCACGCTGACCTTGCCGGCGGCGCCGTCGGGGAATGCGTACTTGGCGCTGTTGGTCAGCGCCTCGTTGATGAACAGGCAGATGGCGACGGCAGTCTGCTGCGGCAGTTCGCAATCGCTGGACCTGACCTCGATTTCGACAAGGTCGTGAAAGGACCCGGCCGATACCCGGGAGACGACGTCGCCGACATACTGGCGCATCGGCACGTAAGAGCCTTCCGCGTCGGTCAGCTTGAGGTTCTCATAGGCGCGCGCGAAGGTGTCGACGCGGCCGATCGCCTGGTCGAGCGCCTCGACGATTTCGGGATTGTCGTGACGCCGCCGCTGCAGCGAGAGCAGGCTGGCGACGAGGGCGAAATTGTTCTTGGTGCGATGCTCCAGTTCGCGCAGCAGCACCTGTCGCCGCTCCAGTTCGGCATCGCGAGCGCGGGTAACTTGCCGGACCGCGCGGCGGAAGATCTCGGCCAGCACCAGCACGACCAGAACCGCCATTGCGTTGATCGCCACGCGCGGCGGGTCGGTCGCGACCACGAACCGGAACGAATGGACCGTGGGCAGGACGATCCACCAGGCCCAGAAGAAGCTGATCAGGTAGGCGACCGCGCCGGCCTGCCAGTGACCGTAGAGCGTGGCGATCAGGATCGTGGGATAGACCAGCGCGAAGGGACCCGAGGTCGGCGCCCACATGTTGATGGCCGCGCGCAGTGCGATCATCGCCAGGGCGCAGATGATGCCGAAGCCGATCTGGGCAAGGATTCGCCGGGTTTCGCTGGGAATGTTCGCCGTGACGTCGAAGCTGGCCAGTCGGTGCATAGGGGTCTTCGCGCTCTCTCCGGTCAGCCGGTGCATCACCTGAAGACCCCGAACGCACAGGCGGACGGGGTCTCGATGTCAGTTAACTCGTGGTCGCGCGCGGCGTCGTGTGACCTGGTAACACTATCGTACGCGACTTGTTTCCTGTCGATGGAAATATTCCGCGCGCTGCCGCGCGCAGGACAGGGCAAGTGCCCAGGATCGGACAATATTCAGCTTGCGCGCTTTCGTCAGCGGCCGAACTTTCTTTGCGTCTTGCCGTAACGCAGCTTTCGCGTCCCCGGCTTGCCTTCGTTGGACCGGCCCACCAGCGGGGCCTTCTTCTGTGCGTCCGGCAGGCCGAGTTCGCTGGCCTCGAGGCGGCGGATCTCGTCGCGCAGGCGTCCCGCTTCCTCGAACTCGAGGTCGGCTGCCGCAGCACGCATGCGCTGCTCCAGTTCCTCGATGTAGGCGCGCAGGTTGTGGCCGACCAGTTCATTGCGCTCGCCGTCCTCGAGATCGACGACCACGCCGTTGCGGCTGGCGGTATCGGCGACGATGTCGGCGATGCGGCGCTTGATCGTCTGCGGGGTGATGCCGTTGGCCTCGTTGAACGCCTGCTGCTTTTCGCGGCGGCGGTCGGTCTCGGCGATGGCGCGCTCCATCGAGCCGGTCATGCGGTCGGCATAGAGGATCACGCGGCCATCGACGTTGCGCGCAGCGCGCCCGATGGTCTGGATCAACGATGTTTCGCTGCGCAGGAAGCCTTCCTTGTCGGCATCGAGGATGCACACGAGCCCGCATTCGGGAATGTCGAGGCCCTCGCGCAGCAGGTTGATGCCCACCAGCACGTCGTAAACGCCCATGCGCAAGTCGCGGATCAGCTCGATGCGCTCGAGCGTTTCGACGTCGGAGTGCATGTAGCGCACGCGCACACCTGCCTCGTGCATGAACTCGGTAAGGTCCTCGGCCATGCGCTTGGTCAGGGTGGTGACGAGGGTGCGATAGCCCTTGGCTGCGGTTTCCTTGCACTCGTTGATGCAGTCCTGCACCTGGTCCTCGACCGGGCGGATGGTCACCGGCGGGTCGATCAGACCGGTGGGACGGATGACCTGTTCGGCGAAGACGCCGCCGGTCTGCTCCATCTCCCAACTGCCGGGCGTGGCCGAGACAGCGAAGGTCTGCGGGCGCATCGCATCCCACTCATTGAAGCGCAGCGGGCGGTTGTCGATGCAGCTGGGCAGCCGGAAACCGTACTCGGCCAGCGTGATCTTGCGGCGATGGTCTCCCTTGGACATCGCGCCGATCTGCGGCACCGTCTGGTGGCTTTCGTCGACGAACAGCAGGGCATTGTCGGGCAGGTACTCGAACAGCGTGGGCGGTGGTTCGCCCGGCATGCGCCCGGTGAGGAAGCGCGAGTAGTTCTCGATGCCGTTGCACGAACCGGTCGCGGCGATCATCTCGAGGTCGAACTGGGTGCGCTGCTCCAGCCGCTGCGCTTCCAGGAGGCGGCCTTCGGCTTCGAGTTCCTTGAGTCGCTCGGTCAGCTCGAAGCGGATCGCCTCGCTCGCCTGCTTCATCGTCGGGCCGGGGGTGACGTAGTGCGAATTGGCATAGACCCGGATCTTCTCCAGCGCCGCGCCCTTCTTGCCGGTCAGCGGATCGAACTCGGAGATCTCCTCGATCTCGTCGCCGAAGAACGAGATGCGCCAGGCCATGTCCTCGTAGTGCGAGGGGAAGATTTCCAGATTGTCGCCGCGCACGCGGAAAGTGCCGCGAGTGAAGGCGGCATCGTTGCGCTTGTACTGCAGGGCGACGAGCTTGCGAATGATCTCGCGCTGGTCCTGGGTTTCGCCCGCCTTGAGGTCGAAGATCATCGCCGAGTACGTCTCGACCGAGCCGATGCCGTAGAGGCAGGAGACCGAGGCGACGATGATCACGTCGTCGCGTTCGAGCAGGGCGCGCGTGGCCGAGTGGCGCATCCGGTCGATCGCCTCGTTCACCGAGCTTTCCTTCTCGATGTAGGTGTCGGAGCGGGGTACGTAGGCTTCGGGCTGGTAGTAGTCGTAGTACGATACGAAGTACTCGACCGCGTTGTCCGGGAAGAAGTCCTTGAACTCTGCATAGAGCTGGGCGGCAAGGATCTTGTTGGGCGCCAGGATCAGCGCGGGACGCTGCAGTTCCTCGATCACCTTGGCCATCGTGAAGGTCTTGCCCGAGCCGGTGACCCCCAGCAGCACTTGCGTGCGTTCGCCTTCCTGTGCCGATTGCACCAGTTCCGAGATGGCGGTCGGCTGGTCGCCCGCCGGTTCGTAGTCGGAGACGATCCGGAACTTCTTGCCCGGCAGAGACTTTTCGGGTCGCAGCGGCTTGTGGGGGACGAAGTGGCCCGAGGTATCGGGTTCCTCGAGCCCGCGGCGGATGACGAGTTCGGCCATGGCGGAACATATGGGGTATATGAAGGCCCGCCGCAATGATGGAGAGTGAATCGTTGGCAGTTCACAGGGCGGGTGTTACGCCCTCGCCCAAGGGGATGGTCCAGAGGGAAGACAGGACATGAAACCACTTATCGCCATAGCCGCTGCCGGCATCGCGGTGCTGACGCTCGCGGGATGCGGCTCGGAAAAGGAACCGGCCAGGAGCCCGGAAGAGCAGGCCTCGGTCGCGAAGCAGGAAGTTGCCAAGCTCGAACCTCCGCAGCCTGGCCAGTACCGCCAGACGGTGGAATTCACGAAGTTCGAAGTTCCCGGGATGAGCAAGGAAGGCGCTGCCCAGTTCAAGACGATGATGGCGAACGTTCCGCCCCGCACTTACTGCCTGACCCAAGCGGAGGCGGACAAGGGCTACAAGGACATGCTCGATTCGCTACCTGGCGACAGCCAGTGCAGTTATTCGCGCTTCGACGTCAGTGGCGGTACTCTGAACGCTCAGTTGGAGTGCAAGGACAAGTCCGGTGCAAAAGCGATGGCTACGATGGTCGGTACCGTCAGCCCGCAGGGCTCCGAGGTAAATCTCGACATGGAGCAGTCGATGCCCGGCATGGGTGAGCGGATGGCCAAGATGTCGATGCACATGAAGACGACGCGCCTCGGCGACTGCGAATCCTGAGGCGCTGCGGTACCGAGGCAGGGAGTACGCGGATTACATGAGTGACGGGCGGGCCGAGAACGGACTGGCGGGATTGCGCGAGGCGCTTGCCCGCCGCGCGGCTCTGGCCCGCCAGCCCCGGCCGGAAGGTGCGCGCGCGCCTTCGCTGCGCCTCTTCCTTGCCGAACTGGCCTCGCTCCGACGTGGACGGCCCAAGCCTGTCGCGGTGGAGAAATCCGAGCATCCGCAGGTGGTCATGCTGCTGCCCGGTTTCGGGGCGCATCCCAACCGGATGAGGCCGATGGCCGATGCATTGGCCGAGGCCGGGCATTCGGTTCACGAATGGGGGCTGGGTTTCAACTTCGGCCCCAACCAGCACAATTTCGCCTATCTCATGCGCCGCGTCGGCGCGCTGGCCCGGCAGCACCGCAATCCGGTGGCGCTGGTCGGCTGGAGCCTTGGCGGACTGTTCGCCCGTGAAATCGCGCAGCGCCAGCCCGAAAACGTCGCCAAGGTGATCACCATGGGCACGCCCTTCTCGGGCGACCCGCGCAACAACAATGCCTGGCGGGCCTATCAGGTCATCACCGGCCATGCGGTGGACAAGCCGCCGATCGAGGTCGACTTCGCGATCAAGCCGCCGGTGCCGACAATCGCCCTGTGGAGCCCGCGCGACGGGGTGATCCACCCCCGTTCGGCCTGCGGCTGGGCCGACGAGCGCGACAGGGCCGTATCGGTGCGCTGCACCCACCTGGGTTTCGCCAGCGATCCCAGGGTCGTCGCCGAAGTTCTGCGCCAGCTCGACCTTCCCGATTGAGAGCGAGGCGCGCGCCGCTGGGCACTTCAGGCGCGCGGCGGCTGCCGGCGATAGCTGAGGGCTTCCGCCAGGTGAATCCGGCCGATCTGCTTCGCTCCGGCCAGGTCGGCGATCGTTCGCGCCACGCGCAGGACGCGGGTATAGCCGCGGGCGGACAGGTGCATGGCCTCGGCCGCCTGCATCAGGAGCCTGCGCCCGTCTTCGTCGGGTGTCGCGTGCTGCTCGAGCAGGTCTCCGCCGAGTTCCGCATTGGTGCGCGCAGGCGTACCCTCAAGGCGCTGCGACTGGATTGCCCGTGCGCGGCCGACGCGCCGGGCGACTTCGGCCGAACCTTCCATAGGTGGTGGCAGGGCGAGGTCGACGGCGCGGACCGGATCGACGTCGACGTGCAGGTCGATGCGGTCGAGCAGGGGGCCGGAAACCTTGCTCTGATAATCCGCAGCGCATCTCGGTGCGCGTGAGCAGGCCAGCGCCGGATCGCCCAGGTGGCCGCAGCGGCACGGGTTCATCGCGGCGACAAGCTGGACGCGCGCCGGAAAGGTGACATGGGCATTGGCCCGCGCGACGGTGACTTCGCCGGTTTCCAGCGGCTGGCGCAGTGAATCGAGCACGGCGCGCTGGAATTCCGGAAGTTCGTCGAGGAACAGCACGCCAAGGTGGGCCATGGAGATCTCTCCGGGCCTGACCTTCAGTCCCCCGCCGGTCAGCGCCGCGATCGAGGCGGAGTGGTGCGGCGCGCGATAGGGCCGGGCACGGGAAATGCGGCCCTCCTCAAGCGTCCCGGCGACCGAGGCGACCATCGAGACTTCCAGCGCCTCGGCCGCGGTCAGCTCGGGCAGGATGCCGGGCAGGCACGAGGCGAGCAGCGACTTTCCCGCACCCGGCGGACCTGCCATCAGCAGGTTGTGCGACCCGGCCGCCGCGATTTCGAGGGCCCGCTTGGCGGTTTCCTGGCCCTTCACCTGCCTGAGGTCCGGCCCGCTGGGCACCGGGTCGGCGCGGCCCGGTTCGGGTGGGCGCAGGACCTGCGTGCCCTTGAGGTGATTGAGCAGGCTGACGAGATCCGGCGCGGCCAGCACCGGCACGCCGTCTCTGCCGCCGCTCACCCAACTGGCCTCGCTGCCTTGCGCGGCCGGACAGATCAGTCCTTTCTCCGTCTCGCTGGCATGGAGCGCGGCGAGCAGCACCCCGGGTGAGGGGATTACCCTGCCATCGAGCGCGAGTTCGCCCACGGCCACGAAGTCGGCCAGGTGTTCGGCATCGACAACGCCCATCGCCGCCAGCAGCGAAAGCGCTATCGGCAGGTCGTAGTGCGAGCCTTCCTTGGGCAGGTCCGCAGGGGAGAGGTTGATCGTGATCCGCTTGGGAGGAAGCGCGAGGCCCATCGACGTGAGCGCGGCGTTCACCCGCTGGCGGCTTTCGCCCACTGCCTTGTCGGGCAGGCCGACGAGATGGAAGCCGGGCATCCCGGGAGCGACCTGGCACTGCACTTCGACAGCGCGCGCCTCCAGCCCGAGGTAGGCGACCGTCGCGACGAGTGAGACCACTCCCTTACCCTTTTTCCTTGCAAATCCGCGTGTTGGACGATGCGATCCTTGCAGAAGCGGAGGGCGGGCGCAGCCAGGGAATTTATCCCTTACACGCTTTTAACCGAATCGCGCAGGGCTTGGGTAAGTGGCGGAGCCGCATTTTCGCGGGCATGCGCTCGACCGCTGCGATCCTTGCCCTGGTGGCTCTGACTGTCTTGTCCCCCCTGTCGGCACAAGAGATCACCTATGAGGTCGTCGATGTGGATGCCGATCATGCCGGCGACGGCGGCGAGCGCATACTGCATGGCGAGGTTGCCGCAATCCCGCAGGGTATCGCCGCCTATGGCCCGTTCCGCGTGCTGGACGATGGCCATGCCGCGCTGGTCGACGTCACCGATGCCCGCAGCCCCGCCCAGTTCGCCGCCATGCTCAAGGACTATCCGGGCATCGGCATGATCGAGATGATCGAATGCCCGGGCACCGAAGACGACCTCGCCAACCTGCGGCTGGGGCGGATGATCCGCGACAAGGGAATTGCCACTCATGTTCCTGCGGGCGGCTCGGTCAGATCGGGCGGCGTCGAGCTGTTTCTGGCAGGCGCGCGGCGCTATGCCGATGCCGGAGCGGAATTCGCGGTCCATTCGTGGATGGACGACACTGGACTGGAACCGGACGACTATGCCGCCAATGCGCCGGAGAATCGCCGCTACATCGTCTATTACGAGCAGATGGGCATGAGCCCGATCGAAGCTCAGGCCTTTTATGCCATGACCAATTCGGTCCCGTTCGAATCGGCCCGCTGGTTCGGCGCGAACGAAATGGGGCTTTGGGTTTCGCTGGACAGGGGCGGAGCCTGAGCCGTTCGACCTTCCTGAATGCGGCGCCTCTTCGACCAATCGGCGATTAGTCAAACAGCGATTGCAGGAACCCCTTGCGCTTGGCCGGGGTGAGCGAGCCGGACGCTTTCAGCAGGTAGTTTGCCAGCACGGCGGCCTGGCTCTTGGTCAGGAAAATCCGTGTGTGATCAGGTTCTTCGCCAGCTTTCCAGCTCGTCTTCTCAAACGTCTGGAGGTCGACGACGATGTTGGTGCCCAGGTCCTGAGAAGACCAGCCCACCAATACGCCAATGTCTTCTTTCTGTTGCATCGGTACTGTTTCACCCACAGTTCAGGGGTCGCGGGAAGCGAGAGCAAGATACTTTTTCAATTCTTGTCCCCCCGGACCGAATGGAGCAGCTGGTCGCCGTGCCGACTAACCGTTAGTTAATAACTTATCATGCTTGGGCCAGTATTGTCATGCAAAGCCGGGACTGCCATGTGCGCCGGGTATATCGGGCAGGTACGGGCGACGAATTCGATACCTCTGCCGCCGCCTTTGCCTTGACTCTGTTCCGGGCCTCCAGTAACGGCGCGCTTCTGTTTAGCGGTCGTCTGCATGGGCGATCGGATTTTGTTCGGGCCTCCCGGGGCCGTTTGTTGAATTTCGAGGACTGACATGAAGCGCACTTTCCAGCCCAGCCGCCTTGTCCGCGCCCGCCGTCACGGCTTCCGCGCCCGCATGGCGACCGTTGGCGGCCGCAAGGTGCTTCGCGCTCGCCGCGCCCGCGGCCGCAAGAAGCTCTCGGCCTGACCTGATCCAGCCTCACGGCTGGACTCGCACCGGCCCGCGCCTCCATCCGGCTTCCCGCTAGACGGGGAACCGGGCGGGGGCGCGGGCCGATGCCGTTTGGAGCTGGCGCCGTTTGGAACCGGAAGGGATTCGCGAATCGCCTGACGCGGTTCCGCAGCGCCCCGGATTGCGATAGACCCCTGTCATGAGCGCCGCCTACACCACGATGTCCCGCCGAGCGGACTTCCTGGCCGCCAATCGCGGTATCAGGGTGGCGCGGCCGGGTTTCGTGCTGCTGGCCAATGCCAATGGCGGCAAGGGGCAGCGCGCGGGCATCACCGTTACCAAGAAAATCGGCAACGCGGTGGTGCGCAACCGCATGAAGCGCCGCTTTCGTGCGCTGCTGCGCGAGCTGCTGCCTGAGCATGGCCTTGCCGATACCGACCATGTCCTGATCGGGCGCGATAACGGTGTGGAGCGCGAATTCGCGCGCTTGCGCGAGGAACTCGTAGCCGCTCTCGGCCGTGCGCGCGAGGGCAAGGGCGATCCGCCTCGCGGTGCGAGGGGGCGCAAGGGTGGCGGCAAAGGTCGAGGTGGCAACAGGAGCGCCGCGAGGCCGGGGGGCGCAGGGACGACATGAAGAGGGCGCTGGCCTTTATCGCAGCGGTTCCAGGCTTCATTCTCATTGCCGTGGCCCGGGCCTGGCAGTGGGGGCCTTCGCGGATCATGCCGCCAACCTGCCGCTACTCGCCGTCCTGTTCGCAATATGCGATCGAGGCGGTGAAAAAACATGGTGCGATTAAGGGTGGCTGGCTCGCGTTCAAGCGTCTATTGCGCTGCCAACCGTGGGGTGGGCACGGCTATGACCCCGTCCCGGACTGAACGATGCAATACAGGCGGCGCGTCTCGCGTCGCCACTGGCGGGAACTCGACAGGAAAACGTCTTCGTGGAAAATCAGCGTAATATCATCCTCGCGGTCCTCCTGACCGCGCTTGTCCTCTTCGGGTGGGAAGCCGGAGTCGGCTATTTCTACCCGCAGGCCAAGACGCCGACGAAGGTCGAGCAGGCTGGCGGCGCCGAACAGGCATCCAGCCCGTCCAGCTCGATCAAGCCGACTCGCGAGGGTGGTCTGCGTGACGCGGCCGACGTCGCGCTCGAAAAGCAGGACCTGAAGTCGGCACTGGCCGAAGGCGGTCGCCTGCCGATCGAGGCACCGGGTCTTTCGGGCTCGATCAACCTTACCGGCGCAATCGTCGACGACCTTGTCATCAATCGCCACCGTGAGACGGTGAAGAAGGATTCGGGCCCGGTCCGCATCTTCTCGCCCGCCGGCACTCCCGCGCAGCAGTTCGCCCAGTTCGGCTGGGTCGGCAGCGGCGTCGCCACGCCCAATGCCAAGACCGTGTGGACCGCGCAGAAGGGCGCAAGGCTTACACCGTCCAGCCCGGTCACGCTGAGCTGGAACGACGGCAGCGGCCAGACCTATTCGATCCGCTTCGCGATCGACAAGAATTACATGATCACGGCCGAGCAGACGGTCGACAACAAGGGCTCGGCGCCGATCACGGTCCAGCCCTTCGGCCTCGTCAACCGCACCGACCAGACCGCCAGCCTCGACACCTGGAACGTCCACTCCGGTCCTATCGGCGCTTTCGACGGCTCGGTCAGCTTCTCGACCAATTACAGCGACGTGTCCGGCAAGGGCACGGTCAAGGAAGCCGGCAACACCGACTGGATCGGCTTTACCGACGTCTACTGGATGTCGACCCTCGCTCCGGTCGGCTCGAAAGCCGAAGGCACGTTCCGTTCGCTCGGCAACAACCTGTTCCGCGCCGACCTGATCTACGACCAGAGCATCGTGCAGCCCGGCCAGCGCCTTTCGCGCACGACCAAGCTCTTTGCGGGCGCCAAGGAGCACAACGTGCTCGACGCCTATGAAAAGCAGGGCATCACCAACTTCGGCCTTGCCATCGACTGGGGCTGGTTCCGCTGGTTCGAAAAGCCGATCTTCTGGCTGCTGGTGAAGCTGTTCAGCCTCGTCGGCAATTTCGGTGTCGCCATCATCCTGCTCACGCTGATCGTGCGCGGCATCATGTTCCCCATCGCCCAGCGCCAGTTCGCCTCGATGGCCGCGATGCGCGCGATCCAGCCGAAGATGAAGGCGCTGCAAGAGCGCTACAAGGACGACAAGCAGAAGCAGCAGCAGGAAGTGATGAAGCTGTACAAGGAGGAAGGCGTGAACCCGCTGGCGGGCTGCCTCCCCATGTTCCTTCAGATCCCGGTGTTCTTCGCGCTCTACAAGACCCTGATCCTGGCCATCGAGATGCGCCACCAGCCTTTCGTGCTGTGGATCAAGGATCTTTCCGCGCCTGACCCGCTGCACATCCTCAACCTGTTCGGCCTGCTGCCGTTCGACCCGCCCGGCTTCCTGGCCATCGGCGTGCTCGCACTTCTGCTGGGCATCACCATGTTCCTGCAGTTCAAGCTGAACCCGGCGCAGATGGACCCGACCCAGCAGCAGATCTTCATGATCATGCCGTGGTTCATGATGTTCATCATGGCACCCTTCGCCTCGGGCCTTCTGGTCTACTGGATCACCTCCAACCTTCTGACCATCGCGCAGCAGAAGTTCCTCTACAGTCGTCATCCGCAGCTCAAGGCCCAGGCCGAGAAGGACGCGGGCGACAAGAAGCGCGTAAAGGCCTGATCGGACTGACCCCGTGAGCGAGGAATTCGAAGAACTGACCGAGCGCGCGCGCAAGCTCTTTGCAGGACCGGTGACGTTCCTGAAGAGTGCGCCCGCGCTCAAGTTCCTGCCTGACCCGGACGTGCCGGAGATCGCCTTCTGCGGCCGCTCCAATGTCGGCAAGTCCTCGCTGCTCAACGCGCTGACGGGGCGCAAGGCGATCGCGCGCACCTCGGTGACGCCGGGGCGCACGCAGGAGCTGAACTTCTTCGAGGTCGGCGAGCCGCTGCTGTTCCGCCTCGTCGACATGCCGGGCTACGGCTTCGCCAAGGCTCCCCCGGCCGTGGTCGAGAAGTGGCGGCGCCTCGTGCGCGACTTCCTGCGCGGCAGGGTGGTGCTCAAGCGCACGTTGCTGCTCGTCGATGCGCGCCACGGCGTGAAGGCCGTCGACGCCGAGATGATGAAGATGCTCGACGAGGCTGCCGTCGGTTACCGAATCGTCCTGACCAAGGCCGACAAGATCAAGGCGACAGAGCTGGAAAAGGTCCATGCCGAGACCGTGGCCGAGGCGCGCAAGCATCCCGCCGCTTTCCCGGAAGTGCATATCACGTCTTCCGAAAAGGGCATGGGCATCGCCGAATTGCGCGCGGCAGTTCTGGCCGACTCAGAGATCTGAATCGGGTCCTCGCGAGGACTACGTTACTGACATTCATCGAATTATCGGGTTCGGCGGTCTATCATGTGCGATAGTCCCGCCAGCCCGGCGCGCCGTGCCGCAGGGCGACTCCGGGGAAATCCCGGAATATGACGATTGCGTGACACTCAAGAGTCCCCTAGTGGGCCCGCCAGTGCGTGTTGAGGAAGGAGGATAGTCTTGCCGCTGCGCCAGATTGCCGTTCTGCCTTATCGCACACAGGGACCCGCGGTGGATGCACCGATCGAGATCCTGTTGATCACCTCGCGCGAGACGCGTCGCTGGGTGATGCCCAAGGGCAACCTCATGAAGAACCTCCAGCCGCATGCCGCCGCTGCCCTCGAGGCAGAAGAAGAGGCCGGCGTGCTCGGCGCGGTCTGCCCGACGCCGCTGGGGTCCTATCGCTATCGCAAGCGCCGCAATTCGGGCGCCTCGGTCTGGGCCGACGTCGACGTTTTTCCTTTCGCGGTGACGGAAGAGCTTCCGACCTGGGACGAGCAGCACCAGCGCGATCGCCGCTGGTTTTCGCTGACAGACGCCGCCAATGCCGTGGACGAGGAAGACCTCGCCGCACTCATCCGCAGTTTCGGCGCCCGGGAGTTTCGCGCCGCTACCCAAGGTAGCCGGCTGTTCGAAACGGTTGCCGACAAGACAGGGGTCAATGCCATGTTTGCCTGGTTCCAGAAGCTGCTTCCGCAGCAGGGGAACTTCTTCGAGCTGTTCGAGCAGCAGGCCGCCACGCTGGTCGCCGGTGCCGACGCTCTTGCGCGCCTTGCCCAGGGCGGCGCGGGCCGCAACCAGCACATCCGCGAGATCGAGGAGCGCGAGCACGACGCCGACGAGATCACCCGCGAAGTGCTCCATGCGGTGCGCCGTACCTTCCTGACCCCGTTCGACCGTTCCTCGATCACCAGCCTGATCACGACGATGGACGATGCCATCGACGAGATGCAGCAGGTGGCCGGCGCCTGCGATCTTTACGACATTACCGACTTCGAGCCGGAAATGCGCGACATGGCTGCGATCATCGTCGATTCGGCGCGTCTCACCGCCGAGGCCATGCCGCTGCTGCGCAAGGTTGCCGATAACGGCCATCGCCTTCACGAGCTGACCGAGCGCCTCGTGCGCATGGAAGGCCATGCCGACGAGATCCACGCCGCTGGCATGAAGCGCCTGTTCAAGCAGAGCACCGGCAAGGACCCGCTGCACTTCATCGTCCGCCAGGAGATGTTCAAGCGCCTCGAGCGCGTGGTCGACCGTTTCGAGGACCTCGCCAACGAGATCGACGGTCTCGTCATCGATCACGCCTGACGCCGATTTCCTGCCCTCATGGATCATAGTCTCGCCCTGCCATTGCTGATCGGCCTCGTCGCGCTTGCGCTGGCCTTCGACTTTCTCAACGGGCTGCACGATGCCGCCAACGCGATCGCCACGGTGGTGGCGACGCGCCTGCTTTCGCCGGTCGTGGCCGTCCTGTTCGCCGCGCTGGGCAATTTCGCGGCCTACTTCTTCGTCGGCCTCCATGTCGCCGAGACAGTGGGCAAGGGCATCATCGACAAGGATGCAGTGACGCCTGCCGTCGTCTTCGGGGCGCTTGTCGGGGCGATGTTCTGGAACGTGGTGACCTGGCTCAAGGGTATCCCTTCCAGCTCCAGCCACGCGCTGATCGGTGGCCTGCTGGGTGCCGGTATCGCAGCGGCGGGGCCCGGCGTCGTCGAAAGCTCGGGCACGACCAAGACGATCGTTGCCATCTTCCTGTCGCCCATCATCGGTTTTGCCATCGCCATGGCGCTGATGCTGGTGACCAGCTGGCTGTTCAGGGGATCTTCCCCGCGCGGATCGAACAGCGTGTTCAAGGGGCTGCACCTGTTGTCCTCGGCGGCCTATTCGATCAGCCATGGCGGCAACGACGCCCAGAAGACCATGGGCATCATCGCCGTATTGCTCTACTCGACAGGCCACCTCTCGGGCGATTTCCACGTTCCCGAATGGGTCGTGCTCTCGTGCTACACCGCGATTGCGCTGGGCACGCTCTCGGGCGGCTGGAAGATCATCAAGACGATGGGCTCCAAGCTGACCAAGCTCAACCATCACTCGGGCTTCTGCGCCTCGTCGGCAGGCTCGATCGTCGTCTTCGGCGCCAGCGCGCTGGGCATTCCGGTCTCGACCACCCATGCCATCACCGGATCGGTCGTCGGTACCGGCGCGGCCCGTCGTGCCAGCGCGGTACGCTGGAGCGTGGCGAGCCGGGTGATCGTGGCGTGGTTCATCACAATCCCCGCCAGCGCGATCGTCGGCGCCCTGTTCTACTGGCTGACGCTGCTGTTCTGATCGCGCCGTTGAAGCGCCGGAAGGGGCGCTGCGCCCCGCTTCACCCTCGACACGGCACGCCTTAACTTCTAGGTCCGGCCTTCAAGCGAGAGGGACCGCCGCCTGTGAAGCTGATCATCGGCAACAAGAACTATTCGAGCTGGTCGCTGCGCGGCTGGTTGGCCTGCAAGCAATCCGGCCTGCATTTCGAGGAGCTGACGGTCCCGATCTACGGCGACGACTGGGACCAGCGCAAGATCGAGGGCGAACTCGCGCCTTCGCACGGCAAGGTGCCGATCCTGTGGGATGGCGAGGCGGTCGTGTGGGACAGCCTGGCGATCGTCGACTACCTGGCAGACAAGGTGGGCCGTGACCGTTTCTGGCCCAAGCCGGACGATGCCCGCGCGATGGCCCGCTCGATGGTCGCCGAAATGCATTCCAGCTATCTGCCGCTGCGGCGCTCGCTGCCGATGAACGTGCGTGCGCGGGTGGAAGGCGCGCAGGTGGATGACGAGGTGCGCGGCGACATCGTGCGTATCCTGACGCTCTGGGCCGAGGCGCGGGCGCGCTTCGGCGGCGGGGGGCCGTTCCTGTTCGGCACGTTCAGCGCCGCCGACGTCTTCTATGCCCCTGTCGTCAGCCGCTTCCTGACTTACGGCGTCGGCGTACCCGGCTTCGCCCAGGCCTACATGCAGGCAGTCTGGGAACACGAATGGATGCAGCAGTGGGTCAGCGCCGCCGAATCCGAGGACTGGGTGATCGAGCAGTTCGAGGTCCCCGCGACCTGATCGGCCCCGGGAGCGGACCTGCGCGCGCTCAGTAAGGCGTCCCGTCCTTGCGGACGTAGCCTGTCTCGTTCCACATCATGTCGATGTCCGGATAGGAGCCGCATGTGTCCTTGCCCGCGCCGATGGCGACGAAGACGCAGTCTTCCCCGCTCTCGTTGACGAGGTGGTGCCCGTTCTCGACGCCCTTGGGCCAGGCGCAGATGTCGCCCGCGCGCAGTACGGTGCGTCCCTCGTTCTCGATCAGCACGGCCTCGCCGCTCAGCATGACGAGCAGTTCGTCCTCGCCTTCGTGCCAGTGGCGCTGGCTGGACCACGCGCCGGGCTTCAGGACGACATGGCTTGCGCCCATCTCGGTCAGCCCGCCCGCAGGCGCAAGGCGCTTCCACCAGCGGCCTTCTACGGCCTTGTCGAAAGGGTCGGGGTAGCCGGTGGCGTTGGACTGCGGAATCGCATCGAGATCGATTTTCGGCATGGCTTCCTCTTTACCCCCTATGGTCAAGGCCGCAGGCATATGCGATGGGCCGCGATATGTCCCAGACCGCGCCTTCCACTGCAAGCGTTGCCGAGCTTGCCGAAGCCCTGATTGCCTGCCCCAGCGTCACCCCTGCCGCGGGGATGGTGTTCGACTGTCTCGAAGGCCAGCTCAAGCCGCTCGGCTTCGAAGTCGTGCGCTTCGTCGCGGGGGAGGCGCCGGACGGTCCGGTCGAGAACCTCTTCGCGATCCGCAAGGGGCCGGAAGGTTCGCGTCACTTCGCCTTCGCCGGGCATCTCGATGTCGTTCCGCCGGGCGAGGGCTGGACGAGCGCGCCCTTCATGCCCGAGCGACGCGGCGAGCTGCTCTATGGCCGCGGGGCCGTCGACATGAAGGGCTCGATTGCGGCGATGGTCGCGGCCGTGGGTGAAATTCCGCAGGATGCGGGCACGATCAGCTTTGTCATTACTGGCGACGAGGAAGGCCCGGCGCGTTTCGGCACCGTTGCGTTGATCGAGCTGATGCGCGAGCGT
The DNA here is from genome assembly GCF_000253255.1 of Novosphingobium sp. PP1Y. Lineage (NCBI taxonomy): Bacteria > Pseudomonadati > Pseudomonadota > Alphaproteobacteria > Sphingomonadales > Sphingomonadaceae > Novosphingobium > Novosphingobium sp. PP1Y. The sequence goes on along the minus strand of NC_015580.1, from coordinate 3,552,415 downwards.
GGCGACATTCCCGACTTGTGCCTTGTCGGCGAGCCGACGTCCGTCAATCGTCTCGGCGACATGATGAAGATCGGTCGCCGCGGCTCGGTGAATATCTTCCTCGAGGTCGAAGGGACGCAGGGCCACGTCGCCTATCCGCACCTCGCCCATAACCCGATCACGCCGCTCGTCGCGATGCTGGCCGAACTCAACGCGCTGCTGCTTGACGAGGGGACCGACTGGTTCCAGGCCTCGAACCTCGAAGTGACCGACATCACCGTCGGCAATCCCGCGCACAACGTGATTCCCGCCAAGGCGATGGCGCGCATCTCGATCCGCTTCAACGACCTGCATACGGGCGCGGAGCTGGGCGCGCGCGTGACGGAGATTGCCGAGAAGCACGGCGGCACCGCCCGCCCGGTGATCTCTGGCGAGGCATTCCTGACCGAGCCGGGCGCGTTCTCCGACCTCCTTGCCGACGCGATCCGCGCAGAGACCGGCGTCGAACCGGAACTGTCGACCAGCGGCGGGACGTCCGACGCGCGCTTCCTCAAGAACATTTCGCCGGTCATCGAATTCGGCCTGTGCAACGCGACGATGCACAAGCGCGACGAGGCCGTGGCACTGGAAGATCTCGAGGTTCTGGCCCGGATCTATCGAAGGACGGTACAAAACGCCCTGAAGGCTTGAATTATCGCCCTGCGCTTGCGAGCCTTGGGCGATGATCTTGATCGCGTCGCCCCTTCGCGGTGACGGCCAGTGGCCTGCGGGTTTCCTCCCGCAGTGCCGGAAGGGGTAATCGATGCTGCGTTTCTGGTTTGCCGTGCCCCTCTGGCAGCGCGTGGTCGCTGCACTGGTCCTGGGCGTGATCACCGGGCTGCTGTGGGGGCCCGAAGCCGAATCGATCAAGTGGATCGGCGACTTCTTCATCAAGTCGATCAAGATGCTGGTCGTGCCGTTGATCTTCGTCTCGATCGTCGGCGGCGTCGCTTCAATCGGCGACTTGCGCAAGCTGGGCGCGGTCGGCTGGCGGGCGATGGTGCTGTTCGTGGTGACCGGCCAGATCGCCGTCTGGCTTGGCCTTGCCCTCGGCACGATCTTCGCGCCGGGTATCGGCGTCGATACGAGCGCGATCGCAGCAGGCGCGACGCCCGAGCCCGTGGCAGCCAGCGCGGTCGACATGATCCTCTCGATGGTGCCGGAAAGCCCGGTCAAGGTGATGGCCGATGCGCAGGTCCTGCCGCTCATCGTCTTCGCCCTGCTGATCGGCATCGGCATCGTCATGGCCAAGGAGGAAGGCCAGCCGCTCGTCCGCGTCTTCGATAGCGGCTCGATCGTCATGCAGAAGGTGACGATGATCGTCATGGAGTTGACCCCGTTCGGCGTCTTCTCGCTGATGGCGTGGGTCGCAGGGACGCTGGGGCAGGATGCCCTCGTCGCGCTGGCCAAGCTCGTCGCGCTCAATTACCTGGGCTGCCTGCTGATCATCGGCGTCATGTACACCGCGATCATCAAGTTCCTGGCCCGTCTGCCGGTACGCCACTTCTTCCGCGGCATCATCGACGCCATGGCAGTCGCCTATTCGACAGCCTCTTCCAATGCGACCCTGCCGGTGACGCTGCGCTGCGCAGAACGCAACCTGGGCGTGAGCCGTCCGACCGCCAGCTTCGTCGTCTCGCTGGGGGCGACGATCAACATGGACGGCACGGCGATGTACCTGGGTCTGGCCACCCTGTTCGGCGCCCAGATCTTCGGCATTCATCTCGGCTTTTCGGACTACATCGTGATCTCCGTGCTTGCGACGCTCGGCTCGGTCGGCGCGGCCGGCATTCCGGGGGCCGGACTGATCATGATGGCATTGGTGTTCGGGGCCGTCGGCGTCCCGCTGGAGACCATCGCCTTCGTCGCCGGGGTGGACCGGATCATGGACATGATGCGCACCGCCACCAACGTCACCGGCGATTCGGCGGTGACGACGGCGGTTGCGGTCATGACGAACGAGATCGACCTGACCGAAATGATCAGCGCCGACGACGTCTAGGCGGCTACCTGGCGCCGCGTCTGCCGGACCGGCTTACTTGTCGAGCAGCTTGACCGGTACGAAGTCGCCCAGCCCGCAGGCCCCTTCGCGCTGGTACTGGCCGCCGTACTGGCGGATGGGATAGATGATGTCGTTGCTGCACAGCTGCGTCAGCGAAGTTTCGAAGCTGAAGCTGTCCGCGGATTTCAGGCCAGGGCACTTGTGGGGCAGCGTGACGCGCCAGACCTTGCTTCCGGCGCCGCCGATGAAATCGATGGTCCAGTCGTCGCGGATGCGGGTGGTCGAATAACTGGTGAGCGGCAGGCAACTCACGGCCTTGCCGATCACTTCTGCCGCCGGTGAGGCCGGCGGTGCCTCGCCCGGCGCGGTCTTCGCGCAGGCGGTGAGCGCCAGCGGCAGCAAGGCAATGGACAATGCGATGGAACGCTTCATGGCAACCTCCTGTCAGGAAGCCTTTTTCGCGGCTCCCTTCTGCATGATCTTGGGCTTGTAGCCGCACAAGTCAACGACCGGGCAGCGCCAGCATTCGGGGCTGCGAGCCTTGCAGATGTATCGGCCGTGCAGGATCAGCCAGTGGTGCGCGCCGACGCGAAAAGGGGCCGGCACCTTTTTCTCAAGCTGCTTTTCGACCGCGAGCGGGGTCTTGCCCTTGGCGAGCCCGGTGCGGTTGCCGACGCGGAAGATATGCGTGTCGACAGCAAAGGTTTCGGCTCCGAAGGCGCAGTTCATGACGACGTTCGCGGTCTTGCGGCCAACGCCCGGCAATTCGACGAGCGCGTCACGGTCCTGCGGCACTTCGCCGTCGTAACGCTCGACCAGGATCTCGGACAGGGCGATGACGTTCTTCGCCTTGGAGTTGAACAGGCCGATCGTCTTGATGTGCTCCTTCAACCCCTCTTCCCCCAGCGCGACCATCTGCGCGGGGGTCTTCACCTCCCGGAACAGGGCGCGGGTGGCCTTGTTGACGCCGACGTCGGTCGCCTGCGCGGAGAGCACCACGGCGACGAGGAGCTGGTAGGTATTGCCGAATTCCAGCTCCGTCTCGGGCGAGGGGTTCAGCTCGGCCAGGCGCCGGAAGAACTCGAAGACGTTGTCCTTCTTCACCGGATTGCGCCCTAGAGCCCGAGGACCTCGGGCATTGTGTAGCGGCCGGGCTTGCGCTCCAGCATCCACTGCGCCGCCTTGACCGCGCCGCGCGCGAAGATGCCCCGGTTCTCGGCCATGTGCGACAGGGCGAGGCGCTCGTTCTCGGCCAGGAAATGAACCGTGTGATCGCCCGCCACGGTGCCGCCGCGCAAGGCGGCAAAGCCGATAGTGCCGGCCTCGCGCTTGCCGGTGATGCCGTCGCGGCCGCGCTCGGAATTGTCCGCCAGCGCAATGCCGCGGCCCTTGGCGGCAGCCTCGCCCAGCAGCAGGGCGGTGCCCGAGGGCGCGTCGACCTTCATGCGGTGATGGGTCTCGACGATCTCGATGTCCCAGTCTTCGCCCAGGCGGCTCGCGGCCTCGCGCACGAGATGCGCCAGCAGGGTGACGCCCAGCGAGGTATTGCCGGTCTGCAGCACCGGAATCGATTCGGCCGCCGTGTCGATCAGCCAGTGGTGGCGTTCTTCGAGCCCCGTGGTGCCGACGACGATCGGGGTGTCCGCCGCGATCGCCGCCTCGAGGTTGCCTTCGAGCGCACCGGGGCTGGAGAAGTCGATCAGGACATCGGCCTTGGCGGCCAGCGCGGCGACGTCGCCGTCCTTGTCCACTCCGCCTGCCAGTTCCTCGCCCGCCGCACCGATCGCTTCCGCGATTGCGCGTCCCATGCGACCTTCGCTGCCGATGATTCCGATACGTGCCACGTTACAATCTCCATGGGGGCGGCAAGCCGAACTTGTTTCGGCGTGGTTCGTGCCCCAGACATCGTCCTGCGCATGGCGAAAAACGGCCCCTGAAACAAGGTCGGGGTGATGCTACGGGAATTTGCATGAACCAGATCCGCAATATCGTGATCCTCACAGGTGCCGGGGTTTCGGCCGAAAGCGGCATCGACACCTTCCGCGATGCCGGCGGTTTGTGGGAGCAGCACCGGGTGGAAGACGTGGCGACGCCCGAGGCTTTCGCCCGCGACCCCGAGCTTGTCCTGCGCTTCTACGACATGCGGCGCGAGGCGATCCAGACCAAGCAGCCCAATGCCGCGCACCACGCCCTTGCCCGGCTCGATGCCGAGTGGCGGGGGGAACTGCTGATCGTCACCCAGAACGTCGACGACCTGCACGAGCGGGCCGGGGCGACGCGGGTCCTGCACATGCACGGCGAACACCTCAACGCCTGGTGTACTGCCTGCGACGAGCGCTCGCCCTGGACCGGTCCGTTGCTGGATCGCCCGGCCTGCCCCGAATGCGGGGTGGCCGCGCTGCGGCCCGACGTCGTGTGGTTCGGCGAGATGCCCTATCGTATGGAAGAGATCTTCGCGGCCCTGCGCGAGGCGGACCTGTTCGTCTCGATCGGTACATCGGGTGCGGTCTATCCTGCAGCAGGCTTCGTGCGCAATGCGCGGGAGCTGGGGGCGGCGACGCTCGAACTCAACCTGGAGCCGAGCCAGGGCAGCAGCTGGTTCGACGAGTCGCGGCACGGCCCGGCGACCGATGTGGTGCCGGCCTGGGTGGACGAGCTGCTGACCCGGAAATGAGCCCGGGGGCGACGCGCGGCGTCAGGCTGGGGTGCCGCAACCCTTGCAACCGGGGTCCTTGGCGATTCGCAGCGGGCGCATCGAGGGGGCAAGGCCGTCGATGAGCTGGAGCGTACCGAACTGCGGCTCGCCCAGCGCGGCGCGGCCGGCAAGCAGGACGCGCATGGCGTGCATGGCTGCGAAAGTGCCGACCATGCCGACCATCGCGCCCAGTACGCCGTCGGCGGCACAAGTGTCGCAATCCTCGGCATCGAAGGCATCGCCCACGAAGCAGCGGTAGCAAGGCTGGTCGGACAGGTGGCCGGCGAAGTTCGCGACCTGGCCCTGAAATCGTCCCACCGCGGCGCTCGTCAGCGGCAGCTCCAGTTTGACGCAGGCATCTGACACCAGCAGGCGAGTCGCGAAGTTGTCACAACCGTCCAGTACGAGGCTCGCGCCGGCGAGGATCTGTGCGACGTTTTCAATTCCCACCCGCTGGACGATCGCACGAACCTCAAGGCCAAGATCAAAACGCCGCACCCATTCGGCCGCCGCTTCCGCCTTGGGCTTGCCGATATCAGACGGCGTGAAAATCGTCTGGCGCTGGAGGTTGCTGACGTCGACGACGTCGTCATCCACCAGGGTCAGTCGGCCTATGCCGGCTGCGGCGAGATACTGAAGGGCAGGACTGCCGATCCCGCCGCAGCCGACAAGCACCACGTGGGCTTCGGCCAGCGCCATCTGTCCCGTGCCGCCCACTTCGGGCAGCACGATGTGACGGGCGAACCGCTCAAGCCGATCCGGTGTAAGCGTCATACCTGGTCCGAACCTGCCTCTGTGCCCTCATTTTCGGGCAGTCTTTCCTTGCTGAAGCCGTGAAGTCCGTACCACCACTGCGCGGCGATGACCGCGCCTTTCGAGGGTTGAAGCAAGCCCAGCATCATCACCAGTGCGAGCGGCACCAGGATCGCGAACATGCCGGCGGGGCCCAGGTCGAAGTCCTTGGACAAGGCGATGATCAGCGGCGCCATCAGGTGGCCGGTGACGATGATGGCGATGTAGGCAGGGAAATCGTCGGCGCGTTGCGGGCTCCAGTCGACTCCGCAATGCGGACAGGCGTCGAGCGGCTTGAGCCACTTGCGAAACAGCGGCGCTTCCCCGCAGCGGGGGCACCTGCTGCGAATTCCGCGCAGGGCGGCCTGCCAGAAAGTGGCAGGTAGCGAAGGGGTGAGACCGGGAGCCATGCGGCCCGCTTAGAGCAGGAGCGAGGCCGGGGAAAGGAAGAAGGCGCGGGGGCTGGGCAGGCCTGCAGGGCGATCAGTTCTCCTCGACCTGTTCCTCCTCGGCGATCTGCAGGCGATTGCGCCCGCGCGCCTTGGCGACATAGAGCGCCGCATCCGCCCGTTGTGTCGCATCGCCCAGTTCTGGGAAGCTGCGCAGCGGCGCCAGCCCGCAGGAGAAGGTGACCGGCCAGCTGTCGTGCCCCAGCTCGCTGTCGAGCGCAACCGAGGCGCGCAGCCGCTCAAGCACCAGGCGGGCCTCGTCGAGCTGGGTGTCGGGGAACAGGACCGCGAATTCCTCGCCGCCCCAGCGCGCCGCGATGTCGGTACGGCGCAAGCCACCCTCAAGGCGCTTGGCCAACGCGCGCAGCAGCGAGTCGCCGGCGTCGTGGCCGAACTGGTCGTTGATCAGCTTGAAATGGTCGATGTCGATGATAGCGAGCACGGCATTGGTCTTGCCCTGCAGGATGCCTTCGGCCGCATCGAGGAAGCCCCGGCGATTGCGGATCCCGGTCAGGGCATCGCGTTCGGCGGCGGTGATCAGTTGTTCGATCCTGGTCGCGGATTCGTTGGCGGCAGTGGCCACGCCGTGGAGCAGGCGGCCGACGAGATCGGCGCCGCCGTCGGGAATATGCGAGATGCGCTCACCGTTCTGGATCGCCTCCAGCATCCCGGTTGCGCGCGTGATCGGGGAGAGCAGGCCGTGGATCGCCGCGATCCCGAGGCCGGTGCCGGCCAATGTCGCCAGGAGCAGGGTGATGAGGGTGGCGGGGTGCCATTCACCGGTGACGACCTGGAGGCTGACGCAGGCAATCAGGGGAACGTGTACCGCGCCGAAGCAGATCAGGAGAATCCGCCATTCGTAGTTGCGCGGGAACAAGAATGTCGTGGCTCGGTAGAAGCGCATGGGGGGGTGCCTTCTCGTTGCAATTCGGGCTTTATACTCGAAAGGTAACGGGAAGTGCTTTGCCAATAGTTAATCGAATTTCAGAAACGTCTGAAAAACAGGGATTAACTTCTTGTAAGGTGGCTTTGCGTTTTCACGGATTGGCGCAATGCGACCGTCAACTACCCAAATGCAAGGAGCACGAAAGGCTCGAACCTTTCGCGCTCCTCATGGGATATCCCTGTTGGGAACCCTGTGCATTTCTCGGGACAGGCCCGGGAAAACTCAGCTTTCCAGCTGGCGCAGCAGCGAACGGACGTCGCCGTCCATGTCGGCATCGCGGGTGCGCAGTTCCTCGATCAGGCGCACGGCGTGGATGACCGTGGAGTGATCGCGGCCACCGAACTTGCGGCCGATCTCCGGGTAGGAGCGCGGCGTCAGCACCTTGGCGAGATACATGGCAACCTGACGCGGGCGGACCACGGCACGCGCGCGGCGCTTCGAGCTCATCTCGGTCCGGTCGATCCGGTAGAACTGGCAGACCGTGCGCTGGATCTCGTCGATGGTGATCCGGCGGCGATTGGCCGAGAGGATGTCGGTCAGCTGTTCCTCGGCCAGCTGCAGCGAGACGGCCTGACCGGTAAGCTGGGCATAGGCGATCAGCTTGTTGAGGCCGCCGACGAGTTCACGCACGTTGCGGTTGATCGTCCTTGCAAGGAACTCGATGACGTCGGCCGGCACGTCGATCGAGGCGAAACGCTGAAGGCGATTCTCGAGGATCGAACGACGCAGTTCGATGTCGGCCGGCTGGATGTCGGCGACAAGACCCATCGACAGGCGCGACAGCAGGCGCGGCTCGACGCCGTCGAGTGCCTGGGGCGCACGATCAGCTGCGAAGACGAGGCGCTTGCCCTCCTGAAGCAGGGCATCGATTGTGTAGAGCAGCTCTTCCTGTGCCGATGCCTTGCCGATGATGAACTGGATGTCGTCCACCAGCAGAAGGTCGAAGCCGCGCAGGCGCGCCTTGAACTCGATCATCTGGTTCTGGCGCAGCGCCTGGACGAATTCGACCATGAAGCGCTCTGCCGAGCAGTAGAAGATCCGCGCATGCGGGTGGTTCGCAAGGTACGCATGCCCGATTGCGTGGAGCAGGTGCGTCTTGCCCTGGCCAGTCGCCGCCTTGAGATAAAGCGGCGAGAACTGCGGCTTTTCGCCGGCTGCCATGCGCTGTGCCGCATTGCAGGCGAGCACGTTTGCAGTGCCGGTCACGAAAGTCGAGAAAGTCTGCGAGGCATCGATGCCGGCCGGGCCCTGGCCCAGCGATGCGAAGGCATCGCCGTTCAACGCCGCCGAGATGGCATCGCTTGCACCCACGACCGAATCGTTCGCCGGCGCGTGGCTGGGACGACCGCCATGGCCGAGGCGCAGCTCGGGCAGCTGGCGGCGGCCCGGGTGAACGAGAATGCGCACGTGGCGCACGTCGGGACGGGCGATCTTCCATGCCAGCGAGAGGCGATCGGCGAATCGGTCATTCACCCAATTCGCCGAGAACTCGGTCGGCAGGTACAGATCGAGCGTACCCGTTTCCTTGCAATAATTGCCGGGCTGGATCGGCTTGATCCACTGGCTGTGAGCCTGGTGTCCCAGGTCCTTGCGCAGGCCCTGGCTGATGTCTGCCCAGTCCGCCGCCAAATTCACGGCTTCCTGATCCTCTTCCATCACCACTTTTCCTGCCTTCGATTTCTTCACTGTCTGATTAGCGCCCTGACCCGCCGAATTACCTGTCACTTGGTCGAACTCCCCTTGCCCGCAACCAACCCCCGATATTCGGGCCGGAAACGGAACTGGTCTCACACGATTGCAAGGCAAAACGACCCCGTCACCGCAAACGCGTGTTTGCGGCAATTGTCTTACATGCTTTCGATATTCCCCGGCCAGTTCCGCAACGGCCGAGGACCTTCATAAGGAGGCCTTGGCCCGACAGGCAAGACGGTCGCTCCAAATAAATAAAATTATCTCGGCTTGACTCACGGAAGACTGCCGGAAAAGCGTCATGAAGAATTTTAATTCTGCAATTTCAGTATCTTAACAAGATGCCTATGACGAATCGCAGCTATTCCGCGCACTTGCAGATTCTTCCGCATTGCAGCAGCGCAAACAAGAACGGAGCCGGAGATTATCTCTCCGGCTCCGTTCTTGTTTCGTGCCTGCTTCACCCTGCGTTTGGAGTCGCGACTCCAGTCTCAGGCGATTCGCAGCGACTCAGAGAGCGGCGACGCGCTTGCTGAGGCGCGACATCTTGCGCGCAGCGGTATTCTTGTGGAGCACGCCACGGGCGACGCCGCGGGCCAGCTCGGGCTGGGCGGCCTTCAGGGCTTCCGCAGCTGCAGTCTTGTCACCACCGGCGATGGCGCTTTCGACCTTCTTGACGAAGGTACGGATGCGGCTGACGCGGTTGATGTTGATCTCGGCGCGGCGCTCATTGCGACGGATGCGCTTGCGGGCTTGCGGCGTGTTGGCCATGAACTTTCCTCTGTCTGGCCGCCGGGCGGCCCAATTGCCTGTCGAATCTGCTGCTGGCGAGCGGACTCGCCGGAAAGCGCGCCCCTTAGCGGCAGGCGGTGCTTGCGTCAAGCCGCAGGCATGGCTGCAAACCGCCCGATTCTGCAGCTTTGGCCCAATATCGGCCCTTCCGGCGAACATGGCCATGCCTGATGTGCGCGGACTCGACGCAGACTCGCAATGGCATGCGGCCCCGCTCTACTTCTGGCAGCGCCTGCACCAGAAGGTGCTGCGCCCGCCTTGCACAAAGCGCAGGACCGGCGCGCCGCAGGTGCAGGCTAGCCCCTCGCGGCCGTAGACTTGCCAGGACGTGGCGAAGTAACCCAGTTCGCCGGTCGGCTGCGCATAGTCGCGAATGGTCGACCCGCCGGCCGCGATCGATTCGGTCAGCACTTCGCGGATCGCCGGGACGAGGCGGGCGAGGGCGGCCAGGGAAACCCGGCCCGCTGCCTTGTCAGGGCGGATGCCGGACCGGAACAGCGCCTCACATACATAGATGTTGCCCAGACCGGCCACGATCGACTGGTCGAGCAGGAGCTGCTTGATCGGCGCGGTCCGGTCCTTGAAGGCAGCGCGAAGGTGCGCGGCCGTGAGCGCGTCTCCCAGCGGTTCCGGACCCATGTCGGCGAACGGGCCCCATGTTTCCAGCCCATCCGTGGCGACAAGGTCGACCGAGCCGAAACGCCGGGCGTCGTTGAGTGCAAGGACATGGCCGGAGCCCGTTTCGATCACGAGGTGGTCGTGCTTTTCCGGCCGCTCCGGCTCGATCCGCCAGCGCCCCGACATGCCGAGATGGAAGACCATGGTCTGGCCGCGGTCGCTATGGATCAACCCGTATTTCGCCCGGCGCCCCATCGCGGTCACCGTCGCGCCGGTCATTACCTGCACGAGATCGGGCGGGAAGGGGCGGCGCAAGTCGGGGCGGTTGACCGCAATGCGGGCAATCCTCTCGCCCTCGAGAAAGCGGGCAAGGCCGCGCACGGTCGTTTCGACTTCGGGTAGCTCTGGCATCACCATGCAGATAGGCGCGCGATGCGCTCCTGTCATCGCTTCGTGATCGTTTGGCCGGGGCGCGCTCGCCAATCCGGCATGTCCCGGCTAAGGCCGCGGGCATGGGCAACGACCGGTCGCACCTTCGCGCATTCCTGATGCTGGGCATCGTCATGCTTTGCTGGGCAGGCAATTCGATCATCGGGCGCGCGGTGCGCGACGATATCCCGCCGCTCACGCTGGCCTTCGGGCGCTGGACTATCGCGGTGCTGATCCTGCTGCCCATCGCCTGGCGCCAGCTGCTGCTGGAGCGTGAGGCGGTACGGGCGGGCTGGCGCTGGATCGTCGCGCTGGGCGTGCTGGGCATCGTGTGCTTCAATTCGCTGGTCTATTCCGGGCTTCATTACACGACGGCGGCCAATGCCCTGCTGTTGCAGGCCTCGGTCCCGGCTGTGGTACTTCTGCTGGACCGAATCATCTTCAAGTCCCGGCCCGAGAAGATGCAGGCGATTGGCGTTATCGTATCGACCCTGGGGGTGGCGGCGATCGTCTTTCGCGGTGAGCTTTCCGCGGTCCTTAACCTGGAGATCGGCGGGAAGGGCGATGCGCTGATCCTGTGCGCGGTCACCGCCTGGTCGCTCTACACCGTACTCTTGCGCAAGAAGCCGCCGGTCAGTGCGCCGGTCTTCCTGCTGCTGACCTTTACGCTGGGCTCGGTAGTGCTTGCGCCCCTGGCCGCCATGGAATGGCTGCAGGGGCAGCAGGTGAACTGGGGCCTGCCGGTGCTGGGTGCCTTTGCCTATGTCGGCGTGTTTCCCTCGATTATCGCTTACTTCATCTACAATGCCGCGACCGCCACGATCGGACCGGCGCGCGCCGGGCAGGGCATCACGCTCATGCCCTTGTTCGGGGCCCTGCTTTCGGCGCTGCTCCTGGGCGAGCGGCTTCATGGTTACCACTTCGCCGGTATCGTCCTGATTCTCGCCGGGATCATTCTCTCGGCCCTCGCGTTGCGCAGCGGGGCAACGGGCAAAACTCCGGTGGCGCCCGGGCCGGCACGACGCTAGAGGACGGCGCATGAACGATAAGGTTTCCTTCGGCTACGAAGAAGTCGCCCCCGAGGACAAGGAGGGCCGCGTCGGTGCGGTCTTCTCCAGCGTCGCGCGCAAGTACGACGTCATGAACGATGCCATGTCCGCCGGCATGCACCGTTTGTGGAAGGACAAGTTCGTGCGCCGCGTGAAGCCGCAGGCGGGCGAGCAGATCCTCGACATGGCGGGCGGGACCGGTGACATTGCCTTTCGCATGGAGCCTTCGGGCGCGGCGATCACGGTTTCCGACATCAACCAGGACATGCTCGACGTCGGCATCGAGCGCGCCATGGAGCGCGGCATCGACAGTCTCGTCTGGTCACGCCAGAACGCCGAGGAACTGTCGTTCCCCGACCGCTTCTTCGATGCCTACACGATTGCCTTCGGCATCCGGAACGTCACGCATATCGACAAGGCACTGGCCGAGGCGCACCGGGTGCTCAAGTTCGGCGGGCGTTTCTTCTGCCTCGAATTCTCGACGACCGAATGGCCGGGCTTCAAGGAAGTGTACGACGCCTATTCGCATCATCTCGTCCCCCGGATCGGGCAGGCGATTGCCGGCGACGCGGATTCCTATCGCTACCTGATCGAATCGATCCGGCGCTTCCCGCCGATGCCCGAATTCGAGGCGATGATCCGAGGTGCGGGTTTCCGGCACACCAAGGTCGAGCCGATCATGGGCGGTCTCGTCGCGATTCACTCGGGCTGGAAGGTGTAAGCCAGCCATGGTTGCGATGAGCAAAGCCACGGTGCGGGCCGATGGCACGCGGCAGTCGGATGCCGCCGCGTGACCAGCAAGGTGACCCATATCGCCCGCCTGCTCAAATGGGGGCGGGTGCTGGCGCGCCACGGTGCGCTGCGCGGGATCGAGAAGGACCGCAATGCCCCGGCGCCGGTCAAGCGCCTGTGCCGCATCGCCCGTTTCGGTACGCGCCAGCCCAGGGAACCGGACTATGCCGGTGCCTTTCAGGAAATCGGCCCCGCGGCTATCAAGCTCGGCCAGGCGCTGGCAACGCGGCCCGATCTTGTCGGTGAAGGTCCTGCGCGCAATCTGCTTACCTTGCAGGACAGCCTGCCGCCCGTCGCCTTCGCGCTGATCCGCGAACGCGTAGAGGAAAGCTTCGGCAGGCCCATCGAGGCCCTGTTCTCCTCATTCGATGAAGAACCCATCGGTGCGGCTTCGATTGCCCAGGTGCATCGCGCCGTGACCACAGACGGCCGCCACGTCGCGGTCAAGGTGCTGCGCCCGCGTATCCGCGAGAAGTTCGCCCAGGACGTAGGCACCTACGAATGGGCCGCGGCGCACCTCGAGGCGCTGGGCGGCGAGGCGATGCGCCTGCGTCCGCGCGCGGTGATCGACAACCTCAAGCGCTGGACCCTGCGCGAGCTGGATTTGCGGCGCGAGGCGGCTTCGGCTTCGGAACTGGCCGAGGCGATGAAGGGTATCGAGGGCTACGCGATTCCCGATATCGACTGGGACCGCACCAACGGTTCGGTGCTGACGGTCGAATGGGTCGACGGCGTCAAGATGAGCGACCTCGAAGCGCTGCGCGCCGCCGGGCACGACTTGCCCAGGCTTGCCCGCAAGCTGGTGCTGACTTTCCTGACCCAGGCGATCTCCAGCGGTTTCTTCCATGCCGACATGCACCAGGGGAACCTGTTCGTGCGCGATGACGGCACCATCGTCGCCATCGACTTCGGGATCATGGGCCGGATCAACCGGCAGGCGCGCCTGTGGCTGGCGGAAATCCTCTACGGCCTGACCACCGGCAATTATCGCCGCGTCGCCGAGATCCACTTCGAAGCCCAGTACGTGCCGAGCTATCACACGGTAGAGGAGTTCGCGACGGCGCTGCGCGCGGTGGGCGAGCCGATGCGCGGCAAGCCGGTGTCAGAGCTTTCGGTCGGGCAGATGCTCGACGGGCTCTTCGCCATCACCCGCGACTTCGACATGCAGGTCCAGCCGCACCTGCTGCTGTTGCAGAAGACGATGGTCATGGTCGAAGGTCTCGCGACCGCGCTCGATCCGCAGATCAACATGTGGGACGTCTCCGGGCCTTTCGTGAAGGACTGGCTGCGCGACGAACTGGGCCCGGAAGCCAAGATCGCCGACCGCCTGCGCGAAGACCTCGGTACACTCGCGCGTCTGCCCGACCTGGTCCGCCGGATCGAGGAGAAGTTCCCGCCCAAGGGCGGCGCGCCCGAACAGGCGCCCCTGCCCGAAGTGGACCTGATCTGGGCCGGGAGATCGGCGCGTGAGGCTTCGGGCAAACCTGATGTTAACCATTGGGGTGGCTATGTTGTGGCAGCGCTTGCTGGGGGCATTGCTGCATGGGCCGTCACGTACTGGAGCATTCTGGGCTAGACCCGAGAGCCGGGGGGCTTGCGCCCGCCGCGCCTCGTGCTCCTGCTGCGCCGCGTTTTTCCGATTGGTCGCCGATGCTCGCCCGGCTCGTCCTGGCGATCCTTGGCCTGTTGCTCGTCGCCTCGGCCGTGGTGCCGGTCGGGCGACCGCAAGGCACGCCGGGGGCCATCGTGGCCTCGCACACGAAGCCGGTCGACACTGCGGAAGAGCCGTACGACGAGGACATCGCTCTGTACGAAGCGGCCATCGAACGCATTCGGCATGGCGAGAACTATTACGATTTCATCGTTCCCGAGCAGCGGGCGCGCAACTATCCGGTGAACCCGGGCCTTGCCGTGCGCCTGCCGACGCTGGCCTATCTCGATGCCTGGCTGGGCGAGGCGGGACAGATCGTCGCCGCGATTGCGCTGATGCTCGCAGTGATCGCCGCGTGGTGGTCGCGGTTTCGCGAGGACGCCTCGCTCGGCCGCCTGCCGCGCATGGCAACGACCATGGTCTTCGTCGGCGCATCGCTGGGGCTGAACCGCCACTATTTCCCGCTGCATGAGCTCTGGGCGGGCATGCTCGTTGCGCTTTCCTTCGGCCTGCACCGCATCGGTGCAGGCGGACAGGGCGGACGCTGGGGAGGGGCATTCCTCGCCGCGGCGCTGGCTCTGGCGATCCGGGAGCACAGCTTGCCGTTCGTACTGCTGATGGCGGCCACTGCGCTCTATTATCGGAACTGGCGCGAGGCCGCGGCATGGATCGCTCTGGTCGCGGTCTTCTTCGCCGCGCTGTCTTGGCACCTTGCCATCGTCTCGCGCGAAGTCCTGCCCAGCGACCCGCATTCCGCCCCATGGCTGGTGATGCGCGGTCTGTCGGGCTGGCTTGCCAATATCGTGCAGGCCAGCAACCTGCGGTTCCTGCCGCACTGGTTGGCGGGGCCCGCCGTGGTGCTCATGGCATTTGGCTGGCTGGGCTGGAATTCGCGGGCCGGGACCTTCGGGTTCCTGCTCAGCGCGGGGTATGGTTTCGCCTTCATGCTCGCCGGACGCTGGGACAACTTCTACTGGGGCGCGATGATCGCGCCGGCGATGTTCGCTGGCATCGTTTTCGCTCCGCGTGCCATTGCCGCCTTGTTGGAAGCAGCGGGATCAGGGGAAAGGCCGCGGTTAGTCGCGGTAAAGTAATTGCGTGAACTTCGATGCTGTTGCACAAGCGCCGACGATGAGTGGACCCAGGATTCTTCTGGTCATTGGCGGCGGCATTGCTGCCTACAAGGCCTGTGAGTTAGTCCGCCACATCCGCAAGGAGGGTGGCGAGGTTACCTGTGTTCTGACCGAAGGCGGATCGAAGTTCGTGACGCCGATGGCGCTCGCAGCGCTGTCCGAGAAGCCGGTCTATACCACGCTCTGGGACCTCAAGAACGAAGCCGAGATGGGACACATCCAGCTCAGCCGCGAGGCGGACCTCGTCGTCGTATGCCCGGCTACGGCGGACCTGCTCGCAAAGATGGCCTCGGGCATTGCCGACGATCTTGCCACGACGATGATGCTGGCGACGGACAAGCCGGTGATGGCCGTGCCTGCGATGAACGTGCGCATGTGGCAACACGCCGCCACGGTGCGCAACGTCCAGGTCCTGCGCGAGGCGGGTGTAGATGTCATGGAGCCAGACGAGGGCACGATGGCCTGCGGCGAGTATGGTCCCGGACGGCTGCCCGATCCGATCGCGATCTGGCAGCGTATCGCCTGGGCGCTTGGCCTCGGTCCCGTCGAAGTCGCGCCGCTGCCCGGCGACATGCCAAGCCGGGCCCTGCCCGAACCGCAGGACAATCCGCTTCAGTGGCAGCCGCAGTTCCATGAGCC
Source organism: Novosphingobium sp. PP1Y (assembly GCF_000253255.1). Classification (NCBI taxonomy): domain Bacteria; kingdom Pseudomonadati; phylum Pseudomonadota; class Alphaproteobacteria; order Sphingomonadales; family Sphingomonadaceae; genus Novosphingobium; species Novosphingobium sp. PP1Y. Next base: position 3,536,721 of record NC_015580.1, on the reverse strand, counting down.
TGAAGCCGATCTTTCCGAAGGTGAAGGACAGGGGCTGGGTGGGCTTTCGGGCTCTATGATCTCGCGCGGGCTGAAGAAGGCCAAGCAGGCGATTTCATTCGGGCACCACGAAGATGATCCCGCAGCCACCCGGGAGGCAGCGCCGTCGCCTGCGTCCTCGCTTCTGGTATCGAAGAAGGGCGCTGCCCGCGCGGCACCGCCGACCGACCCGGACGCGATCAACCACCTTGTCACCGGCGCCTCGGATTTTGCACGCCCCGAACCGTTCGACGGCGGCGTCGAGATGGTCGCCGACATGGGCGAGGTTCACAATCACCGCGGGGCCGGGACGCCGCAGCAGGCTTTCCCTGTCGAAGGGCCGCTGACCGGTCGCCACGTGCTGGTCACGGCCGGCCCGACCTGGGAGCCGATCGACCCGGTGCGCTACATCGCCAATCGCTCTTCGGGCAAGCAGGGCTTCTCGATCGCCGCCGCTGCGGCGGAAGCGGGCGCGCGCGTAACGCTGGTCGCCGGGCCGGTACACCTGCCCACTCCGCCGGGCGTCGACCGCGTCGACGTGGAGAGCGCGCTGGAAATGGCCGATGCCGTGAAGAACGCGCTTCCGGCCGACATTGCCGTCATGGTCGCGGCGGTCGCGGACTGGCGTACGGTCAATACCGCCAAGGAAAAGCTCAAGAAGCGCGGTTCGGCTCCGCCGGCGCTGCTGCTGACCGAGAACCCCGATATTCTGGCCACCGTTGCCGCGCGGCCGGACCGGCCGCCGCTTCTGATCGGCTTCGCTGCAGAGACCGACAACGTGCTCCAGTATGCCAAGGAGAAGCGCAAGCGGAAGGGCGCGGACTGGATCATTGCCAACGACGTGTCTGGCGATGTGATGGGCGGCGATGCCAATGCCGTGCACATCGTTACCGGCAGCGACGTCGTCAGCCTCCCCGAAATGCCCAAGGAGGATGTCGCGCGCATCCTCGTAGAAAGGTTTGCAGATGCACTCGCCCAGTAACGTTCCCGTGCCGATCAAGGTCCTGCCGCATGGCGAGGGGCTGCCGCTCCCCGCTTATGCGACGTCGGGCGCTGCCGGCATGGACGTCGTCTCGGCAGAGGACGTGACGATCGCGCCGGGCGCGCGTCATGCCGTGGCGACGGGCATTGCCGTGGCGATCCCGCACGGATTCGAGATTCAGGTGCGTCCGCGCTCCGGCCTTGCGCTCAAGCACGGCATCACTGTGGCCAATGCGCCCGGCACGGTCGATTCGGACTATCGCGGCGAGGTCAAGGCTATCCTCATCAACCACGGCAACGCGCCTTTCGAAATCCGGCGCGGCGACCGCGTCGCCCAGCTTGTTCTTGCGCCGGTCACGCTGGCCTCGTGGCTGCCGGTAGAGGAACTCGACGAGACCGAGCGCGGTGAAGGCGGTTTCGGTTCTACCGGCGGGGTCGTCGCCCTCGGCAACTGACCTTGCTTCAGTCGTCGCGGGCAGCGCTTTCGCGTCTGGCCCGGCGGCGCTTCATGCCATACCAGCCGACAAGGCCGAGCGTGCCCACAGTCGCGAACCCCTTGGCGAGCGAGGAGAAGGCTGCCGAAAGCGCGCCGACGGTCACACCCCAGAAGAGCTGCGACATGATGGCCATGAACGTGTTCATGGCTCGGGCTTGTCCGGGTTCGCGGCGGGCGCGTCAAGCTGCCTGAACGCATGAACCGCGCGGGCAGGTCTTACTGGGCATGCAAATCGGCTGGAGCAAGCTCCCCCTCCCGGCATACGCAAACGGCCAGCCAGCGGATGCAAAAAAGGACGGGCCCGCATGTCGCAGCGGACCCGCCCCTCGGTGTCTCCCTCTTTGCGCAGGGAGCCTGTCAGATCACTTCTTTTCCGGTGCGACTGTAATGCGCACGGTCTCGCCTGAGTTCCCGGGGAACCCGGTAAACATCGATTCGACGAGATTGGGTACGAGATACTGCAGGCGATTGGAGGTCGAGAGGGCCTCTGCCTTGCCTTCGAACAGCCGCTGGCCGTCGGCCGCGCGGTCGATCTTCAGGCTGATGCCGCTGGTATAGACGGTGTAGCTGTCGACGCCGCCATCGAAGAACGGGTCGTAGAAGCCATAGCGCCACGGTCCGCCCCAATAGCCGAAGCGCGACGGGCCCCAGTAGCCGAAGCGGTTGTAGCCATACCACGGGCCCCAGTAGGACGACGGGCCGATGCCGGTCGAACGGATGCGTTCGCGCCCATTGTCGACGCCATAGTCGAAGCGCACGATCATGTCCGCCTTTGCCGGGTCTTCGGTCGGAACATAGCCCAGGTTGGCCATGCGATCGCGCACGAGGCCAGCATACTGGGCGAATTCGAGACCGCCGGCCAGCTTGGGATCGTCTGCGACGACGGCGAAAGTCTGGCCCGAGGGGGCCGGAAGCTGGGACTGGAAGCGCGAGACGTCCGCCTTGAACGGCGTGGCGCAGGCGGCGACCGCCATCAGCAGCATGGCAGCGGCGACGAAGCGCAATCTGCCTAAAAATGATCCGGATTGATGTGACATCCTGGTTTTCTCCACGATCCATGCGGGGTCTGTCTTGCCCCGCCTGACGCGACCCGCGATTCCTTGCGATACTGTACTAGATTCAACGGCCTGAATAGCTGTTGAATGGAGGCGCAGCCGCGACGGGCCGTTGGCCTTGTTCAAACCGCCTTGGCGTGCGCGCTTCGGTCTATATGTAGGAAGACAAAGGCAAATGGCGAGTCTGATGTCCCCGTTGACCATTCCGGTTCTTTCCGTCCAGCGCGGCAAGGTGCGCAGCTTTCGCGGCGCGGACGAGCCGAGCGCAATCGGCAAGCGGCCGGTTGCAGGGAGGGTGGGTGTCGGCCGCCTCGGCCTCGACGGCGACGAGCAGGCCGACCTTGCCGTGCATGGCGGGCCGGACAAGGCGATCCACCACTATCCGCACGACCACTACGCCTACTGGCGGGGTGAAATCGGCGCGCACCCGCTTCTCGACGACTTCGGCGCTTTTGGCGAGAACGTGTCGACCCGGGGATTGACCGAGGACATGGTCTGCATCGGCGACCGATGGCGGCTCGGCACTGCACTCGTCGAGGTCAGCCAGGGGCGCCAGCCATGCTGGAAGCTCGACCACCGCTTCGACGGTGCGCGGGTCAACGCCGGCACCGTCAGGGCCCGGCGGCCGGGCTGGTACTACCGGGTGATCGAAGAGGGCGAGGTCGCTGCCGGCGACCTCATGGCACTCGAGCAGCGGCCCTATCCGGACTGGACGGTGCTGCGCGTCTTCGGCCTACTCATCGCAGGCGATCACAAGCGCGACCGGGCGAGCCTGGAAGCACTGGGCGATGTCGCGCCGCTCGCCGAACCCTGGGCCCGGCGGCGTACGCAACTCCTGGGCTGACGGCCTTTCCGCTGGGGGTCGCTCAGCCCCTGACGAGGCCGAGCGCCTTGTAGGTCGCATCGAGCGTCGGCACGGCCAGGGCGCGGGCCTTCTCGGCGCCCTTGTGCAGGATCGCGTCGAGTGCGCCGCGGTCCTGGCGCAGTTCGACAAAGCGCGCATTGATCGGCGCCAGCTTCTCGACCAGCAGTTCGCCCAGTGCAGGCTTGAACTTGCCGAAGCCCTCGCCGCCGAAATCGGCAAGCACGCCATCGACCGTGCTTCCGGTCATCACCGCGTAGATCCCGACGAGGTTCGCGGCTTCCGCGCGGCCCTCAAGCCCGGCCTTCTCGGAAGGAAGCGGTTCGGGATCGGTCTTGGCCTTCTTGACCTTCTTCATGATCGTGTCGGCATCGTCGGTCAGGTTGATGCGCGCCATGTCCGAGGGGTCGGACTTGCTCATCTTGGCCGTGCCGTCGCGCAGGGACATGATGCGCGCCGCCTCGGGCGGGATGATCGGTTCGGGCAGGGTGAACACCGGGTTCTCTTCCGAGGCGAAGTCGTTGTTGAACTTCTGCGCGATGTCGCGGGCAAGCTCGAGGTGCTGCTTCTGGTCCTCGCCCACCGGAACGTGGGTCGCCTGGTAGAGCAGCACGTCTGCGGCCTGCAGCACCGGGTAGGTGAACAGCGCGACCGAGGCGCCTTCGCGGTTCTTGCCGGCTTTGTCCTTCCACTGCGTCATGCGGTTCAGCCAGCCCATGCGGGCCGTGCCGTTGAGCAGCCATTGCAGCTCGGCATGGTGGGGAACCTGCGCCTGGTTGAACAGGATCGAGCGGTCCGGGTCGATGCCGCAGGCGACCAGCGCGGCGACCATCTCGCGGGTGTTTGACGACAGCGTTTCGGGCTCGAAGGGCATCGAGATCGCGTGGAGGTCGGCCAGGAAATACAGGCTCTGCCCGCCCTGCGCGGCCATGTCGTCCTGCATCTTCACCCAGTTGCGGATCGCGCCCAGGTAATTGCCGAGGTGCAGGTTGCCGGTGGGCTGGATGCCGGAGACGATACGCATGATGGATGAAGCCTGATGTTATTCCGAAAGATCGACCGGTTCCGCCTTCGCGGCCGGCCGGCGACGCCGTAGCTGGGCAAGCAGGTCCTTGTCGAGAGCGCCGACGACATAGGCGACGCCGAAGAAGACCACGAGGCCCGCCGTGCACAGGGCACCGAGCGACCAGATCTTCTCGAACACGTTGCCCCCATAGCGCGAGGCCATCGTCGGCACGAGCAGCCACAGGACCGCGCCCATCGCCGCGCTGGCGATGATCTGGCGCACGATGCGCGAGCCGAGCTTGCCGGTGAAGTGGAACCAGCCGCGCAGTTGCAGGATCGTGTAGAGCGTGATCACGTTGAGCGTGGAAGTGAACGCAGTGGCCGCTGCAAGGCCGACGATGCCGTAGATCGGCACGACGACGATGTTGATGGCGATGTTCACGATCAGCGCGCCGGCCGCGATCCAGACCGGGGTGCGGGTGTCCTCGCGGCTGAAGAAGGCGGGCTGGAACACCTTGACCAGCACGTAGGAGGGCAGGCCGATGACCAGTGCCACGACGATGTCGGCCATGATCGTCCCGTTCGCGCCGGTCATCTTGCCGCCCACGAAGAAGGCCGTGACGAAGGCGGGCGCGCAGATTGCCAGCGCAGTGGCCGCGGGCAGCGTGAGCAGGGTTGCGATTTCGACCGCATTGGCCTGAAGGCGCTGGGCTCCGGCCCTGTCATCGCTCTGGATGTGGCGCGCCAGCATCGGCAGGATCGCGGTGCCCAGGGCAATGCCGACGATGCCGAGCGGCATCTGGTTGAGGCGGTCGGCGTACTTGAGCAGCGTGAGCGAACCCTGCGCCAGCGAAGTGGCGAAGAAGGTATCGACGAACTGGCTGATCTGGTAGACGCCCGCGCCAAAGGTGGCAGGCAGGATCAGCATGCCCAGGCGCTTCACTTCGGGAGTGAACCTGGGCGTCGTGAGCTTCAGCTTCACGCCGGCCTTGCGCGTGGCCCAGGCCATGTAGGCGAGCTGCGCCACGCCCGATGCCGTCACTGCGACTGCGATCGACCAGGCGACCGTCACGTCGCTGCCGCCGTTTTCGCGCAGGAAATAGCCGGTGAGGATGCCGGTGATCAGCACGATGTTGAGCAGCACCGGCACGAAGGCGCCCGGCGCGAACTTCGAGTGCGCGTTGAGCAGGCCCGAGAGCATCGCCACCAGGCTGACGAGGCCGAGATAGGGGAAGGTCACGCGGCTGAGCGTTACCGCGAGCTCGAACTTGCCTGGGATCGCCTGGTATTCGGCTGCGAGCAGCCAGACGATCAGCGGCATCGCCAGCATGGCGATTGCCGAAAAGCCCAGCAGGACCCAGACAAAGACCGCAAGGACGTCGCTGGCGAAACGGTCGGCGGCATCCTCGCCGCCTTCGCCGGCCAGCGTCCGGGTGTACATCGGCACGAAGGCGACCGAGAAGGCGCCCTCGGCGAACAGGCGCCGGAAGGTGTTGGGCAGGACGAAGGCAAGCTGGAACGCGTCCGCGGCCAGCCCGGCGCCAAGGACGCGGGCCAGCAGCATGTCGCGGGCAAAACCGAAGACGCGGCTGAGGGCTGTGAGGCCGCCGATCGTGCCGACGTTGCGGACGAGACTCATGGCATCAGCCCTTCGGCATCCGGCCCGTTAGCCGCGCTTCGGTAGGGGTCAGGCGTTGCCTGCGGGCTGGGTTTCGGCAGCCTGCTGCTGAGCCTGAAGCTGCTGGACGTAGAGCCCGTTGAAGTCGATCGGCTCGAGCATCAGCGGCGCGAAGCCGGCATCGCGGACGGCGTCGGAAACCACGCGGCGCGCGAAGGGGAACAGGATGCGCGGCGCTTCGGCAAACAGGAAGGCGTGCGCCTGGCCCTCGTCGAGATTGCGCATGCCCACGAGCGCGCAATAGGACAGGTCGACGACATAGGCGGTGCCGGCCTCGGCCTTCGAGGTGCAGGTGATCTTCAGTTCGACTTCATGGACTTCGCCGTCGATCGGGCGTGCGCCGATGTTGAACTGGATGTCGACCTGCGGCTGGTCCTGCCACTGGAAGCTCTGCGGCGAATTCGGGTTCTCGACCGAGAGATCCTTGACGTACTGGGTGATGATGCCCGCGGACGGACCGGTGTCCTCGCCATTGCCGAGGTTGAGATCGGAGATGATGTTGCCGTCGTCGGCCATTTTGCTGTCTTCCCGCAAGTAGGTCTGAAATGAACTCTGGCGGCGCGCCTAAAGCATTTTGCCCCCCTGTGGAACACCCGAAGCGCGTGAATTTGCCTTCCGGAACGGATTCGCGCAGGGGATTTTCGTGAAGATCGGTGTCGCCGCCGGGCTATCGGGCAACGGACGGGCGAAAAAATGCCCCGACCGGGCCACTCACGCGTTGTTCATTTGTAAAGGCTACCTATCTCAGGTTATGTTGAATCGCTGGAACAGGGGCTCGTCCTTCGAGTTGAATGCCTGAAGGGTTGTTTGCCGGAACATGGCGCAATCGCTGTTTTACAGGTTTCCCTCAAAGCGAAGAAGGGATGGAATAAGGAACGTGACACCGGAAATCGTGATCCTGGCCATGATCGCAGCCTTCCTGGGCTTGCGGCTCTATTCCGTGCTTGGGCGTCGTGCCGAGCACGAAGAAGAGCCCATTCAGGGACGCTTCGAAGGCCGCCAGGGGCAGCCGGGTGCAGCGCGCGTTCCGGCTCCCAAGCCCGACGCCAAAGCGGACGATCGCAACCCTGCCCGGCAGGCCCAGCGCCTGCGTGAAATGCCGTTGGCCCCGCCTTCGGTCGAGCGGGGCCTCGCCGAAATCGCGCAAGTCGATCGCCGGTTCGATGCGCTTGCCTTCCTCGAAGGCGCGCGCAGTGCCTACCGCATGATCCTCGAGGCTTTCTGGAAGGCCGACAAGGCAGAGCTTCGCGCCCTGTGCGACGATGACGTCTACGAGAGCTTCTCGGCAGCGATCGATGCCCGCGTCGAGGCTGGCGAAACGATGGATAACCGCCTGATCCGCATTGAGGAATGCGCCGTCACGGCAGCCGGCATCGACAATGGTCTTGCCCGCATCACGCTGCGCTTCCGTTCGGACATCGCCGCGGTTACGCGCGACGCGGATGGGCATGTCGTGGCAGGCTCGCTCGACGATGCGATCGAAGCTGTCGACGTGTGGACCTTCTCGCGCGCCGTCAATTCGCCCGATCCCGACTGGCTGCTCGACGAGACCGACGCGGCCTGAGAATCAGGATCGCGGCAGCTCGAATGATGACCATTCGAAACTGAACTACGCGGGGCCGGTTTACCGGCCCCGTTCCGTCTGGGAGCATGGTCTTGGGGCAGGGACTTCAAACGGCAGGTAGAGCGCCAGAGGGCAAGTGCGCATTGGGCAACACTGGCGTTCCCGCGCGCAAGATCGCCGCTCTCTCGCTCGCCTTTCTGCTGGCCTCGTGCGTGCGACTGATCCCGGGCGGCAGCGTCAGTGGACCGGTGACGCCGCCTGTCGCGCTACCGACCGCCGAATCGGCGCTTGCCCTCGGCGTGCGGCAGGGGCCCGCCATCGCCGCCTTGCGACTCGGACAGTCCGACTCGGTTTCCGCGCTGGCCTCGTTCCGCGAAAGCTGCCCGCGCGTGACGGTGCGCGCCGACGGCAGCGGGCTTACCCGGCCAGAGGACTGGCGTCAGGCCTGCGTCGCTGCGGCGAGCTGGGCGCCTGCGACCGCGCCGCAATTCTTCACCACGTTCTTCGAGGCCGCGCGCGTCGGCGACGGATCGGCCTTCGCGACCGGATACTACGAACCGGAGATCGCGGGCTCGCGCATTCGCCGTCCCGGCTACGATGTGCCGATCTACGGCCTGCCGACGGACCTGGTGCGGGCGAACCCCGGCGATGCGCAGCCGCTTGAGAACGGTCGCATGCCGCTGGGGCGGTACGATCGCGACGGCCGTTTCGTGCCCTATTTCGACCGCGCCGAGATCGAGCAGGGTGCGCTCATGGGCCGCGGGCTGGAAATCGGCTGGGCGGCCGACCCGGTCGAAGTGTTCTTCCTGCAGGTCCAGGGTTCGGGACGGCTGCGTGCGCCGGACGGATCGGTGGTGCGGATCGGCTATGCCGGGCAGAACGGCCGGCCTTACACCGGTATCGGCGGCCTCATGCGCGAGCGCGGGCTGATCGGTTCCGGGCCCGGGCGGTATCCCGGCTCGATGCAGGGCATCATCCAGTACATCCGCGATCACCCGGCCGAGGGCGCAGCGCTCATGCGCGAGAACCGCTCCTGGGTCTTCTTCAGGGAGCTCACGGGCGACGGACCGCTTGGCGCGCTGAACGTGCCTGTACGACCGCTCAGCTCCGTTGCTGCCGATCCGCGCTTCGTGCCCCTCGGTGCCCCGGTCTGGCTGGACCTTGATCGCCGCGAGGCAGGCGGGCTCTGGATTGCACAGGACACCGGCGGCGCGATCAAGGGCGCCAACCGCTTCGATACGTTCTGGGGGGCAGGTGAGCAGGCCCGGCTCACCGCTGGCGGCATGAGCGGCCGGGGCAGTGCGCTGATCTTCCTGCCCAAGGGGACGCTGAAGCGACTTGGCGCGCAATGAGGCGTCCCAGCCGCAAGCTGTCGCCCGACGAGGCGGAAGTGTGGGCCCGCGTCGCGCGCACGGTCACGCCGCTGGAGAAGCGTAAGCCGCTGCCGGTCGCATCGCCCGCGCCTGCGGAACGGCCCAGCATCTCGTCTCCGCCAGTGCCGCCGCCGAAGAAGATCAAGGGGCGGGTGCCGCCGCCGCTCCCGCCGAAACCTCTGCCGCCCAAACCGAAGGGGGAGACGCAGCTCCACCTCGACGGTTCATGGGAGAAGCGCATTGCCAAGGGCACGCTGGTGCCCGACTTCAGTCTGGACCTGCACGGCTCCACGCTCGACAGCGCCTATCATCGCCTCATGCATGGGCTGGGACAGGCCAAGGCCATGGGCGCGCGCGTGGTGCTGGTGGTGACGGGAAAACCCCGCCCGGTCGACGCGATGGATCGCGGTGAGCGGCGCGGGGCTATCAGGGCCAAGATCAATGACTGGTTGGCCGCCAGTGAACATGCCTCCGACATCGTCGCCATTCGCGGCGCGCATCGCCGCCATGGCGGGCAGGGGGCTATCTACGTGGTGTTGAAAAGAAGGCGCTGAACCCGAAAGGGTCCAGTCAAATTCATCCGAATCGACTGTGCAGATCCGACGCGACTGCGTCAGTTCTTGCGAGCGCGTAAGTCATCGGGCCAGATCTTCTCAGGGACTGGCAAATCCAGATGCCATGGTCTTCGCAATAGTCGCGAAGTTCATGGAATTTGTCTTCTCTATACGTAAAGCGGTGAAAGTCCGATATATTGTTGGTCATGTGGCGAAGTATATACGAAGATTGCGAAATTTTCAACCGGAGCGGTTTGCATTATTTTTATGTGACCTGCGCGATTTCAGCGTCATTTTTTTCGCCGGTCCCTATGCTCATTTCCTGCAAGTCACAGGCCGGCGGGCGAGCCTTCGCTTCCACCGGATGTAAGCCGGAACGCAGGAACGGGCGGGGACCCTGCGATCCCCGCCCGTTCCGGTTATCCAGTGGAGTGCGCCGGATGATCCGGGCACCGCTGTTGCGCGATCAGGCGGCCTGGGCGGCCTGCGCGATCTCTTCGGGTGCCTCGTTGCGGATCAGGTAGTCGAATGCGGAGAGCGCCGCCTTCGATCCTTCGCCCATGGCGATGATGATCTGCTTGTAGGGCACCGTGGTGGCATCGCCTGCGGCAAAGACGCCGGGCAGGTTGGTCGCCGCCTTGCCGTCGATCGCGATCTCGCCGAAGCGGGTCATCTCGAGACCCGAGTCCTTGAGCCACTCGGTGTTGGGCACCAGTCCGATCTGCACGAAGACGCCTTCGAGCTCGACGTGGTGTTCCTCGCCGCTGTCGCGATCCTTGTAGGTCAGGCCGTTGACCTTCTCGCCGTCGCCGGTGACCTCGGTGGTCTGGGCGGAGACGAGGATGTCGACGTTCTTCATCGAACGCAGCTTGTCCTGCAGGACCTGGTCGGCGCGCAGCCTGGCGTCGAACTCGATCAGGGTGACGTGGCCGACGATATTGGCCAGGTCGATCGCCGCCTCGACGCCCGAGTTGCCGCCGCCGATCACCGCCACGCGCTTGCCCTTGAACAGGGGGCCGTCGCAGTGTGGGCAATAGGCCACGCCCTTGGTGCGGTACTCGGCCTCGCCGGGCACGCCCAGGTTGCGCCAGCGCGCGCCGGTGGTGAGAACCAGCGAACGGGCCTTGAGCGATGCGCCGTTCGAGAACTGCACTTCGTGATAGCCGCCGGCTTCGCTGGCCGGGATCAGCTTCTCGGCACGAAGCAGGTTCATGGTGTCGATGTCATACTCGCCCACGTGCTGTTCCAGCGCGGCGGCAAGTTTGGGACCTTCGGTGTAGGGAACAGAGATGAAGTTCTCGATGCCCATGGTGTCCATCACCTGGCCGCCCATGCGCTCGGCGGCGATGCCGGTGCTGAAGCCCTTGCGCGCGGTGTAGATCGCGGCCGAGGCGCCGGCAGGACCGCCGCCGATGACGAGCACCTCGAAGGGCTTCTTGTCGGCAAGCTTGGCCGCAGCCCTGGCGTCGGCGCCCTTGTCGAGCTTGCCGAGGATTTCCTCGATGCTCATCTTGCCCGAGCCCCACATGTCACCGTTGAGGAACACGGCGGGCACGGCGAGGACGCCGCGGCCTTCGACCTCGTCCTTGAACGCGCCGCCTTCGATCAGGGTGGCGGTGATGCGCGGGTTGTAGAGCGCCATCAGGGTCAGCGCCTGAACGACATCCGGACAGTTGTGGCACGAGAGCGAGAAATACATCTCGAAATCGAAGTCGCCCTCAAGCTGGCGGATCTGGTCAAGGACCTCGTCCGATACCTTGGGCGGGTGGCCGCCGGTCCAGAGCAGAGCGAGGACCAGGGACGTGAATTCGTGGCCGAGCGGAACGCCGGCGAAGCGGACCCATGCCTCGGTGTTCGAGGCACGACGGATGATGAAGCTGGGCTTGCGCGCGTCGTCGCCGTCGAAATGGGCGGTGACCTTGTCGGAGAGCGCGGCGATCTGGGTCAGCAGGTCGCGGGTTTCGGCCGACTTTGCGTCGTCGCTCAGCGAGGCAACGAGTTCGATCGGTTCGCGCAGCATTCCGAGATACTGCGAAAGCTGTTGCTTCAGGTTTTCATCAAGCATCGTGTTGGGTCCTGTGAAAATGTCGGGAGAGGTTGCGAAGGTCCGCGGCCCGGGGCTTTCGGGGGGAGGGATCCGCCCCGAGCCGCGTCCTTCAGGCGGCCCTCAGGCCGCCGTTCTCCGGTACGACCCGGAGGAAATCAGAGCTTGCCGACGAGGTCGAGCGAGGGAGCGAGGGTCTCGCTGCCTTCTTCCCACTTGGCCGGGCAGACCTGGCCGGGGTGGGCACGCACGTACTGCGCGGCCTTGATCTTGCGGACGAGTTCCGACGCGTTGCGGCCAACGCCTTCGCAGGTGATTTCCATGATCTGGATCACGCCGTCCGGGTCGACGACGAAGGTGGCGCGGTCGGCAAGGCCCGAATCCTCGCGCAGGACGCCGAAGTTGTTGGTCAGCGCGTGGTTCTGGTCACCCAGGAAAGCGTATCCGCACTTGCCGATCTTTTCCGAGGTGTCGTGCCAGGCCTTGTGGCTGAAGTGGGTGTCGGTCGAGACGCCGAACACTTCGACGCCCATGCCCTTCAGCGCGTCGTACTGATCGGCGAGGTCTTCCAGTTCGGTCGGGCAGACGAAGGTGAAGTCGGCCGGATAGAAGAAGAACACGGCCCACTTGCCCGCGATGTCGGCTTCGGTGACGTCGAAGAAGTCCTTGCCCGCCTGGAATGCGGTGTTCTTGAACGGCTTGATGGTGCTACCGATGATACCCATGGTCGTGTTTCCCTCTAGATTGGGTGTTGAATGGACGAGAGGGAGATAGGCGCTGCGCATGACGATTTGTAGCGCGATGATTCGATTGGCTTGATCGGATTGCTCGATTAGTCGCAGTCAAGTTGACCGATTTCATCGATAAGGCGTGTCCCCGCGCTTCCCGGGCCTCGAAAACGGCCGCTGCGATCATGCCGGAAGGGTTACCCTGTCGCCGCGTCCGGCACCGATCCGCTATCCCGAACGGGTAATTGACTCTCCGTGCTCCGGTCCTGTTCCCTGTAACTATAGATTAAAAAAGCGGTTTCGGAGTCGCGGTGTGAATGGGGATGAGGAACTGAACATGCGCGCCAGGTTGGGGCGTTTCGCGCGCGGGGCTGCCGGTTCGGCCATCAGGCTGCTGGATGCCTCGCTCGCGCCATTCGTGCCCGTCCGCTCGGCCCGGTCGCAGCATCCCCCCATCTTCATCGTTGGCCTGCCACGATCCGGAACCACGGTTGTCTACCAGGCAATGACGACGGTCTGGCGCTTCGCCTACATCAATAACATCACCGAGCGCTTCCCCCGCAGCAATGCGCGCGTTTCCAGGCTCTTGCGTGCGCATGCCTGGCGCGTGCCGCCCGAATTCACCAGCTACGTCGGCAGAACGCCAGGTCCGTCCGGACCGAGCGAGGGCATCGCCTTCTGGCAGCACGCCTTCCCGAGCGAGACGCACGAGGCGGTTGAGCCGGAGGAAGTGGATCCGGAGCGTGAGCGCTGGCTGGTGAACTCCGTGGCAAGCCTGAGCGAACAGTTCGATGCGCCCTTCCTGTCCAAGGTCCCCTGCAACAGCCTGCGGATTTCCGCGCTGGAGGCGATCTTCCCGGATGCGCTCTTCGTCGTCGTCCGGCGCGACCTGATGGATGTGGCGCAATCGCTGCTCAAGGCGCGCCGTGAACGCTGCGGAAACGCGCGCGGGCATTATTCCGTCATTCCGCGAGGGCTTGAGGATCTCGGCGATCTACCCCCGGTTGAGTATGTCGCCCAGCAGGTCGCCATGACCGAAATTGCCATGCGCGAAGCTCTGGAAAGTCTGTCGGGGAACCGCTTCCACGAAATCGACTATGTGGACTTCTGCGCCGAGCCGCGGGACGTGCTGGCACAGTTCGAACAATTCGCTTCGGAGCACGGTCTGGAGCTTGAGTGGCGATCCACGATGAGCCGGGTGCCCCCCGCTTTCGAAGCCAGCCAGGGGATCTGCATGCCTGCCGTCGAGCGCAAGACGATCGAAAAGACGCTGGTCAGGAACCGCGTGATCTAGACCGCGCCGCACTTTCGCGCGGCGCCGAAGCAGCCTCGTTCAGCCGCACTGGCCCCGGTGCAGGAGCTTGTGGTCCGCCAGCACCAGCGCCATCATCGCTTCGACTACCGGGACGCCGCGAATGCCGACGCAGGGGTCGTGGCGGCCCTTGGTGAACAGCTCGGTAGCTTCGCCTTCGCGCGTGACCGTCGGTTGCGGTGTGAGGATCGAGCTGGTCGGCTTGAAGGCGACGCGCACGGTCACCGGCTGGCCGGTCGAGATGCCTCCGGCAATGCCGCCGGCGTGGTTGGCGAGGAAGTCGGGGCCGTGTTCACCGGGGCGCATCGGGTCGGCGTTCTGCTCGCCGGTCAGGCGCGCGGCTGCGAAGCCGTCGCCGATTTCCACGCCCTTGACCGCATTGATGCCCATCATCGCCGCAGCGAGATCGGCATCGAGCTTGCCGTAGAGCGGGGCGCCCCAGCCAGCAGGGACATTGGTGGCCACGCATTCCACCACAGCACCGACCGAGGAGCCGGACTTGCGGGCATCGTCGACGATCTTCTCCCAGCGAGGGACCGCTTGGGGATCGGGGCAGAAGAAGGGATTGCGGCCGATCTCGGCGGGATCGAAATTCGCCATGTCGATGGCATCGCCGCCGATCTCGGCGACGTAGCCCAGGATCGAGACATCGTCGATGACCAGCCGCGCGACTGCTCCCGCTGCAACGCGGCTTGCGGTTTCGCGCGCGGAGCTGCGGCCGCCGCCACGATAGTCGCGAAAGCCGTACTTGGCGTCGTAGGCATAGTCGGCATGGCCGGGGCGATAGGCCTTGGCGACGTCCGAATAGTCCTTGGAGCGCTGGTCGACGTTCTCGATCATCAGGCTGATCGGCGTTCCGGTGGTGCGGCGCACGCCGTCGGGAGCCTCGAACACGCCGGACAGGATGCGGACCTGGTCCGGTTCCTGGCGCTGGGTCGTGAACTTGGACTGGCCGGGGCGGCGCGCATCGAGGAAGGGCTGGATGAGCGCTTCGTCGATCTCGATGCCCGGAGGGCACCCGTCGACGACGGCGCCGATCGCGGGCCCGTGGCTTTCGCCCCAGGTGGTGAAACGCAGGATATGGCCGAAGGTGTTGACGCTCATGGGTTGCGCTTTGTCGCGACAAGTACGGTTTGTCCAGCGTTTCGCAGGGTCTGGCGGCCTGCTCATATGCCTGTACTGCGTCCTGCGAGCTTTCGCGAAGTTGGCGAGTGGGATAGGGGGCAAGGATGTTTCTCGTCGTCTTCCGCAACCGCAAGCGCGCCGACATCGATGCGCGGGCCTATTCCCGCGATGCCGAGGCGATGGAAGCGCTCGCCCGCAGCCAGCCGGGCTTCCTCTCGTTCAAGAGCTACGCCAGCGAAGACGGCGAGGTGATCGCGCTGTCCGAATGGGAGGACGAAGCCAGCGCCCGCGACTGGGGCCGCCAGGCCGAGCATGTCATCGTCCAGGGCCGCGGCCGCGACGACTACTATCGGGACTATACCCTCTTCGCGTGCGATTCGCCGCGCATCCACCGCTTTGAAAGGAGCTGACATTGAGCCTCGAATTCTACGGCATTCCCAACTGCGACACCGTCAAGAAAGCGCGCAAGTGGCTGGAGGGGCAGGGGCTCGACTACGCCTTCCATGACTACAAGAAGGAAGGTGCGGATGCCGCCAGGCTGGAGAAGTGGGTTGCAGAAGCCGGTTGGGAAAAGGTCCTGAACCGCGCAGGCACGACCTTCCGCAAGCTGCCCGAAGAGGACAAGGCCGATCTCGATGCGGCCAAGGCCGTGCGCATCATGGCGGCCAATCCGAGCTGCATCAAGCGGCCCATCGTCGAGCATTCCGGTGGCATTCTCGTCGGTTTCAAGCAGCCCGAGTGGGAAAGCGCGCTGGGCTGAGGCGGCCCCGGCTCACCCTTCGGCGGAGGTGCCGAAAACCGCGGCCGCGGCACCGAGAACGGCCAGCGCGCCGAACAGCAAGACCCGCCGGTCGCGGCCATCCCTGGCGCCGCCATACCAGGCGCGCAAGGCGGCCAGCAGCGATTGCGCCGCGTAATAGAAGGCGAAGGCGCGCGATGCATAGGCGATGATCTCGAAGACATTGGCAAGCCAGGTCATGGCGAGGCCGACGCCGACCAGGATCAGGTAAGTCGTCTTGCCGCCGACCTTGCCTTGCGTCAGTTCGCGCACGAGGCCGCCCGATCCGTTGGTGTCTGCCACGGCGGCGCTGAACTGGGCGCTGAGCGCGGCCAGGATCAGCAGCGGGCCGAGGACGACCGAAACGCCGCGCATCATGTCGATGATCGCGGTTTCCTCCAGCGTGAACGAACCGCTTTCGAAGCTGACGGCGAGCAGGGCGACATAGGCGAGGTAGATGCCGGTCGCGATCCACTGCGACAGGCGCATGGATCGCTGCCGCTCGTCTGGCGAGTAGTGAGAGCCGAGATAGCGCGATGTCTCGAAGCCCTGCACCGTCACGATCAGGCCGAACATCAGCTGGACCGAGCCGATGAAGCCCAGCTTCATCCCGCTGGTTTCGAGGTGATGGCCGTTCCATTCGACCCCTGCATGGACGGCGAGGGCGGCGATCAGGGCGGCGATGACCACCAGCTTGATCGATACCGTGACCTGCTCCATCCGCTCGAGCAGCGAGAAGCCCTTGGTCAGCCCCGCCGCCAGGATCACCAGGTACACGCCGGTGGTGATGGCGCGTCCCAGGATGTCCGAAGGCGCACCGAAGATGCGCGCGGCGAAGGCGCCGAACAGGTTGAGGTAATAGGCAACCGAAATGACGTAGGCGAAGGCCAGCGCCCAGCTGGCGATCCCTTCGACGCGATTGGCGAGATCGGTGTCGCGGTCCGGCTCGTCGAGGCGGGCGATGTTGTAGCGGATCGCCGAGCCGAAGGCGTAACCGGCGAAACACAGCAGCGCCATGGCGACGATGCCCCAGGTGCCGAAAGTATCGGTGAGGATCGGGCCGAGAATGAGGAAGCCGCTGCCGATGATCGAGGCGAGCGGCGTCACCGTGGCCCGCCACAGCTTGGCCTTGGCAAGCCGCGGCCAGAACAGCAGGGCTGCCACGGCGATGCCGGCCACGGCCATGGCGATGTCGATCATGCCGGCGATCATCGGTTTCGGGTTCCGGGTGGAAGGATCAGGCCGCGCGCGCGGTGACGATGTAGTTGAGGGACATGTCCGAAGAGAGGTGCAGGCCGCTCACCGGCGACCACGAAATCCCTTTCGGCTCGCCCATGACAAGACCGGCTGCGGCCAGCAGATCGTGCAGTTCTTCGGGCGTGACGAACTGGCTCCAGTCATGCGTGCCGCGCGGCACCTTGCCGAGACGCTCGGCGGCCTCGACCAGCAGCAGGCGCGAGGCAGGTGTGCGATTGGGGCACGAGAGGATCATCAGCCCCTTCGCTGCCAGCGCTCCTGCCAGCTCGCCCACGAACTGCGCCTTGTCGGCGACGTGCTCGATCACTTCCAGCGAGCAGACGAGGTCATGGTCCTTCAGGCCCAGCGCGCCGAGTTCGCCGTGACGATAGTCGATGGCAAGGCCCATGGCCGCGGCATGGGCGCTGGCGGTTGCGACGTTCTCGGCCGCAGCATCGACGCCGGTGACCTGTCCGCCCAGCCGGGCGAGCGGTTCGCACAGCAGCCCCGCGCCGCACCCGGCGTCGAGCACGCGTTTTCCCGAAAGTGGACGCAGCGCGTGCGAATCACTCCCGAAATGCAGGTCGATCGCCTCGCGGATAAAGGAAAGGCGCACCGGATTGAGCTTGTGCAGCATCGCGGAGGAGCCTTTCGGGTCCCACCACTCTGCCGCCAAAGCCCCGAAATGTGCGGCTTCTTCCGGGCGAATCGTGGCACTTGCGGAAGGCTTGTTCACGTCCGTGCTCGTGGCAGTTGCATTGTTCATGGACCATCCCTAACAGCGCGCCGAACTCTTATCTACTCGCGCAATTTGACGGGAGCACCGGCACCTTGGCACGTATCGTGATGAAATTCGGCGGCACTTCTATGGCCGGGACCGAGCGCATTCGTCGCGTGGCGGGCATCGTCAAACGCCAGCAGGAAGCCGGGCACGAGGTTGCCGTGGTGGTTTCCGCGATGGCGGGCGAGACCGATCGCCTCGTGAACTTCTGCCGCGAGGCCAACGCGCTTTACGATCCGGCCGAATATGACGTCGTCGTCGCCAGCGGCGAGCAGGTCACGGCCGGCCTCCTGGCGCTGACCTTGCAGTCGATGGGCTGCAAGGCCCGTTCGTGGCTGGGCTGGCAGCTGCCGATCCGCACCGACGATGCCCACGCCAAGGCGCGCATCGAGGAAATGGATTCCGAAGCCGTGCTGGCCTCGATGGCGGGCGGCGAAATCGCGGTTTTCCCGGGCTTCCAGGGCATTTCGCCCGATGGCCGCGTGACGACGCTGGGCCGCGGCGGTTCCGACACTTCGGCCGTTGCCGTGGCTGCTGCGGTCAAGGCCGACCGCTGCGATATCTACACCGACGTCGACGGCGTCTACACCACCGATCCGCGCATCGTCGCCAGGGCGCGCAAGCTGCCGCTCGTCACCTATGAGGAAATGCTCGAACTGGCTTCGGTCGGCTCGAAGGTCCTGCAGACCCGTTCGGTCTCCCTTGCTATGAAGGAGAACGTCCGCGTCCAGGTGCTCTCCTCGTTCATCGACGAGAACGCCCCGCCGGCCGACGACCTGCCCGGAACGATGATCGTCAGCGATGAGGAATTGGAAGGAAGCGACATGGAACGCCAGCTGATCACCGGCATCGCCGCCGACAAGAATGAAGCGAAGATCACCCTGACCCGTGTGCCCGATCACCCGGGCGCCGTTGCCGCGATCTTCGCGCCGCTTGCCGAAGCGAACATCAACGTCGACATGATCATCCAGAACGTCCCCAAGGACAAGGGCGAGACCGACGTGACCTTCACCGTGCCGCAGGCGGACCTCGCCCGCGCACAGGCGATGCTCGAGGAACGCAAGGACACGATCGGCTTCTTCCGCCTGATCGCGGACGACAAGGTCGCGAAGATCAGCGTCGTGGGCGTGGGCATGCGCAGTCACGCCGGCGTAGCCTCGACGATGTTCAAGACGCTGGCCGACCGCGGCATCAACATCCAGGCGATCTCGACCAGCGAGATCAAGGTCTCGGTGCTGATCGACTCGGACGAAACCGAACTGGCCGTGCGCGTCCTGCACACCGCCTACGGGCTCGACGCCGCGGCCTGATTTCCCGCCAGACAGACCCGGCTTCGCGCGCTGGCGCGGACCCGGGGTGGCCGTGATGCGCTCAATCGGCCTCGCTCGCGTCGCGCACTCGGCAGCATGGATGGCTAGAGTGACCTTGCCAGTTCGTCCCGAAAGTGCGGATGGGCGAGGGCGATCATCGCTTCGGCCCGCTGTCTCAGCGATTTGCCGCGCAAGTTGGCCGCGCCGAATTCGGTGACGATCCAGTGGACGTCGTTGCGCGGCGTCGTCACCGGGCCTTCGAGGGACGGGACGATGCGGCTAACCGTTCCGTCCTTGGCGGTGGAGCGGCAGGCGATGATCGAGATACCGCCCTTCGAGGCATTTGCGCCGCGCACAAAATCGAGCTGCCCCCCCGATCCCGAGTACTGGTGGCCCATCATGTGCTCGGAATTGCACGCGCCCGACAGGTCGACCTGCAGCGTTGCGTTGACCGAGACGACATTGTCGTTCTTGGCGATGTGGCGCGGGTCGTTCACGATGTCGACCGGCAGAGAGTAGATCGCCTGGTTGTCGTCCAGCCATTCATAGAACGCGGTATCGCCCATCGCGAACGTGAAGACGGTGCGGCCCGGGAAGGTGGCCTTGCGCCGGTTGGTGACGGCTCCGCGCTGCATCAGCCCGGCGAGTGCGGGGGTGAGCAGTTCCGTGTGGATGCCAAGGTCACGGCGGCTCCTCAGGCGGCTGCAGACGGCGGCGGGCAGGTTGCCGATGCCCATTTGCAGGCAGGCCCCGTCATCGATCATTTCGGCGACGATCTGCGCGATTGCCTCGTCCTCTGGCGCTGCGGCGTGATCCTTCACGGTGATCAGGGGGGACCGGTTCTCGACGATGGCGTCGATTTCCGAGACGTGCAGCGGCGATTCGCCGAAGACGCGCGGCATGAGCGGATTGACCTCGACGATCAGCTTCCTTGCAGATCGGGCGGCAACCGAGGTGTAGTCGTTCGCCGTGCCGAAGGTGAAGTAGCCGTGCTTGCCCATCGGCGAGACCATTGTGACGCAGGCGTCGAGCGTCACATCCTCGCGCAGGAGCTGCGGCGAGGCGCTGAAGGCGGTGGGCACGAACTCGATCAATTCGTCGCAGTGCGACGGATCGTTCTTCATCAGGCCGCGCTCGACGCTGGACAGGAACATGCAGTGCGGGCGTACCCGGTCGAGCAGGTCGCGCCGCAGGACGCTGCTCGCCGCATGGGTCATCGAGTGGAAGTACCACAGGCGCAGCGCCGACAGGTCTTCGGTCTCCACGTGCCGTGCGATCGCGGCAAGCAGTGCCGGCGGTTCGGCAACGGCCATGCCCATGGCGACGTCGCTGTCGGCAACGATAAGCCGAGCCGCGTCCTGCGCGGACATCAGCTTCGAGCGATAGAGTTCCTGGACGTCCATTGCGGGCAAGGCTCGCACCGCCATGCGACAAGATCAAGTCGGCAGCCCCGCTTCGCAGCGGGCCTGACAGGCCCCATCGGTCCTGCTGCAGGCGCTGAATACGCGAAATAGCCGCAGGCGAGGCGTTCTCGACGCTTGTGCGCCGGGGTACGTCCGCCTATGGCCCATGCCCGGTTCCAAAGCGGGTTACGGGAGCATCGATGGCCGCCTACACAAAGACCTCTGCGCTGATGGCGCGGGGATGTGAATTTCTCGGCACCGAGTACGCGATCCTGTGCGGCGCGATGTCCTGGGTGTCGGAGCGCAACCTCGTTTCGGCGATCAGCAATGCCGGTGGTTTCGGCGTGATAGCTTGCGGTGCGATGACGCCCGAGCTGCTCGATGCCGAGATCGCGGGGACCAAGGCGCTCACCGCGAAGCCCTTCGGCGTGAACCTGATCACCATGCACCCCCAGCTCTTCGACCTGATCGAAGTCTGCAAGAAGCACGGCGTCGGCCACGTCGTGCTGGCCGGAGGCATTCCGCCCAAGGGCAGCGTGGAGGCGATCAAGGCGGGCGGCGCCAAGGTCATCTGCTTCGCGCCGACCCTGGCGCTGGGCAAGAAGCTGCTGCGTTCGGGCGCCGATGCGCTGGTGATCGAGGGCATGGAAGCGGGCGGCCACATCGGTCCGGTCTCGACTTCGGTGCTGGCGCAGGAAATCCTGCCCAACCTTGCTGCCGAAAATCTCGTCTTCGTCGCTGGCGGCATTGGCCGCGGCGAGCTGATTGCCGGATATCTCGAGATGGGCGCAGCCGGCGTCCAGCTTGGCACCCGCTTTGCCTGTGCGAGCGAATCCATCGCTCATGCCGCTTTCAAGAAGGCTTTCTTCCGTGCTTCGGCCCGCGATGCCATTGCGTCCGTCCAGGTCGACCCGCGCTTGCCGGTCATTCCGGTGCGCGCGCTGCGCAACAAGGGCACCGAGGAGTTTACGGCCAAGCAGCTGGAAGTGGCCCGCCTGCTCGATGAAGGCGTCGTCGACATGGGCGCGGCCCAGCTCGAGATCGAGCACTTCTGGGCAGGAGCCCTGCGCCGCGCGGTGATCGACGGCGACGTGGAAAGCGGCTCGGTCATGGCCGGCCAGTCGGTGGGCATGGTCACCAAGGAAGAGCCGGTCGTCGACATCATCGCCGAGCTGATGACCGAGAGCGAAGCAGCACTTTCCAATCGCGGCGCCGCGGCAGCCTGAGGTTAGTGCGCGTGGCCCAGCCCCTGATCCTTGCGCTGTCCTGCGCCGATCGGCCGGGCATCGTTGCCCGCGTTACCGGCTATCTCGCGCAGATGGGCGGCAACATCATCGAGGCGCAGCAGTTCAACGACCTGGATGAGGACAAGTTCTTCATGCGCGTCGCCTTCGATCCGGGGGCGGCCGATCGTGAGGAAATCCGCGAGGGCTTCGGCGCCATCGCGCACGAATACGGCATGGCCTGGTCGATGGTGCGCCGCGACCGGGCGCGGCGCGTGCTGCTCATGGTCAGCAAGTTCGACCATTGCCTCGTCGACTTGCTCTATCGCCAGCAGATCGGCGAGATCGCGATGGACGTGGTCGGCATCGTCAGCAACCATCCGCGCGATGCGATCAAGGCGCAGATGATCGGCGACATTCCCTTCCATCACTTGCCGGTGTCGAAGGAAACCAAGGCCGAGCAGGAAGCGCAGGTCCGGGCGCTGGTGCAGGAAAGCCGTGCCGAGCTGGTGGTGCTCGCGCGCTACATGCAGATCCTCTCGGATGAAATGGCCTCGTTCCTCTCCGGCCGCTGCATCAACATCCACCACTCGTTCCTGCCCGGCTTCAAGGGGGCCAAGCCCTATCACCAGGCGCACGCGCGCGGGGTCAAGATGATCGGCGCAACTGCGCATTACGTGACAGCAGACCTCGACGAAGGGCCGATCATCCACCAGGATGTGGAGGCCGTGACCCACGCCGACACGCCCGATGACATGGTGCGCAAGGGGCGCGACATCGAACGGCGGGTGCTGGCGGAGGCGGTGCGCCTGCATCTCGAGGACAGGGTCCTTCTCAACGGCAGCCGCACGGTCGTTTTCCGCAGCTGATCGACGCTCCTCTTGTCCGGGTCCGGCCGCGGGGCCATGATCGGTTGGAATTCCAGCGGAGCAGGGCCATGAAAGTCAGTGGCATCGACCACGTCAATATTCTTACGGACGATCTCGAGAAGACGGCATCGTTCTACGAGACTGTCCTCGGCCTGACGCGCAGCGAAAATCCGGCGATCGCCAGCGGCGTTGCCGGCTTCTGGATGCGCGACGCAACTGGTGCCCCCATCGTGCACCTCATAGACCGTGGGACCGTATCGGGACGCTACGACGCTTATCGGCCGGGCGAGCCGACCAATGCGCTGCATCACGTCGCCCTGCGCTGCGAAGGTTTCGCTGCGACATGTGCGCGGCTGGACGAATTGGGCTGCGCCTATCGCGTCAATGACCTGTCCCACATCAATCTCATGCAGATCAATCTGAGCGATCCCAATGCGGTCAACCTCGAGTTGAACTTCGCCGACCTTTGAACGCGACGGGAGCGAAGTCCCCCGGCGGAACCCTGCTTGTTCGCTTCATGGCGTGGTTTAAGCAATCGATTGCAATTCTTCATTCACTCTTTCTATATATAAGGGCTGCTACTTAGTGCGCCCAATTGAACGAACTGTTCGAATTAGACGGTGCATGGTAGTTCGGGGGTGATGGCAAGTTGGGGGGCAATTCGTTGAGTATCATGCGGTTTCTGGCGGGCGCTCGCTCGGAATCGGCTTCGTCGGCCGATAAATTCGTTGAACGGTCCCAAGCAGGCGAGGGCGGTCTTTCCGCGCGGGAACTCGTGCGCAAGCAGTTGATGGAAGACATCGGCGAATTTCTGCTCGGCAACGACCTCGAGATCTCCGAAGCCAATCTCTCCGCGGCGCTCGGCCTTTGCTCGGGCAACGACATCGGCCTGGCCAACCGCGTCGCTGAACGGCGGGCGAAAGGCCTGCCGATCGATCAGGCCTGGCTCGACGAGCAGCGCAAGAATGGCGACGAGGCCATCAACCGCATCTCGGACAAGCTGGAGCGAACCCTCGAGAGCTTCGCTGAGACAAGCCGCAGCGCGCGCGACACCGCAGCGCAGTACAATACCGAGATGCAGGCTCAGGTCGACAAGGTGGATTCCGGCGATGATCGCGAGGAAATCCGCAACCTGGCCGCCGTCGCCATGGCGATGATCGAGCGCACGCGCCATCTTGAACAGGAAATGCGCCGCAGCGAGAGCGAGGCGGATTCGCTGCGGGTGAGCCTTGCCAAGGCGCGGCGCGATGCCGAACACGATCACTTGACCGGCCTGCCCAACCGGCGCGCCTTCGAAGGTCTGCTCGAAAGCCACTTCCGTGAAGCCCAGCAGGAACTCGACGCTCTGAGCGTGGCCTTCTGCGACATCGATCACTTCAAGAAGATCAACGATACCCATGGACACGATGCGGGCGACCGCGTGCTTCAGGCAGTCGCGGCGACGCTGGCCAAGATCACCGACGACAACTGCCACGTCGCGCGCCACGGCGGCGAAGAATTCGTC
The DNA here is from genome assembly GCF_000253255.1 of Novosphingobium sp. PP1Y. Taxonomy (NCBI): domain Bacteria; kingdom Pseudomonadati; phylum Pseudomonadota; class Alphaproteobacteria; order Sphingomonadales; family Sphingomonadaceae; genus Novosphingobium; species Novosphingobium sp. PP1Y. Next base: position 3,512,822 of record NC_015580.1, on the reverse strand, counting down.
ATGCTGTTCCGCGGTCTTGGCAAGACGGCTGCCAAGGAAAAGCTCGACTCGGTGCGCGAGGTCTTCGCACGTCGCAAATTCGTGAACCGGCGCACCGATGAGCCGATCGGCACGATCACCTTTTCCGGCGGCGTGGCCGATGTCTTCGCCTATCCCACCACGCGCGATGCGCTCAAGGCGGCGGACATCGCGCTCTATTCCGCCAAGGAACAGGGCCGCAACCAGATCGTCGCGGCCTGATCCCTGATCCCTAGTCGCCGATGAAGCGGGCCCAGGCGGAGGCGTCCTTGTGGTCGCTTTGCGCCGGGTCCCATTGCACGCGAAGCAGGGCGCGCGCTTTGTCCGGGCTCATGCCGCGCGCTTGCCGGTTCCACCGGTATATGAAGGCCGAAACGCGCCAGTTGAGGATGCAATGGACGTGGACCGGCGCATCGCCGGCCGCGGCCATGGCATCGCTGAACGCGGTGAAATGCGCGTCGCCGGGCGCGTCGAACGGGACCGGGATGTGGCTGTAGGCAATGCCCGCCTCGGCCAGCAGTATGGCCTCGTCCGTCAGCGCACCCGGAGAATCCGGTAGCGCGAGGTTGATCACATGTCGCACGCCAAGGGCGCGCAGCCGCTCAGGGTCTGCGGGCGAGAGCTTGCCCGAAGTCGTCAGGCGTGCGTCGATGCGTTGCCAGCAGGGTATGTCGTCAGGGTCGCTCGGCATGGATACTCATTCTCGTGTTGAAACCATTCGCTCGCAATCTCGCTAGCGGCTTGGTAACCTCTCGGCAAATCTCGACAATCCGGGAGGCCTGTCCCCATGTGCGATGAATTCACCCAAGCAAGCGAAGACGCCAATCTGGCCCGGCGCGGCCTGAGCCGGCGCCAGTTCGCGGCCATGGGGGCAACCATTGCCCTGGCCAGTTGCTCGAAGTCGGTGGAGGCTGACGGGGGCAGCCAGGTTGCCGAGCGCATGGTTTCGATCACCACGCCTGATGGCGTTGCCGATGCCTTCTTCGTCCACCCGTCCGAAGGCGCCCATCCCGGCATCGTCATGTGGCCCGACATCGCGGGACTGCGGGAGGCCAAGAAGATCATGGCCCGCACGCTGGCTGCCGAAGGCTATGCGGTTCTGGTGGTGAACCAGTACTACCGCGGTGGCCCGGCGCCGCTTCTAAAAAGTTTTGCCGAGTGGCGCACGCCTGAGGGACAGGCCAAGATCGCGCCCTTGCGCGAACAGCTTACCCCGGCGGCAATCACCAGCGATGCCGGGGCCTATGTCGCGTTTCTCGATGGGCAGCGCGAAGTGGACAAGGGGCGCAGGATCGGCAGCAACGGCTATTGCATGGGCGGTCCGTTCACCGTGCGCACCGCGGCGGCCGTGCCCGATCGCGTCGGGGCGGCGGCCTCGCTCCATGGCGGCGGGCTCGTGACCGAGGAGCCGGACAGTCCGCATCGCCTGCTTGCGAAGACCGAGGCGTCCTATCTCTTTGCAATCGCCCGCAATGACGATGCGCGCGACCCGCAGGCCAAGGTGGAGCTGCGCAAGACAGCGGACGCCGCAGGCCGCCCGGCCGAGATCGAGGTCTATCAAGCCGATCACGGCTGGTGCGTGCCGGACTCGCCGTCCTGGGATCCGAGCGAAGCCGACAAGGCCTGGAACCGGATGCTGGCCCTGTTCGCTCGGCTCTGAGGACAACTTCCGCATCGCCGGTGCGTTCTGGCATCGCCAGGCTCAGTTGGATTGGCAGCGGGGCTTTCGGTGCAATTTAACAAGTTCCGGTTTTACTTGTCCCTTACGTCCCTGCCGCTAGGATCGTGCTTTATCGGCATGTAATGAGGGGATTGCGCCGTGACTGAATTTCTCATTGCCCTGATTGTCGTCGTGGTCGTCTTCCTGATGATGGGCGTTCGCGTCGTGCGGCAGGGCTATGTTTACACGGTAGAACGGCTCGGCAAGTTCACGCTTGCGGCGCAGCCCGGGCTTCATGTCATCATTCCTTTCGTCGACCGCGTCGGCCAGAAGGTGAACATGATGGAGCAGGTCCTGGACATTCCCGGGCAGGAGATCATCACCAAGGACAACGCCATGGTCGGTGTCGATGCGGTAGTGTTCTTCCAGGTGCTCGATGCCGGCAAGGCAGCTTACGAGGTCCACAACCTCTACAGCTCGATCATGGCGCTCACCACCACCAACCTGCGTACGGTCATGGGTTCGATGGACCTCGACGAGACGCTGTCCAAGCGTGACGAGATCAATGCGCGCCTGCTGTCGGTGGTCGACCATGCGACTTCGCCCTGGGGCGTGAAGATCACCCGCGTCGAAATCAAGGACATCCGGCCCCCGCTCGACATTTCCAACGCGATGGCCCGCCAGATGAAGGCCGAGCGCGAGAAGCGCGCCGAGATCCTCGAGGCCGAGGCAAGCCGAGCTTCGGCGATCCTGCGCGCCGAAGGCGAAAAGCAGTCGCAGATCCTCTCGGCAGAAGGTCGGCGCGAAGCCGCCTTTCGCGACGCCGAGGCGCGTGAGCGCGAAGCCGAGGCCGAAGCCCGCGCGACGCACATGGTCAGCCAGGCGATTGCGGAATCGGGCTCGCAGGCGATCAACTACTTCATCGCCCAGAAGTACACCGAGGCGGTGGCCAAGTTCGCGACCTCGCCCAATGCCAAGACGATCCTCTTCCCGGTCGAGGCGACCCAGCTGATCGGCACGCTGGGCGGGATCGGTGAACTGGCGAAGGAAGCGTTGAACAGCAATCCGCCGTCCTCGCCCCCGCCGCCTCCTGCCCAGACGCGCCGCGCCGCACCCAGCGTGCCGCCCTCTGCCGGCGGTGACCGCTGATGGATGACCTGATGAACCTGGAGGTGCATTACACCTGGCTGGCCATCGGCCTTGTGCTGGCGATTGCCGAGATGGCGATCCCGGGGGTGTTCCTGATCTGGATGGCCGGGGCGGCGCTCATCACGGGGCTCGTCGCGTGGCTGCTGCCGATCGGGCTGCCGCTGCAGATCGTGATCTTCGCGCTGCTGTCGATCATCGCCGTCTTCACCGGCAAGCGCGTGCTCAAGGATCACCCGGTGGTGGCCGCCGATCCCAAGATGAACCAGCGCGGCGAGCGCGTGGTGGGCGAAACGGTTGTGGTGACCCAGGCGATCGAGGGCGGTTCCGGCCGCGTGCGCCTGGGTGACAGCGAATGGCTTGCCAAGGGCGCGGATGCCATCGTCGGCACGCGCCTCAAGGTCGTCGGCCATGACGGCGTGGTGCTGGTCGTCGAACCGATGGCCTGAACCTGGGTGTGAGCTGCCCGGCACGGGGAGGGGCACTGGAAACCTGCGCCCCACCGCCCCATATCTGCGCCAAGGAGAAGTGCAGATATGACCGACAAGCTCAACCTCACGGAAGAAGAATGGCGCGAACGGCTGACGCCCGAACAGTACCAGGTGCTGCGGCAGGCTGGCACCGAGCGGGCCTTTACCGGCAAGTACGAAAGCAACAACCAGGCCGGCATGTACACTTGCGCCGGTTGCGGCGCGCCGCTGTTTTCGTCCGAAACGAAGTATAATTCCGGCTCGGGCTGGCCGAGCTATACGGCCCCTGTTGCGGGCGATGCCGTCGACGAACATCGCGACGTGTCGCACGGCATGGTGCGTACCGAGGTGACCTGTGCCCGCTGCGAGGGACATCTCGGGCATGTGTTCCCGGACGGTCCGGGGCCCGACGGCCTGCGCTACTGCATCAACAGTGCCTCGCTCGACTTCAAGCCGAAGGAAGACTGAACCGGCGCGCGGCGCTCGGTAAAGCGCCGTTTCATGCACATCTCGTTGTTAAGGTCGGGTTACAAATCCGGCGTACAAAGTGTACGACGCGTTCGGACAAGAAGGTCCGTCAAAGGGGTTTGCATCTAGAAGATGGCCAAGAATACCGGCCGGCGCCGCACATCGGGCGGCCCTTCCTCCAAGCCGACCAGGAAACCGCTCTGGTTCCGCGCAATCCGCTCACTGATGATCTGGGGTCTTGCCCTGGCATTGCTGGGCGGCCTGTTCCTTGCTGCGGCCGTGACGTTTACCATGCGCGAACTGCCCGATTTCAGCGCGCTCAAGAGCAGCCAGAACGGGCAGATGATCGTCGTGCGCGCCCGCGACGGCAGCGAGCTGGTCTCGCTCGGGCCGAGCTACGGCAAGTGGCTGGGCTACGACCAGATCCCGCAAATCATGAAGGACGCGATGATCTCGGTCGAGGATCGCCGCTTCCGCGATCACTACGGCGTCGATCCCATCGGCATCGTGCGCTCGGTCATGGTCCGCTATGAGGCCGGTCGCTGGAAGCAGGGCGCCTCCACGATCACCCAGCAGCTGGCGCGCAACATCTTCCTGAACAACGCCCGCACGTTCGGGCGCAAGGCGCGCGAGATGGTCCTGGCGCTGGCGCTGGAACGCAAGTTCAGCAAGGACCAGATCCTCGAGCTTTACCTGAACAAGGTCTATTTCGGTGGCGGCGCCTATGGCATCGACGCGGCGAGCCGCAAGTTCTTCGGCCATCCTGCGACCGAGCTTTCGACCGGAGAAGCGGCGATCATCGCCGGTCTGGTCAAGGCCCCGTCGAACTATTCGCCGACGGCCGACGTCCAGGCGTCCATCGCGCGCGGCAACGTCGTGCTCGGTACGATGGCCGACAACGGCGTCATTACCCAGAGCGAGGCGGACGGCACCGACCTCACCAAGGTCAAGCTTGCCAAGGAGAAGGGGCAGAACTCGGTTCGCTACTTCACCGACTGGGCGCTGCCCCAGCTGGACATGCTGCTGCCCGAGACCAACGAGCCGATCGAGGTCTGGACCACGCTCGACCCCAGGATGCAGGAAGCGGCGACCGCGGCGATCATCGCGAATGCTCCCAAGGGCGCGCAGGGCGCACTGGTCAGCCTCGACAACGACGGTGCGGTGCTGGCGCTGGTCGGCGGCACGGACTACATCAATTCGAACTACAACCGTGCAACCAGCGCGGAGCGTCAGCCAGGATCGGCCTGGAAGCTGTTCGTCTATCTCGCCGCGCTCGAGGCGGGCTACACGCCGAGCGATCCGGTGGTCGACGAGCCGGTGACGATCGACGGGTGGAGCCCGCATAATTCCGGGCGCAAGTATGCCGGGCAGATCGATATCCGCTCCGCCTTCGCCTATTCGAAGAACACCATCGCGGCGCAGCTTGGCAATGAGGTGGGCTTCGGTACCGTGGCCAGCATGGCCCGCCGCTTCGGCATCACCACGCCGATCAACACTCAGCCGGCCATGGTGCTGGGCACTTCGGAAGTGCGCCTGATCGACATGACCCGCGCCTTCGCTGCAGTCAGCGCCGGCGGCACTTCGGTGGAGCCTTATGGCATCACCAAGGTCACGACGACTGACGGCGAAGTACTCTACCAGCACAAGTCGGTGCGCGGGCAGGTTCTGGTGCCTCACTACGTTGCGGCCGGGATCACCGACCTCCTGCAGTCGGCCGTGGCCACCGGTACCGGCCGGGCGGCGCAGATCGGCCGACCGGTTGCGGGCAAGACCGGCACGACGAGCTCGAACAAGGACGGCTGGTTCCTCGGCTTCTCCAGCGGCGTGACTACCGGCGTGTGGATGGGCCGCGACGATGCCAAGGCGGTTCCCGGGCTGTCGGGCGGCCACGCTCCGGCGCGTGCTTTCGCCGACTTCATGAAGGTCGCCGTCGCCAAGCGTCCCGTGGAGGAGTTCGACACCAAGCTGCAACTTCCCGAGTGGCAGCTCGAGCCGGACGACGAGTATCTCCAGGGCAACCCGGATGACTACTACTACGTCGACGAGAACGGCAACCTGGTGCATCCGGGCAGCGGCTCGGGCGACGATGCCCCGATCTACGAGGACGGCACGATCGGCCCGGGGCCGGGCCCCGGTGCCGCGATGGTGCCAGATTACGGCAATCCGCCCGCCGCCAATGACGACTTCCTCGACCGGGCGACTGGCCGGGCCCCGGCCAATGATCCGGGTCTTCGGCCCGGACAGGGGCTTGCGCCCAAGATCGTTACCCCGCCCGCGCCGGGCGCAACCCGCACTCCGGCACCGGCCGCAACGCGCACGCCGACCCCCGTTCCCAACTACTGAGGCACTGCAAGGGGGGATCGGGGCGATCCCTTACATTGCGTTGCCGGGCCTTCCTTCGCGTTGCCGGGGGATGAGATCAGGCCCCGCACCCCGCGCCGCGAGCGCATACAGAAACACCCGCCGGATCGCTCCGGCGGGTGTTTCTGTATGTCCGCTGCCCCGACCTTGCGGCCGGGGCGCTGCGGCCCGTCAGCGGATGCGGACGGGCACGAAGGCGGAAGGCTGGCCGCGTGGCTGTACACGCAGCAGGATGGCCGAACGCCCGTCTGCCTTGGCGGCGCGGATGGCGCTTTCGAGGTCGGCTTGCGTGTTAACGTCCTGACCGTTGGCCTGGAGCAGGATGAAGCCGCGGGCGAAGCCCTTCTGGCCGGCGTCCGAGCTGGGATCGACGGCGACGATGACGAGGCCCTTCACGTTATCCGACGCACCGAGCTGGCGCGCGATCTGCGGCGTGAGCGGGGTGACCGAGAGGCCGATCGACTTCTCGATGTAGCCCTGCTCCTGCTGCTTGGGCGGGTTGTTGAAGGGATCGGCGTTCTGCTGGTCGTCTTCAGAGTTAAAGCTCTGCTGCAGTTCGTCTTCGCTCGGGCGCTTGGCGACCGTGGCGTTGAGAGTCATCTTGCGGCCGTTGCGGATCACTTCCACCGGCACGCGGCTGCCCGGCTCGGTGTTGGCAACGAGGTAAGAGAGCGTCTGCTCCTTGGTCACTTCCTTACCGCCGACCTTGACGACGACGTCGCCGGCCTTGACCCCGGCCTTGTCAGCCGCGCCGCCGGGTTCGACGGACTGGATGAACTCACCCTTGTTGCGTTCGAGGCCCAGCGACTCGGCAAGGTCGTCGTTGAGCGGCTGGATGCGCACGCCCAGGTAGCCGCGCTCGATCGCTTCACCCTTGATCAGCTTCTGCACGATCGGCGCCGCGGTTTCCGCCGGGATGGCGAAGCCGATGCCGACGCTGCCGCCGGTGGGCGAGAAGATCGCGTTGTTGATGCCGATGACCTGTCCGTTCATGTCGAACATCGGGCCGCCCGAGTTGCCGCGGTTGATCGCCGCGTCGGTCTGCAGGTAGCGGTCGTAGGCGCCGCCGCCGCCGGTGTTGCGGTAGACCGCCGAGATGATGCCCGAGGTCACCGTACCGCCGAGGCCGAACGGGTTACCGATGGCGATGATCCAGTCACCCACACGGGCGTGCGAGGAATCGCCGAACTTCACGAAGGGGAAGGGCTTGGAACGCTCGACCTTCAGGACGGCGAGGTCGGAAGCCGCGTCCTTGCCGATCAGCTTGGCGGGATATTCCTCGCCGTCGGGGGTGGTCACCGTGATCGATTCCACCTCGCCGCGACCTTCGGCGGTGATGACGTGGTTGTTGGTGACGATGTAGCCGTCGGCGCTGATGATGAAGCCAGAGCCCAGAGACTGGGCTTCACGCGTTTGCGGGCCGGCGCCGCCGCCGCCGCCGAACAGCCCTTCGAACGGCGTCCCGGCGAACGGATTGCTGTTCTGCTGGACCTGGATTCGCTGTCGGGTCGAGATGTTGACCACGGCTGGCGCAAGCTGTTCGGTCAGGTCGGCGAAACTGGCCGGAGCGCCGCCTCGCGGGACGACATGGGCCATCTGGCCGGCTTCGTTCTGGGCGACCTGCGCTCCTGCCGGATAGCCGGTTGCGAGCGACAGGGTGGCGCCTCCAAGCAGGAGGGCTGTGGTCAATCCATAAGCATATCGCACGGGCTTCACGTCCTTTGATTCCTCCATTTCGACGGTGTTCGACACCATCCATCGACCCCCTGCCGATTGACGCTCCATGAGCTTAACCGACCTTGAATGGCGCCTGTTTTCCGCCAGTTTGCGGCCTTGAAGGCCGCTCTCACGGCTCCTTGAAATGCTTCAGGTAAGCATTGTCCGACCCAAGCAGGATGGTCTTGCCGTCTTCGCTCTTGGCGAACGAAACGTCGTAGCTCTGCATGGCCCGGTAGAAGTCATAGAAGCCGGGGTCCTGGCCGAAGCTGTCGGCGTAGATCTTCGCGGCCTGCCCTTCGGCTCCGGCGCGGATGATCTGCGCGTCCTTCTGTCCCTTGGCGGTGATCGTCTTGGCTTCTTCCTGCCGGGCCGCTTCCATGCGGGTGAAGGCGCTGGCAAGCGCCCCTTCGGGCAGGTCGGCGCGCTTGATGCGCACGTCGACGACCTGGGCGCCATATTCGCGCGCCTCACGGTCGAGGCCGTCGCGGATGTTCTCCATCGCCTTGCCGCGCTCTGCGGTGAGCAGCGACTGGAACGTGCGCTTGCCCAGTTCCTGGCGCAGCACCGAGGAGAGGATCGGTTCAAGCTGCTCGGTCACGCGCTCGGTCGTGCCAGCGGTCTCGACCATCTTGATCGGGTCGATGATGCGATAGCGCGCATAGGCATCGACGATCAGGCGGTCCTGGTCGGTCGAGAGCACCTGCTGCTGCTCCATGTCGACCGAGAGCAGGCGCTTGTCGATGCGCTGGACCTTGTCGACCAGCGGGATGCGGAAATGCACGCCCGCGTCGGTCTGTCCGAAGGCGGCCTTGGGATCGTAGCCGTTGTAGACCGCAATCGGCTTGCCGGTGCGGATGACGACGGCCTGTTCGCTTTCGGGAACGACGATCATGCTCATCAGGATGGCGACGAGGATGACCCCGGCGCCGATCCAGAACGCCTTGTAGTCCTGCCAGACGTTGGACATCACTGGCCTCCCTTCGCGGCTGCATCCGGGGCAGCGTCCGCAGCGCGGCGTTTCACTTCGGACAGCGGCAGGTAGGGGGTCACACCCTTGGCTTCTGCCACGACCGTGTCGTTGTCGCGCAGCACGCGCTCCATGGTTTCGTAATACATGCGCCGCTTGGTGACCTCGGGGGCCAGCTTGTACTGTTGATAGACCTTGTCGAAGGCTTCCGCGTCACCTTGCGCGCGGGCCAGCAGCTGCTGTGCCCATGCGCGCGCTTCGGACCGGTCGCGCTCGGCTTCCTGCTGGGCGACGGTGACCTGCTGGAAGGCGGTGACCACCTTGCTGGGCGGATCGGCCTTCTTGATTTCCACGCCCTGCACCGCAACGCCTGCCTTGTAGTAGTCGAGGATGCGCTGCATGCGCTCGCGAACGTCTTGCTCCACCTGGGCGCGGCCCGCACCCGAAAGCGCGTCGTTCAGCGAGATCTGCGCGATCGAAGCGCGCATCGCCGCCTCGGCCACTTCGCGCACGGTTTCCTTCGGATCGGTGAGGCGGAACTTGTAGTTCACCAGGTTCTTGATGTTCCAGCGCACCAGGTAGCTGAGGTCGACGAGGTTCTTGTCGCTCGTCAGCATCAGCTTCTCGGTCTCGCCCTCGGGGATCGAGTCCACGGTGAAGGTGCGTACGTCCTCCACGTCGACCTGCTCGATCGGCCAGGGCAGGGTGAAGTTCACGCCCGAATCGATCGTGCGCGCATACTTGCCGAACAGGGTCACGACCGCCTGTTCCTTCGGGCCGATCATGTGAACGCTGGACAGCGCAAGCAGCGCGACGACCGCCGCGCCGATGCCGAGCGGCAGCCACGACTTGCCGTCGGGGCGCTGGGGCAGGCGCGGGAAGTTGCCGCCGCCGCCGCCGGGGCCGCCAGAGCCGCCACCGGGGCGGCGCGGATCGCGCGTGCGGAAAATGTCCTCGATGCTGGCGGACCGGCGCGGCGGCGTGGAGCCGCTGGGCAGCCATGGGTTGCGCGGACCGCGCTTGTCCCCCGAGCGATCGCCATCGCCCTCGGACCCACTGTCCCCGTCGTTGTCTTCGCCGTCCTTGCCGGACTCGTCCGAAGGCCCTTCGCCGCCCTTGTCGCTTCCGCCCCAGGGACTGCGGCGTCCGGACATGGCAAGGCCTGCTCGTGCGATTGCACCACCGATTGCTTTCATGGGACCATCTATAGGAAGCCTATCCCCACAAAAACAGTGCCTCTCTTGCCCTTTTTCGTTCCCTTTGCCACCTGAGCCCCTGAACTAGGGCCGGAGTAGACATGTCGAACGATCAAGCCGAGGGACTGAAAGCGCTGCTGCCGCAGGAGGCGGCAACGCGGTTGCAGTCGCTGCGGGTGGCGGACGGCCGGGCGACGCTGGTGCTCGATGCGACCGGTCTCGATTCGTCGGCGCGCAGCGCGCTCGAAGCGGCAGCGAAGCAGGCCCTGTCGGGCGCCGAGGGCGTTGCCGAGGTGCGCGTGGCAATGATGGCCGACAAGGTCGAGCGCCGGATCATCGCGGTCGGATCGGGCAAGGGCGGCGTCGGCAAGTCGACGCTGGCCACCAATCTGGCGGTCGCGCTCGCCCGGCAGGGGCGCAAGGTCGGCCTCGTCGATGCGGATATCTACGGGCCGTCGCAGGCGCGCCTGCTCGGCACCGAGGGCCAGCGTCCGGTCGCGCATGACAGCAAGCTGGTGCCGATCGCCAGCCGCTGGGGCGTACCGGTGCTGTCGATGGCGCACCTTTCCGACCCCGGGCAGGCCATTGCATGGCGCGGGCCGATGGCGGCGGGAGCCCTGACGCAATTGCTCGAGGGGCACTGGGACGGGGCGGAAATCCTGATCGTCGATCTGCCGCCCGGTACCGGCGACGTGCAACTCACGATGCTGCAGAAGTTCAAGCCGGCCGGCGCGGTGATCGTCTCCACGCCGCAGGACCTCGCGCTGATGGACGCCACCCGCGCGATGGAACTGTTCGAGAAGGGCGGCGTGCCGATCGTCGGCGTCGTCGAGAACATGGCCGGCTACGCCTGCCCGCATTGCGGCGAAGTCAGCGATCCCTTCGGCGCCGGTGGCGCGGAAGCGGCGGCCAAGACGATGAACCAGACTTTCCTGGGGCGCATCCCGCTCGACATGTCGATTCGGCTCGACAGCGATGCCGGCCAGCCCCCCGCTGCCGGCGAAGGGCCGCAGGCGCAGGCCTTCGCCGACCTGGCACGCAAGGTCGGGGAATGGCTGGACGGCGGCGCGAGCAAGGCTCACCCCTGATGGCGATCACGCGCCGAGGCATATTGATCGGCGCCCTTGCAGGTGGCGGACTTGCCATCGGCTACGCCCTGCGCCCGCGCCATTTCCCGCTGCCGCTCGAGCCGGGGCGCGACGAATATGCCTTCGACGCCTGGATCAAGATCGGCAGCGACGGCGTCGTCTCGGTCGCGGTTCCACAAGTCGAGATGGGGCAGGGCGTAACCACCCTCATCCCGCAGATTGTCGCCCATGAGCTCGGCGCGGATTGGCGGCAGGTGGCGGTCGAACCGGCGCCCACCAGCGCGATCTATGCCAATCAGGTCCTCGCCGCGCGATGGGCGCCGCTGTGGATGCCGGCCTTTCCCAAGCTCGCCGAGGAACCGGACAGCGTGTTCACCCGCCGCTGGGCGCAGGATACCCGCTTCAACGTGACGGCGGACGGCACCGCGGTTGCCGCCTTCGAAGCGCCGGTCCGGGAAGCGGCCGCCTCGGCCCGCGCGATGCTGATGCAGGCCGCCGCGGCTCGCTGGGGCGTTGCCTGGGAGGAGTGCCGGGTGCAGGGCGGTTTCGTGATTCACGAGGGCCATCGCCTGCCTTTCGGCGTGCTCGCCAGCGAGGCAGTCGGTTTCTCGCCGCCCGATCCGCCGCCGCTCGACCCGCAGCCGATGGGCGAGGATCCGGGCGATTTCGTACCTGGGCTGCAGCTTGCCTATCCCCGTCTCGACCTGCCCTCCAAGGTAGATGGCACCTGGACTTTCGCTGGCGACGTCCGGATCCCGGGCATGGTCCACGCCGCGATCCGTCATGCGCCGCTCGGCCGCGCCGAAGTCATCGGCTACAGGCAGGATGCCGCCAGGGGCCTGCGCGGTTTCGATCGCTTCGTGCAGCACGGCCCGTGGCTCGCCGCCGTCGCCCGTGACTGGTGGACGGCAGACACCGCGCTTTCCCGCGCTGCGCCCAGGTATCGCGTGTCCGGCGCAGCCGACAGCGGCCAGGCCGACACCGCGCTCGACGCGGCGATGCAGCAGGGTGAAACCCACCGCATCTTCGCTTACGGCGACATGGAGCAGGTAAAGGGCGGCTTGCCCCTGCAGATCCGCTATGAAGTCGCGCCAGCGCTTCACGCCACCATCGAGACTGCCAGCGCGACGGCGCGGATCGAGGGCGGCAGGCTGGAGCTTTGGGTCGGCACGCAGGCGCCCGAGGCAACGCGAAAGGCTGCGGCAAAGGCTCTGGGCATGAGCGTGGTCGACGTGGTGCTCTATCCCATGCCGATCGGCGGGAGCTTCGACCGGCGCCTCGAGCTCGATCATGCGGTGGAAGCCGCGCTGATCGCACGCGAAGTGGGCAAGCCTGTGCAATTGACCTGGTCGCGCCGGCAAGAGCAGGCCGCAGGACTGCCGCGCACGCCGGCAGTGGCCGTGATGGCCGCGAGGACCGATGCCGAGGGCAATCCGGTCGGCTGGCGGGCGCGCATAGCCGTGCCGCCGACGGCTCGCGAATTCGGCCGGCGCCTGTTCGATGGCGATACGCCGCAGGATGCGATCCGCGCCGTCGCCGGCGAAGGCGATGCCATGGCGGTGGACGGCGCAATCCCGCCCTATCGCATTGCCAATGTGGCGGTCGATCACGTACCTGCGCGGATCGACCTGCCCACCGCGCGCATGCGCGGCAATGCCCACGGCTACACCGCCTTCTTCACCGAATCCTTCATCGACGAACTCGCCCACAAGGCCGAGCGCGAGCCGCTGTCCTTCCGCATGGCCATGCTGGGCCAGAACCCGCGCCTTGCCGAATGCCTCCAGCGCGTCGCCGCGCTGGCGCAGTGGGGCGGCGGCGGTGACAACAGCGGGCAGGGGATCGCCTGCCACATGATCGGCGAAGGGCGCATCGCCGTCGTCGCCAGCGCCCGGCGCGACGAGAACGGCGTGCGGGTCGAGCGGCTGAGCGCAGTTGCCGACATCGGCCGGATCGTCAATTTCGATATTGCCCGCCAGCAGATCGAAGGCGGCCTGATATTCGGGCTCGGCCTGACGCTGGGCAGCAGCACCCGCTATACCGATGGCCGCCCCGATCTCGATGGCCTGGGCGACCTTGCCTTGCCGACCCTGGCAGACAGCCCGGAGATCGACCTAGCCTTCATCGCCAGCGATGCCGAACCGGCCGATCCGGGAGAGCTGGGCGTTGCCGCCGTTGCCCCGGCGGTTGCCAATGCGCTTTTTTCCGCGACCGGATACCGCTTCCGGCGCCTGCCGCTCTTTGCCGAGGAACTGTGATGACCAGCCCAGATATCCGCCCTGTCGATCACCCCGCGGTGGCGAGCGGAGGCGTGGCGGTCCTGCTCGTCAATCTTGGCACGCCCGATGCGCCCACCCCCGATGCGGTCCGGCGCTACCTTGCCGAATTCCTCTCGGACAAGCGCGTGGTGGAAATTCCCGCTATCGCATGGAAGCCGATCCTTCACGGCATCATCCTGCGCACCCGCCCCGCGAAATCCGCGCATGCCTATGCCCAGGTCTGGACCGAGGAGGGCTCGCCGCTTGCCGCGATTACCGCCGCACAGGCCCGCGAGCTGCAGGGCATGCTGGGAGACGGCGTGCGGGTGGACTGGGCGATGCGCTACGGCAATCCGTCGATCCCCTCGAAGCTCAAGGCGCTGATGGATGCAGGGTGTGACCGCATTCTCGTGGCCCCGCTCTACCCGCAGTACTCGGGCGCGACGACAGCTTCGGTGATGGACAAGCTAGGCGATGCGCTGCGCGATCTGCGCTGGCAGCCGGCATTGCGCACGCTGCCGCCCTACTTCGACGACGCAGCCTATATCGGGGCGCTGGAGGCGGACATCGCGGCGCAGGTCGAAGGTCTCGACTTCGCGCCTGAAGTCCTGCTGCTGTCATTCCACGGCATGCCCGAACGAACGCTTCACCTGGGCGATCCCTATCACTGTCACTGCCGCAAGACCGCGCGCCTGCTCGGAGATCGCCTTGCGCAGCGCTACCCGGGCCTGCGGATCGAGACCACCTTCCAGTCGCGTTTTGGCCGCGCCAAGTGGCTGGAACCGGCCACAGAGACGGTTCTCGAAGAGCAGGCGAAGTCGGGCACGCGGCGACTGGCGATTGCGGCGCCGGGCTTTTCCGCCGACTGCGTGGAAACGCTGGAGGAACTGGCGATCCGCGGGCGCGAGGTGTTCGAGGCGGCGGGTGGAGAGCGCTATGCCGTGCTGTCCTGCCTCAACGATACCCGGGCCGGGATGACCATGCTCGAGGCGCTGGTCACGCGGGAGCTGTCCGGCTGGTGACAGTAAGTTAACGCCCGTCATCATTGACTTGCGGCCATTTTGTTCCAACTATGTTCCTGTCCAGGAGCATGGAGGCGGGACGAGATGGCAGCGACGGACTTTGCCCAGAGCGATTTTTCCTACGGCAAGGCCGGTCTCGGCAAGGGTGCCGGCTCCGCCGGCCATGGCGATACAGGGCAGTCGGTTTCGATCTCGATCTATGCCAATCGCGGCCACTTGCGGGCAAGCCTGCGCGAAGATGCTGCTGCCGCCGGGTTGACGGTGTCGGCGGCAGGTCCGCTGCGGGATGTCGTCGATGCGCCGATGCGAGCCCTCGGCGATGTCGTCCTGCTCGATTGCCCGCAAGTCGATGGGCAGACGATGGCCGCCTTGTCCGAACTGGACCAGCGCGCGGCATCGGGGGGCTGCCGCCTGATCGTCTCGACCACGGTCGATGCGCTCGATGCGGTGTTCGCTTGCATGGATCAGTCCGCCCCAATTCTGCTCGTCGATCCCAACCGGGCCGAGCGGGTTCTGGCACTGGGCCGCGTTCTTTCGGAATTCCCCCAGGGGCGCCTGCGCGAATTGTCCGAGAATGACCGGTTGATGCTCTTGCGGTTGACCGAGCAGGTCAGCCAGATTGCCGGACGTATTGATCGACTCGCACCCGGCCGTCCGTCCGCCCCGGCCAGCGCGGCATCGGCCTTCTCGTTCGAACCCGCAGGATCGCAGGCGCGCGGCGCCCATTCCGGACGGGAGCCTGCGCGCTTGGGGCTGCCCGATGCGCAGACGGTGCGGCAGATCATCCGCATGCGGCAATTGCGGGGACGTTTCCTTGACGAGGAACTCTTCGCGGATCCGGCATGGGACATGTTGCTCGATCTCACTGCCGCCCGGCTGGAACGCAAGCGGGTTTCGGTCACCTCGCTGTGCATCGCTTCCGGCGTGCCGCCGACCACGGCGCTGCGCTGGATCGGCCAGATGGTCGAAGCTGGCCTGTTCGTGCGCGTATGCGACGACAGCGATCGCCGCCGCGCCTTCATCGAACTGACCGAGCCCGCCGTCGATGCCATGGCTCGCTATTTTTCAGAAGTTTCTCTGACCGCTCCCGTGCCTGTCTGACCCCCTCAGACACGGGAAACCCCGCTCCGGTCAGAGCCGGGTCGTCCCCTCGACCCATTGCCGTGCCACCTGTCGCAGAAGTTCCTTATCCTGCGGCAGGTGGGCGGCATCATCGAGCTCACGCGTTTTCAGCACCACGTCCCCAGGGAGCGGATCGAAAAAGGCGATGCCGCACTGAACTCCCTCAGCCCAGACCACTTCGCCGAATGCTTCGTACTTGTCCCATAGGATCAGCGCCTCGGTCCCCACCCTGGGCAGGTTCTCCAGAGCCAGTCGCGCGCCGCTTGACGACAAATCGATCAGTATCGCACGACAGGTAACGGACCTTGTTTCCAGACGCACGGGCAGGCGGACGCGCAAGCGACTCTGCTCTCGTCGTCCCCGCTGCATGGGACTGGATTTGTGCGGACCTTCGTTCATCGTTATCGCTATCTAGCAGCGGTTATATCGCACCTGATTCTACGGTTCTAGAAGAACTTGTGTGGTTATGAAACCATCAATCCCCGCCACTCCCCCTCTGCCGCAGAAGTCAGGTGGGGCTAACGAGATCCGTCACGCCTTAAGTTGCGTGCAATCATAAGTTAGGTTTCGGTTGATACAAATAACTGAAATCAGAGCGTTTCGATCCGTTCCGGAGTCAGATTGCCGCGGATAAGATCGAACAGGCCGATCCAGTTGCCTTTCATTCGTCCGGCGCGGTCCACCCACGGTTCCGGTCGCAGGGCCTTCAGGTGATTGGCAGCCAGGTTGCGCAGCATCAGCCGGGCAGCGAAGCGGCGTGACATCGTGCCCTTGCGCACAAGGTAGGAGGGATTGATGATTTGCGAATAGCCAAGCTTCAATCCAGGCGTACGCCCCAGCTTTACGCCGCGATGAACCCCCGAAAAGGCAAAAGTCTGCACAAGCCGGCCGTTCGTGCCGACCGAAGCGGCAAAGTCGATATCCTCCTGCCATGCGTAGAGCCGCAGCCGTTCGTCGAAGCGATGTTCACCGATGGCGGTGGTGCGATAGGCCATGTTGCAGCCGTAAAGACCCCGTAATCCCCTGACGATGCAGTTGGGTGCGAACCGGCGCTTCTCATGCGCGCGCACGATCTGCATCGCCTCGCCGAAGGAGATCCCTGCACCATTGATCCCGTCAGCCAGAACCTTTCCGGTCGCCCCTGCAACTTGCGGATGCTCGGCGAAGAATGCGCGGATGTTTTGGATGCTGAACTTTGATGGGACGAAATCATCGTCATAGAAAACGATGATGTCGAAGCGCGCCTTCAGCCAGTCCAGCGCGCGGTTGCGCTGGGCGCAGAGGCCCTTGCTGCCGCGGATGACACGCAAGCGGGTGCTTTCCTCCAGGCCGGGCGGAAGGTCTGCCGCGCTGACGACCGAGAACATCAGGATGTCCGGGCTGCTTGTCTGCCGCTCCATCAGGATCTGGAACTGACGTATCAGGTCGGGGCGGCCGAGGCTGGCGACGACAACTGCCACCGAAGGCTGAAGGGCCGGGATCTGGTCATATGCAGTCATCGCTTACGGTTCCGCAAAATGGGTCATGCATTTCGGCCACACTAGAACGCCGCGTCGAGGGCCGGAACGTCAGGCAAGTCCGAAACCGATCCATGGCTGGGGGGCGCCGATCGCTCGGGGCTTGCGCTGGCAGGCTCGATCAGCCGCGCTTTCCTTCGTCGCTCGCGGTACAGGTGCCTGTCGTCTGGACCGGGTTTGCGCTTGGTGGGCGCACGTCGCGAAGGAAGCGTGCGGGCACCCCCCCGACAACTGTCATCGGTGCGACGTCGCGGTGCACCACGGCCCCGGCGGCGACAACCGCCCCGCGGCCGATCTTCACGCCGGGTAGCAAGATGGCTCCAGCGCCGATCCAGGCATGGTCCTCGACGACGATCGGCGCGTAGACGCTCGGCCTTGCGCAGCCTTGCGTAAAGCTGAGTGGGTGTGTCGCGGTTTCGAAGCTGACGCGCGCGGCAATCTGTACGTTCCTGCCGATCGTTACGCCGCCGCGACTGGCAAAGCGCACGTCATTGTTGATGAAAGTCCGTTCGCCGATGCGAATGCGGCGGCCGCCACCGACCGGTACGATCGTCACCGGGCCCAGGACAATGACCTTTCCTGTCATTGCAATGCCGGCAAGCTTCAGCAATTCCCGGCGCGCCCGAATTCCGAAGCGGCCGCGTGGCATGCGATTTGCAAGCGCCAGAAAGAAGGATTCTCGCAAGTTCCGTTGCTCCCGGAAGGGTTGGCGCGCGTCCGGGCCCCTGCCGCGGGCGAGAACCCAAATGCTGCGTGCTGTCGGGTCTAGCCCCATCGGCACGCAGTGCGTGGCCCGGAATCCGCCGAAATGGAGCCAATTGCGCCCTTGGGGCAATGCGAAACCAGGAGAGGATGTTGCAGTGCCGGCAGGAGCCTGCGATCCAGTCGCAGTCGTTTCAGCAAGGAGAAGCGGTGCATGGATGGCCGGTCGCGCTTCACAAGACATTCCTGCTGGTATGGCCTTGGGCAATGCCTGCTGGCGCCGCTCCTCCTGCTTATGATCCTTGGGCGCTTCGGCAATGCGCATCCTGCGCTCGACCTCATCAATCTCTTTGCCGCACCGCTGGGATGGGCCAGCCTGGTCCTTGTTTGCGTCCTCGCGCTGCGGGCCCGATCATGGGCGGGGAGGGCGGCTTTAGCCTTCTGCTGCCTGCCTGCGCTTGGCCTGTTCTGGCCGGACCTGGCCCGATCCCCTGCCTGTTCACCCTCCAGCGCACGCCTGCGGATCGCCTGGATCAACACCCACAAGCCGAAGAATCCGGATCGCATCGCCGCCTGGCTCGACTCCGAATCGCCGCAGGTTGTCGGCGTGGCCGAATTGCCCAGATACCTGCCGCTGCACAGTGTGCTCGAAAAGCGTTATCCGCACTGGCAGTCGTGCCTCGACAATGGGCGTTGCTCGACGGCGCTGTTTTCCAGTATCGAACCAACTGCGACTGAGGCGTTGACGCACGGCGACCCTTTCAATCGCAAGTCCCTGCCGGCCGCAGGCATGGTTCTCCCATTCAAAGGACCGGCAGATCGTGCCGGAGACGAGAGAGGTCTTCAAGTCTTCGCGGTGCATTTGTCCCGTCCTCTGCCGCTGGGGCGACAGTCCCATGAACTGCGGCAACTCGACAAGGCGCTTACCGTGCCGGCTGGTTCCGTGATTGTCGGCGATTTCAATCTTTCGCCAAGAATGCGGCTCCTGGCCGATTACGCCGGGCGCAATGGCATGAGCCTGACGCGAACCGATCGTCCCACATGGCCAATCACTTACGAAGGCCACCGCTACCCCGGGTTCTGGCAAATCGATCACCTGCTGGTTGGTCGTGACTGGAAGGTCCAATCCATCCGGACCAGCCCCGATCTGGGTTCGGATCACAGGGGCTTCGTTGCCGACCTGTGCCGCGTTGACTAGGCGCACACGAATTAGGGAGAGGGCTTTTCCAAAGCTTCCGTTCCATCTTCCCAGAGATAGGTTCCTTCGTTTTCGATCTGGACGGGGACTTGCGGAACACGGCCGTTGCTCAGGATGCGGTCGATCGGATCGAGTAATGGGCGCAAGGGCAGCCCGGCGGGGATGAAGGGTTGCTCGGCGCTATCGGCAGCCAGGACCGCACCGCGAGGCGACGAATCGACATTGAACAATTCGGGGCTGAGTAGTCCGGCATCGCGCAGGACCGCGATCTTGCGGATGAACAGTTCGGCGCGCGTCTCGGCCGCGCTGGTACGGGCGGTGAGCAGGTCGTTGGTTACGTCCAGAACCTCGCGCAGGGTGCGTATGCCGGCCATTTCCTGACGTTTGACCCCGGCGACGGCGCTCTCTGCCGCGCGGACGGCCGCTTCGAATCGAGGCAGGGCCTCTGCCGCGGCGCGATAGAGGTTCCAGTCTGTCGCCAGCGTTTCGCGCACGTCGCGCCGGGTCTGTTCGGCGAACTGGATGTCGGCAAGGTTGCGCTGTTCTGCTTCCTGCAGCGCGGCAAGGAGCTGTCCGCCCGAATGAAGCGGCATCGCCAGACTGACGCCGGCTAAGAGCCGCTCGACCCGCCGCGTGTTCTGGTAAGGGGTCAACGGCGCGCGCTCGACCGAAGCGAAGGCGCTGACTTGCGGCCCCATGGCTGCGCGGGCGGAAGCGACAGCGGCACGTGATCTGAGTGCTGTATATCTGGCTGCCCGGACCTGCGGATTGTTCGCATCCGCACGCGCGTAAAGGTCCGCGAGCGGAGGAATGGGCGCAAGGTCGGGAAGCGCGGCCAGATCGCTGGGATAGGTGCCGACGATATTGCGATAGCGCGCCGCGCTGGTTTCCACGGCAGCGCGGGCTCGGATCACCCGTCCGGCGGCGATTTCGAGCCGGTTGGTAGTCTGATCGAGATCGGGTCTTGTCGAATCGCGCAGCCTGAAGCGGGCGGCAGTGACGTTGCTTTGTTGGGCGAGCAGGGCGTGGATATCCCGGGCGACACGAAAGAGTGTCAGGTCCCGCTGGACCGAGGCATAGGCATTCACGACATCAAGCATCAATTGCTGGCTGGCAGCGCGCAAGTTCTCCCGCGCGATCATCCGGCCGGCGCGGGCCCCATCCAGTCCAGAGGCAAGGCGACCCGAGGTGAACAGCGGTTGCAAAAGCGAAAGGGAGGCGGTGGTGCCGAAGCCCTGTTCGTCAAACGCAAGATCGTTCAGCGTCGTTCGATCAAAAGTATATTCATGACGGACCGAAACCGCGAGGCTGGGGCCATAGGCCCCCTTGGCCCTGGCAACTGCGGCGTCGGCAGACCGGGCCAGGAATTGCGTCCCCTTCAGTTGCGGATTGTATTCATGCGCCTTGGCAATGGCCTGCTCCAGTGTGTCCGCCATTGCCTGGCCAGCGAACAGGGCCGCAAACGGGATAATCGACAGATGCAACAAAGTCCTGCACTTCACGCATGGTTCCCCAAGGGGTGGTTTGGAAGGTATCGGACCGTGCGTGGGGGTTCTTGCGGAGCGGGCTGCTCGGGTAACGGCAGCCCGCTCCGCCGCCTCCCTCCGGCAAAGGCGCGATTGCTGCATCGATCCTAGGAGATGAGAGGCAGATGGGAACCGCGAGTGCATCCGGTTTGGCTCGGGAACGGACCTACTTCTGATCGCCAGAATCATGCTCGGCGATATGTAATGCGGCCCTCGCCATGGAAACGACAGCATGATCCTCGCGCCCCGGCTGAATACGGAACTGAAGCAGGCGCTCGTGCCGCTCAGGCGCGTGCTCTTGCCGGTTCTGGCAATCAGTAGTGTCTACAATGTGCTGCTGCTCTCCGGATCGTTCTTCATGCTGCTCGTCTATGACGACGTCCTGCCGAGCCGCAGCGTTCCCTCGCTCGTCAGCCTGCTGCTGATGGTGGCGCTCGCCTATGCATTCCAGGCCTTTCTCGATGTGGTTCGGGGGCGGGTGATGGTGCAAGTCGGCTCGATGTTCATGCGCGCGATCAGCGATCGCGTGCTCGATGTTCTGTCGCGCCATGAACTGACGCGCGGCGCAATACCGAATGGAACGCAGATCGTGCGCGACGTCGATACCGTCAGGGCGTTCATGTCGGGGCCGGGCCCGCTGGCGGTCGTCGACTTGCCTTGGATCGCGGTCTACCTGCTCATTCTTTCCATATTCCACTGGAGCATCGGCCTGCTCGCCTTGATCGGCGTGGCAGTGCTGGTGACGCTGATGTTCGTCAACAACCGGATGACCGAACCGCTGGCGCTGGCAACGATGCGCTCAGGGGCAAGGCGTGTCGGCCTGGCCGAAGCCACTTTGCGCAACGCCGAAACGCTCAAGGCGCTGGGCATGGCGAGTGCGCGCCAAAGCGAATGGCACAGTGTCGAGGCCGAATTCCTTCGTGCCAATGACCGGTTTTCGGCGATCTCGAGCACCTTGTCGGGATCGACGAAGGCCTTTCGCATGTTGCTTCAGTCGGCGACCTTGGCACTGGGCGCCTTTCTGGTGATCGACGGGCGCGCGACCGGGGGCATCATCATTGCAGGGTCGATCCTGTCGGCCCGTGCGCTTGCGCCGGTCGAACAGACCATTGCCAACTGGAAGGGGATGGTTTCATCCCGGCAGGCGCTGGATCGCCTGCGAAGCCAGTTCGAATCTGTGCCTTATCACGTTACGCCCATGGGGCTGGAGCGACCCCGGCGCGATCTTGTGGTGCAGGGAATCGCAGCCGGCCCCCCGGGAACGCAGAAAGTCACCGTGCTCGATCTTAGCTTCCGATTGCGTGCGGGCGATGCGCTGGCGGTAGTGGGCAGAAGCGGGTCCGGAAAGACGACCCTGGCGCGTGTGCTTTGCGGCATTTGGAAACCCTTGCGCGGCGCGATCCGGCTGGACGGCGCGACTCTGGACCAGTGGTCGCCGGACGAGATCGCCCGAATTCTCGGTTACGTGCCGCAGTCGATTGAACTGTTCGAAGGAACGATCGGCCAGAACATCGCCCGGTTCCAGCCAGATGCGGATCGCGAAGCGATCCTGGCTGCGGCAAGGGCTGCGGACTGCCACGACCTCATCGTACGGCTCGAGGGAGGCTACGATCATGTTATCGGGGCGCATGGCAGTGGCCTGTCGGCCGGGCAGCAACAACGGATCGCACTCGCGCGGGCCCTGTTTGCTGACCCGTTCCTGCTCGTGTTCGATGAACCCAACAGCAATCTCGATCATGACGGTGAGCGGGCCCTGGGTCTGGCGATCAGGCAGGCGCGCAGGCGTGGGGCGATCGTCGTCGTCATTGCCCATCGACCCAGCGTAATCGCTCATGCCAGTCACATCATGGCGATGGCCAACGGCAGGATCGAAAGGTTCGAAACAAGGGAAGAATTCGAGGCACGCCTCGCACCGTCAGCTACTTCCGACGGGAGTTTGCGATCGCGCCGCGATGAAAACGAAAAGGATGATGCTTCGGGCGATCCCTCGAAGGATGTCAGGCCTGCAGGCAGGCCGGTGGAGGTGGGCGAGTGAGCGTCCTTGCCCAAGCCTCGTCCATTTTGCTGGCTTCCCATGCGACGACGGGTGGGGGTGAATTCTCCACCGGGGTGGAGCGGGGGCTCTCGGATCTTTTGCGGCTGGGGTTGGGCGCAGTGGCTGTCCTGGTCCTGGGTTTCGGAGTTCTGATCGCCTTTCTGCCGATGGCTGGCGCAGTCATCGCGCCCGGCGAAGTGAGCGTCGAAACGCACGTGAAGGAGATTTCGCATCCATTCGGCGGGGTCGCAAAGGCGATTCTGGTCGAGGATGGAGATCATGTTCGCAAGGGGCAGGCGCTGATCCGCCTGGATTCGCGCGTGGCTGGTGCGGCGGCGCAGTACACAGGGCTTGATCTCTTTCAATTGCTTGCAAAGGAAGCGAGGCTGCGGGCTCTGCGCAACAATGCTGTGCGGATCGCTTTCCCTGCCGAATTGCGCAGCCGGGCCGACGATCCGCAAGTGGCGGTCATTCTGGCAGACGAGCGCCGGTCTTTCGAACTCGACCAGGTGGCGCGCGGCGATCAACGGTTGCAACTGGCCCGGCGCATTGCGCAGGCGCGGGCGGAGATTTCGGCGCAAAGCAGCCGCGCTGCAGCTTATGCCCGGCAATCCAACCTCGTTCTTGAGGAACTTTCGCAGACACGTGAACTCTACGCAGAACGGCTGACCACACTCGACAGGCTCAATGCGCTTGAACGCGCCGCAGTCGGCGTGGAAGCAGACCATGCGACGGCGCAGTCGAACATGGCCGAGGCGCGTGCGCGGATCTCCGAACTGCGCGCGCAGATGGCCTCAATCGAGAGTGTGGCCCGCAGTCAGGCAGCGATCGAACTGGCCCAGGTGCGCAATGCTATCGCCCAGGTGCGCAAGGAGGAGGTCGCCGCCAGCGATCAGAACGATCGCACCGTCATTCGCGCCCCGCAGACCGGTATCGTCGACAAGCTGGCCGTGCGGACGCTGGGTAGCGTCGTACCTGCGGGGCAGACTCTGCTCGAAATCGTGCCCGAGAAGGACCGTCTCGTCGTGAAGGCCCGGATCCGCCCCACCGACATCGATCAGGTGGCGCAGGACCAGGCCGCGCATTTGCGATTTACCGCCTTGAGCATGCGCACGACGCCCGAGCTGGAAGGCAAAGTCGTTCAGCTCGCCGCTGACCGAACCATCGACCGCGCGACGAATACGGCATTCTATCCCGCGACGATCGCGATTCCGGCAACGGAGCTGCGCAAGCTGGGCAAGACGCATCTGGCGGTGGGCATGCCTGTCGAAGTTTTTGTCCAGACGGGCGAGCGCACGATGTTGCACTACATCCTGCGCCCCCTTGGCGACCAACTGAGGCGCGCCCTTCGCGAATGAACTCAATTCGGGCTGGAGATGTCGTCAGCGTCCGGCGCGCTGCACTCCGAAATGGATTTATCACCCCCGGGTAGAAATGAAATTGGACCAGCTTGGACGTTCCCCGTCAAGTAATGAGGGTTTATTCGTATACACGTCAATTCGGGGCGTGGTCGTCTTGATGGGATCCGGGGCGGTCAGTTCATGTCTGACAATGCGCTCTGCCATTCTCGAATTGTGCTGTCAGGAGCCTGCCAATTGAATCTCCCTGTCATATATGAATCAGAAGCGGGGTTGCCGGCACCCATGCAGGGCACTGCCGGCGGCTTTCGCAGCAGGGATGAGCAGATCTCCGTGCGCTATCTGCTTTCGTTGCTGCGGCGCCGGCAGTCGGTCATGATCATGACGCTGCTCCTGGCGCTCGGGCTGGCGGTGGTCTGGACTTCAGCGTTGCCGCGCATCTATCGCAGTTCGGCTGACGTGGTGATGATTACCGGATCGACAGACGTTGTGCCGAACGAAGAGGCGCAACCTCGCGAAGCGCCAACCCGTTCTGAAGAGGTCGAGACGCAGATCCAGCTTGTCAGGTCACGGGAAATGGCCGGGCAGGTGCTCGACGCGACAAGGCTTCTGCATGATCCGATGTTCCGCCGCGATGTGGAAGTGCCCCGTTCTGCGCTCGATAACATTCTGGCCTCCATCGGCTTTGGCGCCGTTAGGCAGCGGGACAGGGTTACCGGGGATGGAGCGCAGTTTCGCCAACATGCGGTCAATTACCTCAGCTCGCGGCTCGATGTGGCGAGGGTCGGCAACTCGTTCAATCTGCGCATTGCCTTCGAAGATGCAGAAGCGACCCGCGCAGCTGCGATCGCCAATGCCTATGCGCGCCTGTTCACCACCGACGATGCCCGTGAACGTGCGCAGACCAACGCCACGGCCGCGCGCGTGCTGAAATCGAAGGTCGATGCGCTGCGTGCGCAGGCAAACCATGATTTCGCTGAAGTGCAGGCGTATCGCAATCGCCATCAACTCCTCAGTTCGCAGGCCACGAGCCTGACCGAGCAGGAGCTTTCGGCCTACAACCAGCAGATCGTCAACGCGGAGGCGGAAGCGGCACAGGATGCCGAAGCACTCGCCAGCGCTCGGGCACAGTTGCGCAGCGGCGGACCTGAAGGCGTGGGGGTCGGTGCAGGCGCCCCGGTGGTCGCCACCTTGCGGTCGCAACGCGCGCAACTGGTGATCCGCGAACGCGACCTTTCGCAGCGCTATTTTGACAGCCATCCCGACCTTGTGACCGTCCGACAGCAGATCGCCGATCTCGATCGGCAGATAGCCGGGGAAGTTTCGCGAACCCTGAGCGGCCTGGAAACCAAGGCCATGGCCTCGGCGCAACGGCTGGCCTCGCTGCGCCGCAGCCGAGGCGGCACGCAATCGCAACTGCAGACGGGCAACAGCGCGCTGGTCGAATTGGCTGATCTGGAGAAAAAGGCGGACGCTTCGAAGACTCTCTACGAATCCTACTTGCGCCGCTACAATGCCGTTGTGGCGGGAAGCGGGTCGGAGCAGCCCTCTGCTCGACTGATATCGGCCGCCAATGTCCCGGTCCTTCCCGTCTCGCCCGACCTGCCATTGAATCTGGGGTTGGCGCTCGTGGCAGGAGCGCTCTCGGGCATGATACTGGCGATCCTGGTAGAGCTTTCCTACGGCGGCCTGACAAGCCTTGGGGATGTTGAGACACGTATCGGCCTGCCGGGTTGGGGCTTCGTTCCAGCCATCCGTTCTATCGAACCTCACGCGAATACCCCGATGGATACCTTGCGCGAATACCCGGAAGGCCCCTTTTCCGAGGCGCTGCGCAACGTCATCGTTTCGGTGCGTCACTCGGTGTCGGGGTCGGGGAAGGTCCTTGCGATAACCTCGGCCATTCCCGGCGAAGGAAAATCGACGCTCGCTGCCTGCATCGGCCGGGCCCTGGCGATGGCTAACGAAAGAGTGGTGGTAGTCGACTGCGACGTCATTCGCTCGCAGCTCAGCAAGCGCTTCTGCGCGCCGGAGGGAGAGCCAGGCCTGTACGAAGCGCTTCATGACGAAACACAGGACATCGCACAATACGAAGATGCGAGTTCCCCCTTGAGGATCATTCCGATTACCCGTGCTTTCCCGAAGGGCGAACGCCTGTCGGAGCGGGGGAGGCTCGACAGGGTGGTCGCCCGTCTGCGAGAGACATTCGATGTGGTTATTCTGGATTGCCCCCCGATCTTGCCGATCGCTGAAACCCGTTCGATTGTCGCACAAGCTGATAGCGTCTTGCTCGTCGTGCAATGGCGCAAGACCGTCGATCGGATCGTCAAGGCGGCGATCCGGCAATTGCCCGGGCGTACCCTGAAGCAATGCGGCGTGGTGTTGAACCTGGTCGACATGAAGAAACAGGTGCGTTTCGGAGGAGAGGATGTCGCCAGCTTCTACGCCCATTACAAGGGATACTACCGATGACGAGGGAGGGGACAATCGCGCGCCCGTATCGCGTGGCCATCGTGCACTATTGGCTTGTCGGGATGCGCGGAGGGGAACGCGTGATCGAGCACCTGCTGGACCTGTTTCCCGATGCTGACCTGTTCACGCATGTCTATGATCCGCAGAAGGTTTCTGCCCGGATCAGAAAGGCTAATGTCAGGCAGAGCTTCGTCGGTCGTCTGCCCGGTGCGCGGCGCCACTATCAGAAATATTTGCCGCTGATGCCTCTCGCGCTCGAGGAACTGGATCTGCGGGGCTACGACCTTGTCATCAGCAGCGAGTCCGGGCCGGCGAAGGGCGTGATCACCGGGCCTGATACCCTGCACCTTTGCTATTGCCATTCCCCGATGCGATATCTCTGGGATCACTATCAGGACTACCGGGAAAGTGCGGGATGGCTCAGCCGCCGGCTCATCCCACTGGTATTCCACCGCCTTCGTCAGTGGGACGTCAGCTCGGCAAGCAGGGTCGATGGCTTTATCGCCAATTCCAGCTTCATCGCCAGGCGCATCGCCAAGGTCTGGGGACGTGAGGCATGCGTGGTGCATCCGCCGGTTGCCGTGGATGCCTTCGCGCCGTCATCGAAAGTAAGCGACAGGTACCTATGGGTCAGCCAGATGACCCCCTACAAGCGCGCCGATGTTGCGCTGGAGGCCTTCAATCGGCTGGGCGTGCCCGCCCTCATGGTTGGCGATGGCGAAATGTTCGACAGGATTGCCGCAAGTGCAGGACCGAACGTAGAGGTCCGCAAGCGGCTTTCCTTTGAGGAACTGCGGCACGCCTATGCCACGTGTCGTGCGCTTGTGTTCACGCCGGAGGAAGACTTCGGGATCGTTCCGGTCGAGGCTAATGCAAGTGGCCGCCCGGTTATAGCCTTTGGCCGGGGAGGGGTGACGGATTCCATCCTTGAGGGGCGAACGGGGATCTTTTTCGATCGTCAAACGCCGATGGATGTCGTCAACGCGATCCGCCGCTTCGAGGAATGGCAAGTGCAGTTTCGGCCCGACGATGCCATTCGCAATGCGGCCAGATTTGGTCCGGAAATCTTTGCCCGAGGCATCCGCGATGCGCTCGACCATTTTCGCCGCATGAGGCCTCACGACGCTTTCGGATCTTCGACAGGGTTTTTACAAGGGATGGGAATTGATGACAATTCGCTCGATGATAATCGCACTTTCCATGCTGATCGCGGGCTGCACGACGGTCGCGACGCGTTCTTTGCCCAGTGTCGATAGTCTCGCATACCAGCTTTCGCCGGGTGACAGACTGCATCTCGAGGTTTTCCGTGAGGACACCCTGAGCGGTGAATACGTGATCGACGATTTGGGCCTCATTGCCCTGCCACTGGCCGGTGAAGTGCGAGCTGCAGGCAAGACACTCGCGCAACTGCGACAGGACCTGCAATCGCTGCTCGGCCGCGAATATGTTCGCGATGCCCGCATCGCCATCGATGTCGTGGGATATCGGCCGATCTACATCCTCGGCGAAGTGGAAAAGCCTGGTGAATATCCCTACGCAGAAGGCATGTCCGTCCATGGACTAGTCGCGAAGGCCGGAGGGTTCACGTATCGCGCGAATGAGCATGTGGTTTACATCCGCCATGGCCGCGAAGCCGAGGAGAAGGCTTACCGGCTGACCAGTGGGGCCGCGGTACTGCCGGGCGACACGGTTCGCGTCGGCCAGCGCTATTTCTGATTGGGACCCCGTGGAACCTTCGAAGATCGGATCCTCGCCGGAGAGGGTGGTCCTGCTCCATGATTATAGCGAGGCTCTGGGCGGTGCTTCGTACCTGGTGCAAGTATTGATTGGTGAATTGCGCCGACGCGGCATTGCGACGACCTTCATCGCAGGAGACAGCGGCGCGCGCTTCGATCGCAGCGATGTCGAGTTTCTGCCGCTCCATGGGACGGCCCTGCTCGAACGTTCGAAGCTGAGCGCGCTGACCTGCGGTTTGTACAACCATAGCGCCTATGCCCAGACCCGCGATTGGATTGCGCGCAATGATACGCCGGGTACTGTCTACCACCTGCATGGCTGGTCCAAGATTCTGACCCCTGGAATATTTGCGGCCTTGCGCAAAGTGGGGGATCGGCTGATCCTGCACGGGCATGATTACTTCAATGGGTGTCCCAACGGCGCTTTTTTCGATTATCCGCGGGATCGTGACTGCACTTTGACGCCGCTGGGCAGCGCATGCCTGAAAAGCCGCTGCGACAAGACTTCTCATGCGCAGAAAATCTGGCGCGTTGGAAGGGAAGTCTTGCGGCGCGGTTTTCAGCAGTGCGGAGCCCATGCGGCACGCTTGCTGATGATCCACCCAGGGCAGGAGGCGCAGTTTCGGCTCAGTGGGTGGACCGCGGAAAGGCTTCGCGCAGTCCGCAATCCTGTTTCGCCACTTTCGGCAGATCGCGTTCCGGCCGAAGCCAATCGCGGTATCGTCTTCATCGGTAGGATTTCGGCGGAGAAAGGTGCGGACCTCGCGGCGAGAGCCGCGCTAAGGTCGAATCTGCCAATCACGTTCGTGGGCGAAGGCAGTGAAATCGAACAGGTCCGCACGTGTAATCCGGACGCAATCTTTCTGGGTCGGCAGGATCGGGCCGGTGTTGCACGCGCCCTGTCATCGGCCCGCGTCGCTGTGATGCCGAGCCGCTGGTCGGAGCCATTCGGGCTCGTAGCGCTGGAAGCCGTCGCTTCCGGCGTTCCTGTCGTCGTTAGCGATCGTGCGCTCGTTGCGCCGGAAATCGCGCAGGCTGGCTTCGGCTTGGCTGTCGATACGGCGGATCTGGATGCCTTTGCCGGCGTCTTGACTGCCCTGCATCGCGACAACCATGCGGTCGAAGCGATGTCGCGCGCGGGACACGCGGATTACAGATCGCTCTGCAATTCGGAGGAAACCTGGGCGGACGAAGTCGTAAGCCAATATCGCCAGGTTCTGACCGAAGCCAGTCATTGATCAGAGCGCTTCATCCAATCCAGGTCGCATGAGCGTTCGCGCTGCGAGTCTGGCCTTGGGCATGCAGCGCGCAATGCAGGGCGGTTCCGGCCAGATTTTCCGTGCGCCTTGCATTGGTGATTGAAAGTGCTGTGACCAAACCGAAGCCGAAAGCCGTCATTCCGCCAAAGTCGGCATCGCCAACCATCAAGGTCACGACGAAACTGGGAACGAAAGAGAAGCGAAAGCCTGATATCAGCAGCTGGCTTTCAATCGGGGTGCCTGCAGTCGGCCGCAAGAGCGATTGCAAGGCAAAGCCGTAATAGAGGGCCCCGCCGACCAGTCCCGCGCCGCTGAGAATGGCCACGAAACTGCTCGATGCGCGGGTGCTGCCGATACCGACACCGAAACCGTGCGTGGCTAGAACACTGTCCCAAGCCACGGCGCGCCACATGCCGCGTTCGGCGAAGGAATTCGACGCTGTTTTCTGCAGGACCATACGATCGATCAGCTCGAACACCGGGGCGAGGACTTCGGGCCGGACGATCAGTAGCAGTGAGACACCTATGAGAAGGGCGATGATGACGGAGAGTTCGCCGCCCAGGCCCCGGCGATAGATTGCGAACCGTCGGCTGTCTGCATTGGCGCGAACCAGCCACTCAAGCCCGGCGACCCCGAGCAGAAGAGCGATCCCGACATAAGTGCCCGATGAGGTGGAGAGCCATGCGCAAAGCGTGAGCAACGCGAAGATCATCGG